>NZ_SSOK01000065.1:0-55620 GCF_029871195.1 Pseudomonas sp. BN415
ATCGGCATAGGGGGCGGCCTTCGCAGGCCGCTCCCCTGCCACACCACCCGGCATGCGGGTCCGCACCGGGCGGTTCGAGAGATTGAGGTTAGGAGAGGCGCGGCACGCCGAGACGGTCAAAGTAGGCAATCGTCAGCACGCGGTGCACAGCGGAGAGGCTGTTATGCCACCAGCGGCGGCTCAGTGCTGCCACCGATTGCGCCACCTGGGGACTGGCTCCAAGGCGGAGTAGCTCCCGGTAGGTCGTCTTGCCATGGCGCCAGTGCTTGAGGTGAAGGGCACGCAGGCGGCGGCGTATCCACTCGTCCAGCGCTCGCCAGATTCGAGGGGTTTGTGCCAACCCGAAATACCCTTTCCATCCCAGGAGGTAGCTGCGCAGTTTCCCGGCCACATCAGCCAAACTACAGCCACCGGACCGGCGGGTCAGTTGCCTGACCCGTTGCTTGAGCGTTTCCCGCGCCTTCATCGACACCCCGCGGCGCACCTCGTCATTCGGGGCCAGCCAGAGGGCATAACCGAGGAACTTGCGGCCAAACGCACTCGCCACCGCACTCTTGCTCTCGTTGACGCTCAAGTGCAGCCGTCCATACAGACGCTTCAGCCAGGCCATCACGCGTTCACCTGCCTTTTGACTGCGGACGTAGACGTTCGCATCATCGGCGTAGCGCACGAAACAGTGGCCTCTTCGCTCCAGCTCCCGATCCACTTCGTCCAGCAGCACATTCGCCAGCAACGGCGACAGCGGGCCGCCTTGCGGCGCCCCGCAGCGGCTTTTCTCGATCACGTCAGCCTTTAGCGTTCCAGCATCCAGATAGGCGCGGACCAGCCGGATTACCGGCCGGTCCGCTATCCGTTGGCTCAAACGATCAATCAGGATGTCGTGATCGACCCGGTCGAAGAACTTCTCCAGGTCCACATCCACCACGATCCGCCGTCCTGACGCGACATAACGCTGCGCCGCGAGAATCGCGCCGTGGGCGTTACGACCCGGACGGAAACCGTAGCTGTGTTCACTGAAGGTGGGATCGAGGAGCGGCTGCAAGACTTGCAGCAGCGCTTGCTGGATCAGCCGGTCGGTGACCGTCGGAATACCCAGCTCGCGTTCGCCACCATCGGGCTTGGGAATCACCACGCGGCGTACCGGGCTGGGCCGATACGCCCCTGACAGCAGCTGATGGCGAATCCCGGCCCACTCGGTCAGCAGGTGCTCGGCCGTCTGCTCAATATCCAGACCGTCGACACCCGCCGCCCCCTTGTTAGCCTTGACTCGTTTCCAGGCGCGTTGCAGGTTGCCTCTCGCAAAGGCGCGTTGCAGCAGCCCTTGCCCTGCGCTTTCGGGATCACCTTGCGGGCGCCATGCCTCGTCGCTGACGGAGCGATTCACGGTTTCACCGCTTCTCGTCTGCGTCCGCCCCGCGTTTGGCGGGCATCTGACTTCCGGTCATGTCGCATCAAGATGGCCTCCGGCGCTCTCTCTCGTTCGGCCCTTCGTCGAAAAAAAAACTACTACTACGGCCTCTGCTGACTTCTCGCTCCGGCTGCCGCCGTCGCCCTTTCAGGCACAAGGCGAGATCTCCCCAGGTAAGGACGCAATCCTTCACCGCACAACCGCCGGATCTACGCCGCCGCCCTTTGACCACGAGGGCTTCGCGGCTTTTGGCCCGCTCGCCCTGGTCGGCATCGCCTTGTATCCGGTTCTTGTTCATCGGCTCGCGGCTTCGCTCCACGCTTCCTCCCCACACTTGGTCGCCCTCATGCAGTTGCGCTTCACTTCGTTCGCTGTGGTCAACTCACGGCGGGACTCTCACCCACAAGATTGCGCCCATGCTGGGCGCACCAAAAAAGCCCCGCAATGCGGGGCTCTCTTGTTTACGGCGACGAGCTTCAGTCTTCGCGATAGCGACGCAGCTTAAGCTGCTTACCCGCCACGCGAGTGTCCTTCAGCTTGCCCAGCAGACGCTCAAGGCCTTCTTCCGGCAGTTCGATCAGACTGAAGGTTTCGCGGATCTGGATGCGACCGATGGCCTCTCGAGCAATACCGCCCTCGTTAAGGATGGCGCCCAGCAGGTTCTTGGCGGCGATGCCGTCGCGGGTGCCCAAGGCGGTGCGGCAGCGTACGCGCCCTTCTGCCAGAGGCATGGGGGCACGGCGCTCGCGGTATTCACCACGCTCACCACGCTCACTGCGCTCACCGCCGTCACGCTCACGACGCTCGCGGGGCTGGGCGCTCGGCACCAGCGGCTGCTCACGCTCTACGTCGGCCAGGTTCAGCGCCTGGCCATTGGTGGCCCGCTGCAGCAGTGCAGCAGCCAGGGCACGCGGAGAGCAACCGATGTCGGCAACCAGACGGTCCAGCAGATCGCCGTACTTGGCGTCGGCGTCGGCCACCAGCGGGCTGAGGCTGTTGGTCAGCTTCTTGATGCGTGCGTCCAGCACTTGCTGGGCGTTGGGCAAGCGCACCTCGGCCACCTTCTGGCCGGTCACACGCTCGATCACTTGCAGCATACGGCGCTCACGCGGGGTAACCAACAGCAGCGCGCGGCCATCGCGACCGGCACGACCTGTACGACCGATACGGTGCACGTAGGATTCCGGATCGTACGGCATGTCCACGTTGAATACGTGGGTGATGCGCGGCACGTCGATACCACGGGCGGCCACGTCGGTGGCGACCACGATGTCCAGACGGCCATCCTTCAGGGACTCGATGACGCGCTCGCGCTGGTTCTGGGCGATGTCGCCGTTCAGTGCTGCGGCCTTGTAGCCCTTGGCCTCCAGCGCGCTGGCCAGGTCCAGGGTGGCCTGCTTGGTACGCACGAAAGCGATCAGCGCGTCGAATTCCTCGACTTCCAGCAGACGCAGTACAGCAGCAGTCTTCTGGTCGGCATGGACCATCAGGTGAGCCTGCTCGATGCGCGCGACGGTCTGGGTCTTGGCGGCGATCTTGACGTGCTGCGGGTTCCTCAGGTGACGCTCGGCGATCGAACGGATCGACGGCGGCAAGGTCGCGGAGAACAGCACGCTCTGGCGGCTTTCCGGGAGGGCTTCGAAGATCACTTCGAGGTCATCCATGAAGCCGAGCTTGAGCATTTCGTCCGCTTCGTCCAGCACCAGTTGCTGCACGGTAGCGAGCACTTTGTCGTCGCGACGCAGGTGGTCGCACAGACGGCCGGGGGTAGCCACGATCACCTGGGCGCCCTGGCGCAGGGCCTTGAGCTGCGGACCCATGGGCGCGCCACCGTAGACGGCGACCACGTTCAGGCCGGGCATCTGCTTGGCGTAGGTTTCAAAAGCGGTGGCGACTTGCAATGCGAGCTCGCGGGTCGGTGCCAGGATCAGCGCCTGCGGCTCTCGTTTGGCCGGATCGATACGCGACAGGATCGGCAGCGCGAAGGCTGCAGTCTTGCCGGTACCGGTCTGGGCCTGGCCAATCATGTCGTGACCGGCGAGGATCACCGGAATCGATTGGGCCTGGATGGGGGACGGCTCTTCATAGCCAACCGCAGTAATTGCGGCCAGTACATTGGGATGAATGCCGAGCGCGGCGAAAGTGCCGAGTTCCTGGGTCATGGGTCTGCCTCGTGTGCATCCGCAAAGACCCTTGTTCCATGGCTGCACATGCCGTGAAGGACCTTGTGGGTCACCCTGGCAGCCTGGTAGAGAATTTGCGTGATCGCTTTATTGGGAATGGATGAAACGTCAAGGGTAGTCCGCACGGCGGACTTGCAGCCGAAGGCAAAGCGCCTCGGGAAAAAACGCAGTACTTGATCGGGGCCGTCAGTTGGCCGGCGCGCATCATACAGGAAATTTCTGGCACGCGTGCAGCTTTTTCGGCGCTGACGTTTCCTCCCCGCCAGACGGCGCACGCCAATGGACAAGCCTGCCGAGCGGGTCTATATCCCACGTGCCCACCCGCTATTCCCACGAAGGAAAGCCATCCATGTCCACCAGCTCCGCCGGCTGCGTCAGCCGTGAAAAGCACGGCCATATCATGCTGATCGGCCTTGATCGAACGTCCAAACGCAATGCCTTCGACCAGGCGATGCTGGACGACTTGGTACTGGCCCTGGGCGAGTACGAACGGGACGACAATGTGCGCTGCGCGCTGATCTTCGCCCACGGCGAAAACTTCACCGCCGGGCTGGACCTGGCCAGTGTCGGGGACACCTTCAGGCAGGGCTGGCAGCTACCGACAGGCGCCATCGACCCCTGGGGCACCTTCGGCGGCCCACGCCTGACCAAGCCGCTGATGGTCGCGGTGCAAGGCTACTGCTACACCATCGGCATCGAACTGATGCTGGCGGCCGACATCAATCTCTGTGCCAGCAACACCCGGTTCGCCCAGATGGAAGTGCAGCGGGGCATTTTCCCGTTTGCCGGGGCCACCCTCCGCTTGCACCAGATAGCCGGCTGGGGCAATGCCATGCGCTGGCTGCTCACCGGAGACGAGTTCGATGCCCACGAGGCTTATCGCCTGGGCCTGGTCCAGGAGGTTCTGGCCAGTGAGGACTTGCTGCCCCGGGCCATCTGGCTGGCGGAACGGGTAGCTGCCCAGGCGCCTCTGGGGATCAGGGCCACCCTGGCTTCGGCCCACCAGACGCTGGATGAAGGGGAAAAGGCCGCAGCCGCAGCCCTCCCTGCCATGGCACAGCAGCTACTGAACACCGAGGATGCAAAAGAAGGTCTGCGGGCGATGCTGGAAAAGCGGGATGGGCACTTCAAGGGAAAATAGCCGACTCCGCCCGCGCGAGCGCTCAACTCGCCGGCCGCACCACGTCCAGCAGCGACTGCAGCGAATAGCCCAGGCTCGGAGCCAGGGCATCAGCCTTGGCCTTGAGCGCCTCACGATCCAGCACCTGATCCAGGTCAGCCGGCACGAAGAGCACCACGTTGCCCTCCTTCACCGGGCACTCCCAGTAATGGCGATGGAAGAGTCCGCGCAGCAGGGCTGCGCCAAGCGGTTTGCCGTCTTCCGCGGCCCACTGGTTGATCACCAGCCAGCCTCCGGGGCTGAGGCGTTTCTGGCAGGCCCCCAGGAAATTCCAGGCCAGGTGACCAACGCCTGGCCCTTGGTCGGTGTAGAGGTCGACGAAGATCAAGTCGGCAGGCTCAGTAGTACCCAGCAGCTCCAGCGCATCGCCGATACGTACGTAGAGACGCGGGTCATCGGTCAGCCCCAGGTACTCAATCGCCAGGCGCGGTACGTCCGGCCGCAGTTCGATCACTTCCACATCTTCCAGCGGCAGGAATTTCAGGCAGGCCTGGGTCAAGGTGCCGGCACCCAGGCCGAGGAACAGTGCATTCTCCGGCGCCGGATGGCACAGCGCCCCGAGCAGCATGGCACGGGTGTAATCGTACTCCAGCCAGGCGGGATCAGCCGTGAAGACGCAGCTCTGCTCGACTGCCTCACCAAATTCGAGGATGCGGTAGGGGCCGACCTCGTAAACGCGGATCACGCCGAATTCATCATGCACTTCCGCGAGCAGGCGCTCCTCGGACATCACGTCATCACTCCTTCAAGGCCGGCGCTGACAATTCGCACCAACCCGGCGCTACACCGGCGCCTATTGCCATTGAAGCCGGAGCCCGTGCTCCCGGCATAATCCAGACCGCGCGCCCCAGGGGCCGAAAATCGCATAAGAATAACAGCGCAGAGGTCGAACCCAGCATGTACGCCATCATCGGCGCCGGCCCTATGGGCCTGTGCAGCGCCCGCCAGTTGCAGAAATACGGTATTCCCTTCGTCGGCTTCGAGTTGCACGACAATGTGGGCGGACTCTGGGACATCGACAATCCCCACAGCACCATGTACGACTCGGCGCACCTGATCTCCTCCAAGCACACCACCGAGTTCAGCGAGTTCCCCATGGCCAGCGAGGTGGCGCCCTATCCGCACCACAGCGAGATGCGCCGCTACTTCCGCGACTATGCCCGGCATTTCGGTCTCGACTCGCAGTACCAGTTCAACACCCGCGTGGTGAGCCTGGAGCGCCAGACCAAGGGCTGGAAGCTGACCAGCGAGCAGAACGGCCAGACCCGCGAATGGCAGTTCGACGGTGTACTCATCGCCAACGGCACCTTGCACAAACCCAATCGTCCGCCCCTGCCCGGCCAGTTCAACGGTGAACTACTGCATTCGGCGGACTACCGTTCCCCGGCGATCTTCGAAGGCAAGCGCGTCCTGCTGGTGGGCTGCGGCAACTCGGCATGCGACATCGCCGTAGACGCCGTGCACCGTGCCCGCTCGGTGGACCTCTCGGTACGCCGCGGCTACTACTTCCTGCCCAAGTTCCTGCTGGGCCGCCCCATCGACACCTTCGGCGGCGCCATCCGCCTGCCGCGCCCGCTCAAACAGCGCCTGGATGCCGCACTGGTGCGCGCACTGATCGGCAAACCCTCCGACTACGGCCTGCCGGACCCGGATTACAAGCTGTACGAATCCCATCCGGTGGTGAACTCCCTGGTCCTGCATCACCTCGGCCATGGCGATATCAAACCGCGCCCAGACATCACTGCCGTAGATGGTCGCAGCGTGACCTTCAGCGACGGGCGCCAGGCCGAGTACGACCTGATCCTGCAGGCCACCGGCTACAAGCTTGACTACCCCTTCATCGAACGCAGCGAGCTGAACTGGCCTGAGCGCGCCGGCGCCCCGCAGCTTTACCTGAACATCTTCCATCCCGAGTACGACGACCTATTCATGATGGGCATGGTCGAAGCTTCGGGCCTGGGTTGGCAGGGCCGCGCCGAACAGGCCGAACTGGTCGCCCTGTACATTCGCCAGCATCAAGCCGGAGGCCCGGCGGCCCGATCCTTCCAGCGATTCAAGCGCGAACGCGCCGCCCTGCGCCTGGACGGCGGCTACCAGTACCTGGAGCTCGAACGCATGGCCTACTACGTACACAAGGACAGCTACCGCGCGACCGTTGCCCGGCACAGCGCCGAGCTGCGCAAGGAGCAGGCCGCCGGTGGCGATGTCATGACTGCCCACGGTATGACCTGACGCGGAGAAAGATGATGGCAGTGGTCCTGATCACCGGCGCCGCCAGCGGCCTCGGCTGGGAGCTGGCGCGCGCCAGCCACGCACACGGCAACGCCCTGCTGCTGACCGACCTAGACGCCAGCGGCTTGGCCGAACGGGTCGCCGAACTGGGCGAAGAGCGAGTCCTCGGCATAGCGGGCGACATCACGGACGGTGACGTCCATACGCAACTCGTCGAAGCGTGCCGCCAGCGCTTCGGCCGCCTTGACCTGTTGATCAACAACGCTGGAATCACCCACCGCTCACCCACCCTACGCACCGAGCCGCAAGTGCTGCGCCGGGTGATGGCGGTGGACTACCACGCACCGCTGGAACTGACCCTGGCCGCCCTGCCACTGCTGCGCGAAAGCCGTGGCCAGGTGGTTGCCATCGGCTCGATGGCGGGCTGGATGCCGGTCCTTGGACGCGCGGGTTACTGCGCCGCCAAGAGCGCCCTGACGCAGGCCTTCGAGGTGCTGCGCGCGGAAATCGCCCGTGACGGCGTGGGCCTGCTGATGGTCTATCCGAGCTTTCTCGATACCCCCATCGAGCGCAACGCCCTCGGCGGCGACGGACGCCCGGCACAACACGCGCGCTCGACCATCGGCAAGGTACGCCGCGCCGATTGGATGGCGGGCGAAATCCTCAAGGCCGTCGACCGCCGCGGCCAGAGGCTGTTCCCTGATCGCGGCAGTTGGCTCGCCAGCCTGTTGTGGCGGTTGGCACCGGCCTTCTACCACCGGCAGATGAGCCGACGCTTCGCCGGGGATCTGGGGTGATGGAAACCGCCTGGCTGGCATTGGGCGGGTTCATTCTCCTGGCCTACACACTGGAAGCCGTCACCGGCTTCGGCAGCACCATCGTCGCCCTGTCGCTGGGCGCCCTGCTGCTGCCGATCCATGATCTGCTGCCTGTGCTGGTACCGCTGAACATCCTCATGAGCGGCTTTCTCGCCTGGCGCCATCGACACCTGGTGCAGTGGCGCCTGCTGCTGGTGACCGTCCTGCCCGGCATGCTCATCGGCACGCTGGTCGGTTATGGCCTGCGGCCCTGGCTGGAGGACGGCGCGATGAAACTGGGTTTTGGTGTGCTGATCCTCTGGTTCGCCTTGCGCGAACTGCTGCGCAGCCGGCCACGGGGCCATACGCCAGGCTGGATGATCCGGCTGCAAACCGGCGCGGCGGGCATCAGCCATGGCCTGTTCGCCTCGGGCGGGCCGCTACTGGTGCATGCCCTGGCCGGCACCGAGCTGGACAAGGCGCGGCTGCGCGCCACGCTGCTGTGCGTCTGGCTCGGCCTGAACAGCCTGCTCACCCTGGCGTTCCTGCTGGACGGCAGCCTGGCCCCGGCGCTGCCCCGCGTCGCAACCTATGCGCCGTTGCTCATCCTCGGCGTGGCGGCCGGGGAGTATCTGCACAAACGCCTGGCCGAAAGGCATTTCCGCACCGCCATCCACCTGCTGCTCTGCCTCTGCGGCGCGTTGCTCTGCTACCGCGCCTAGCGCTGCTTTCGGGCCTTTCGGTTACCATGGCTCATCTACCGCAAGCAGCCGTATCGAGACCCTGATGAGCAGCCAAGAATGGAGCCCTGAAAGCTGGAGGGACAAACCCATCCAGCAACAGCCCGAGTACCCGGACGCGACGAAGCTGGCGCATGTCGAGCAGACGCTGGCGAGCTACCCGCCGCTGGTGTTCGCTGGCGAAGCGCGCGAGCTGCGCCGGCAGTTCGCCGAGGTCACCGAAGGCCGTGCCTTCCTGCTCCAGGGCGGCGATTGTGCGGAAAGTTTCGCCGAGTTCTCTGCCGCGAAGATCCGCGACACCTTCAAGGTGCTGCTGCAAATGGCCATCGTCATGACCTTCGCCGCCGGCTGCCCGGTGGTGAAGGTGGGCCGCATGGCTGGCCAGTTCGCCAAGCCGCGCTCCTCCGGCAACGAAACCCAGGGCGACATCACCCTGCCCGCCTACCGGGGCGATATCGTCAACGGCATCGGCTTCGACGCTGCCAGCCGCATACCGGACCCGGAACGCCTGCTGCAGGCCTATCACCAGGCCACCGCCACCCTCAACCTGCTGCGCGCCTTCGCCCAGGGCGGTTTCGCCGACGTGCACCAAGTGCATCAGTGGAACCTCGACTTCATCGCCAACTCGGCACTGACCGAAAAGTACAGCCAACTGGCGGGTCGCATCGACGAATCCCTGGCTTTCATGCGTGCCTGCGGCCTGGACAGCGCGCCGCAACTGCGTGAAGCCAGCTTCTTCACCGCCCACGAAGCCCTGCTGCTGAACTACGAACAAGCCTTTGTGCGCCGCGACAGCCTCACCGGCAGCTGGTACGACTGCTCCGCGCACATGCTCTGGATCGGCGACCGCACCCGCCAGCTGGATGGGGCCCATGTGGAGTTCCTGCGTGGCGTCGGCAACCCCATCGGGGTCAAGGTCGGACCGAGCATGGACAGCGAAGAGCTGATCCGCCTGGTCGACACCCTCAACCCGGACAACGACCCCGGCCGCCTCAACCTGATCGTGCGCATGGGCGCAGAAAAGGTCGGCGAGCACCTGCCGCGCCTGATCCGCACCATCGAACGTGAAGGCCGCAAAGTGCTTTGGAGCTCCGACCCCATGCACGGCAACACCATCAAGGCCTCCAGCGGCTACAAGACCCGCGACTTCGCCAGCATCCTCGGCGAGGTGAAGCAGTTCTTCGATGTGCACCAGGCCGAAGGCAGCCACGCTGGCGGCATCCATATCGAAATGACCGGGCAGAACGTCACCGAATGCATCGGCGGTGCTCGCCCCATCACCGAAGACGGCCTCTCCGACCGCTACCACACCCACTGCGACCCGCGCCTGAACGCGGACCAGTCCCTGGAACTGGCCTTCCTCATCGCCGAGACGCTGAAGCAGATACGCCGCTAGGACTGCGCTTTTCCTGTTGGGGGCCAATTCATTCGCCCCCAACAGGAAACAGATCACGCCAGGCGGGCCTGCAGCCGCACGGTACCCGGCCGGCGGCAGGTCACTGCCACCTCGCCTAGCCCCAGCCACCTCGCCATCTCCTGCAGATTGTCTGCCAACGCCTGCATGCCGGCCTCATTGAGGCCGTGCACTTCCTCGTGCAGGGCATGCACCGCCAGGCGGTCCTGGGCGCGCTCGGCGCGCAGGTCGACACGCGCGGCCAGGCGCTCGTCATGCAGGAACGGCAATACGTAATAGCCATACTGGCGCTTGTGCTGCGGCGTGTAGATTTCCAGGCGGTAGCGGAAGTCGAACAGGCGCTCGGTACGCGCCCGCTCCCAAATCAGCGAATCGAAGGGCGACAGCAGCGTGCTGGCCCTGACCCTGCGAGGCACCTTGGGTTCACCCAGGCAGTAGGCGGGCTGCTTCCAGCCATCGACCCGCGCCAGATGCAGTTCGCCCTCCTCCACCAGTTCGGCCAGCCGAGCCTGGCTATCGCCGGTATCCAGCCGGTAGTAGTCCCGCAGGTCACGCTCGGTGGCCACGCCGAGCGCCTGGGCAGCACGCAGCAACAACTGACGCTGGGCATCGGCTTCAGGCATCTCCGGCTGGTTCAGGATGTCGGCGGGGATCACCCGCTCCGGCAAGTCGTAGAGGCGCTCGAAACCTCGACGCCCGGCCACCGTCACTTCTCCGGCAGCGAACAGCCATTCCATCGCATGCTTTTCCGCGCTCCAGTCCCACCAGGGCCCGGCGCGCTCCTCACGGGTACTCAGCGCACCGGCGCCCAACGCACCTTGCTCACGCACCGCCTGCAGCACGCGCTGGATCACCCCCTGTTGCTCGGAGCCAAAGCGCGCCAGTTGCTGATAGATGCCCTGCCCCCTGGCCGCCCGGCCCATGCGCCAACGCATCAGCGGATAGAGCTCCAGCGGCAACAGCGAGGCCTCATGGCCCCAGTACTCGAACAACGCCCGGCGCCGGGGCTTGCCCCAGGCCAGGTCGTCCAGCAGCTCACGGTCATAGTGTCCCAGGCGGGAAAAGGCTGGCAGGTAATGAGACCGCACCAAGGCGTTTACCGAGTCGATCTGCACCACCCCAAGCGCGTCCAGTTGTGCCCGCAGTTGCCGATGACGAATGGCGCCGCGTGGCGCACGAGCGAAACCCTGTGCCGCCAGGGCCAGGCGACGAGCTTCGGGAAGGGAAAGACTCAGGGTCATAGGGCTCCGTGCCGGTAGGGGAACAACGCTTCACAGTAGCATCAGCCTGCCTGGCTTTCGCACTCCAACTCGAAGGGTGCAAAGGGTACGGACTGATCCGGGGCGAGGAAGGTCTGGCGGAAGGTGAAGGCTTCCGGCGTGGGGCCTGCGTCGCGCAACTGTGCCAGGCGTTGAGCGGCCTCGTGAACATCGGGTCTATGCCCCTTTGGCACCCACCAGAGCACCTGATGCGCGCTGGAAACCCGCTCGAACCACTCCTTGCGCCGGCGCAGCATCTCGACATGAGCGGAGCGGTAGACGAAATCGGTAAGGCTGGCCACATCCCGCCAAACCGAGAGATTGACCAGCACCTCAGGGCCGAAGGGCTGGATTGCGGTGGCATCGCCCTCCTCGTCCTGCAGCCGCCAGACGAAGCCCGGGGCACGGTCGGCCAGGGCGTTTACCGGCTCCAGGTTGGCGACGAAATCAGCCATAACCGGAGAGTCCAGAGGCGCCTTCATCGTAGCGATGTTCAATTGGGCCAGTTCATGGGTATTCGACATGGGTTCGTTCCCTTGAGTCCATCGGTATGGATCGCGGCCCGCCCTGCGCTTCACCGGTGGCGGACCGCCTCTGTATTTCACTTCTTCAGTGGGTCTTCCCAGAAGTGACGCTCGCTTTCTTCCATCACATCGGCGCGGGACAGCCCGATGTCCTTGAGCATCTCGTCGCTCATCCGTGATAGCTGTTCACGCTCATATGCCAGTTGCTCCCAGCGTCTGACCTTATGCCAGGCAGCGGCGAGCCAGCTTTCCCGATGAGGCTCGAAACGAGCGTGTTGCGACGTGCCGATAAAACCGTGTTGACCTTTCATCTTGGTGCCCTCCCAGTGGGGATGGCGCCAGTGTCCACTCGGGCCTAAGATCAATCCAACGAATGTTTCTTATGCCTTGCATCTCAGGATTTGATGAATGAACTACCCTGCCATCGATACCGAATTGCTGCGTACCTTTGTCGCCATCGCCGATTACGGCGGCTTCACCCGCGCAGCGGAAATGGTCAACCGTACCCAGTCGGCCGTGAGCATGCAGATGAAGCGGTTGGAAGAAGATGTTTTGCAACGCACGGTGTTCGAGCGCGATGGCCGCCAGGTCAGGCTAACCGCCGAAGGCCAGATTCTGCTGGGTTATGCGCGGCGCATCCTCAAGCTCCACGGCGAGGTGATGAACACCCTGCGCCAGCCGCATATGGTCGGCTCGGTGCGCATCGGCACACCGGATGACTACGTGATGCGCTTCCTGCCGGGCATCCTTTCGCGCTTCGCCCAGGCCTATCCGCTGGTGCAGGTGGAAGTGCATTGCGAGTCCACCTCCCAGTTGCTGCAGCGCCAGGATCTGGACCTTTCCATCGTCACCCGCAAGCCCGGGGACGATATCGGTGAATTCCTGCGCCAGGAACGTTTCGTCTGGGCCGAGGCCATCGGCTTCAGCCCTCATGAGCAGACCCCACTGCCCCTGGCCATGTTCAACAGCGACTGTTTTTGCCGCGCCTGGGCCTGCAACGCCCTCGACGCCATGGGCCGCGAATACCGTGTCGCCTACACCAGCCCGAGCCTGTCGGCGCTCATGGCGGTCGTCAGTGCCGGCCTGGCCGTGACCGCGCAACTGCAAAGCCTGATTCCCCCCGATATGCGCATACTCGGCGAAGCGGAAGGCCTGCCCCAACTACCCCTGTGCAACATCATGCTGCTGCGCAACGAACGCCATCAGTCGCCAGTGACCGAGACCCTGGCCGAACACATCATCGAAGGCTTCCGAATCTGACGCCAAAGGTGCCGTCAGTGCCGATGGAAATCCCCGAAGCGGATTTTCATCGGCCAAATCTCAGCTGAACGCAAGCATCCCTGCACACAGCAGCAGGAAAGCGCAGAACAGCGAACGCAGTACCCGCTCCGGCAAAGCATGGGCCAGGCGCACGCCCCAACTGATGCTGAGCAGGCCACCCATCGCAAGCGGCAAACCCATGGCCCAGTTCACATGATCGTGCAGGCCGTAGGTGACCAGGGTCACCGCAGTGCTGGGCGCAGCCAGCGCCAGGGATAGTCCTTGGGCCACTACCTGGCTGGTGCCAAATACACTGGTCAGCACCGGCGTGGCAATCACCGCGCCCCCCACCCCGAACAGGCCACCGGCCGCACCGGCTACGCCGCCCAGCACCCCCAGCCAGGGCCAGGGCTGGCGCAACTCTGCGCTCGCCTGAGTCTTGGCCATGAACATCCGCGCAAAGTTGTAGGCCGCCAGGGCCAGCAGGAAGCCAACGAAGGCCAAGCGCATGCGCTCGGCGTCTACCCCCACTGCGAACAGTGAAGCCAACCAGGCGAAACCAAAGCTGGTCACCGCCAGCAGCGTGGCATAGCGAGGATCGATGCGGTTGCGCTGGTGATAGCGCCAGAACGCCAGCAACACGTTGGGCACCACCATCACCAGTGCCGTGCCCTGGGCGAGTTGCTGATCGAGGCCGAAGAGCACGCCCAGGGCGGGAATCGCGATCAGCCCGCCGCCGATGCCGAAAAGCCCACCCAGGGTGCCGAGCAGCGCGCCCAGCACGATATTCAAAGCAAAAGCCCAGAGATCCATGGCGCCTCCCAATCAGATGGAAGCGGATGCTACGCCCGCATCGTTGCCACGGAAACGCACAGCGACGCACAATGGCTTTGCGTACTTCGCACAGGCAATCCAAATGAACCCAGATGCCCTCACCGAACAGCTGGCCCTTTTCCTGGACGTGCTGGAGGCCGGTAGCTTTTCCGCCGCAGCCCGGCGCCATCCGCTTACGCCCTCGGCCGTTGCACGGCGCATCGACGCCCTGGAGCGTGCCTTGGGCAGCAGCCTTTTCGTGCGTAGCACCCATGCGGTGAAGGCCACTCCCGCCGGCCTGGCCTTTGCCGAACGAGCAAAGCGGGTGTTGGCAGAACTACGCCTGGCTCGCGCCGAGGCGGTGTCCCTGAGCAGCCTGCCCGAGGGCTTGATTCGCATCGATGCGCCCGCCCCGTTCGGCCGCCGCCACCTGGCGCCAGCCATTGCCGAATTCCTCACCACCTATCCCGGGCTCGACGTGCAGTTGCGGCTGATCGACAGCTTCATCGACATGCAGGGCGAAAACCTCGGCCAGGTGGACCTGGTGCTGCGCATCGGTCCCCTAGCCGATAGCCGTCGGGTGGCCACACCACTGGCGCCCTTGGTGCGGATACTCTGCGCCAGCCCGGAATACCTGCGACGGCGCGGCATTCCCCGTGACCCGCGCGAACTACCCGAGCATGACGGCCTCGACTGGGATGCCCTGGCACCGCCCTATGCCTGGCGCTTCGAGATAGATGGCAAGTTGCAACATATCCGTCCGGGACGCATGCGCTTGGCCGCGAACAACGCCGAAGCGCTGCTCTTCAGCGCCGCGGCGGGGCTCGGCATCGCCCACTTGCCGACCTGGCTGATCAGCGAACACCTGGTGCGCGGAGAGCTGGTGCCGCTGTTCTGCGAAAACGGCCTCCCGGCGCCGGAGCCCAGCGGCATCTACGCTTTGCGCCTGGAAGGAGAAGCCAGCTCGAGAAGCCGGTTGCTGCTGGAGTTCCTGAAGAATCGCTTCGGCCCGGTACCGCCCTGGGACCTCGCCCTGGGCGGCCTGGGCCGGGCCTGATCAGCGTGGCAGTTGCACCACGCGGGTGGCTGCCAGCCGATCATGCAGGCAGCGACGGTCCGCGCGGAAAATGAACAAGTAATCCAACAGCACCAGAAACATGCCGACGATTGGGACATACGCGAGCAGCCACCAGACCAGGTATCGCTTGAGCAACAGGTTGCCCAGTTCCGGCACCTGGCCATTGAGGTCGACGATGGCAATCTTCAGCAGTCGCTTGCCGAGGGTCTGGCCGTAGGTTTTGAGGAAGTGGCCGTTGACCAGCAGGAAGACCGCCACGCCAACCACCAGGCTCAGCAGTTGCTGGCCCAAACTCGGCTCGATGCCTTGCTGGGCGGCCGCGAAGGTGCCGGAGAAGTACGCCACAGGTACGGTCACCACGCTCATGATCAGGCCATCGATCAGCGCGGCGCCCAAACGCGTCCAGCGCGAGGCGAGCAAGGGTTCGGCGACGCTGCTGACGGTGAGTTCCGCCTGAGGTGCCTGATAGGGATTTTGCAGGTTATCCATGATGCAGTCCTTGCAGAGATTGACCGGGAAATTGTGGCGCCTGATGAAGGCATTGCAAGGATGCGCGGTCAGCGATGGAAAGAATGAATTTTGCCCACGAAAGGCTTGCGCGCTAAATTGGTCGCCATCACCGTTTCTGGAGACCCGCCATGTCTACACCTCCCTGCAAGGAACTGCTGCTCGACAACCAGCTCTGCTTCGCCCTCTATTCCACCTCCCTGATGATGACCAAGGTGTACAAACCCCTGCTCCAGGAGCTGGGTCTGACCTATCCGCAGTACCTCGCCATGATGGTGCTCTGGGAAGGCGATGGCATCACCGTGGGAGAAATCAGCAATCGCTTGCTCACCGATCCCGGCTCCCTCACCCCGCTGCTCAAGCGCCTGGAAGCCGAAGGTCTGATCACCCGCACGCGCAGCAGCAAGGATGAGCGCGTAGTCGAGTTGCGCCTCACCGAACAGGGTCGAGCCCTGCAAGAGAAAGCCAAGTCCGTACCCGCCTGTATCCTCGCTGCTTCCGAACGCTCCACCGAGCAGTTGGGCACCCTCAAGGACGAACTGGTGTCGCTGCGCAGCAGTCTGGGAAAGGCCGTCTAACGGCCTTATTCCTGAATCTTCAGGTCACTATTCCAAAATCCTCCAACAAATATCTTGCGCGCTAACTAAATCGCGTCTAACTTCCACCTCACGCACTTACTTAGCGCGCAAATTTTTAGACATCAAAGCAAACGACAGATAGAGGAACCCACCATGAAATCGATCAGCACCCTCGTTGCCGGCAGCCTGCTCGCCCTCTCCGTCAGCCATGCCTTCGCTGCTGGCAGCCCGGGCGTGGAACGCAACACCCAGGCCTTCCTCGAAGCCCTGGCGGCAGGCGGCGGCCAGCCCCTGGAAACCTTGGCACCCAAGAATGCTCGTGCGGTACTGGTGGGCGCCCAGACCAGCGTGAAACTGGAACTGCCGAAGGCCGATGTCAGCCAGAAGACCATCGAAGCCGGTGATCAGAAGATTGACCTCACCATCGTCCGCCCAGCCGGCGCTAAAGGCACCCTGCCGGTGTTCATGTTCTTCCACGGCGGTGGCTGGGTACTGGGGGATTACCCGACCCACGAACGCCTGATCCGTGACCTGGTGGCCAACTCCGGCGCCGTGGCGGTTTATGTGAACTACACGCCCTCGCCCGAAGCCAAGTACCCGACCGCGATCAACCAGGCTTACGCCGCCACCAAGTGGGTGGCCGAGCACGGCAAGGAAATCGGTGTGGATGGCAACCGTCTGGCGGTGGCCGGCAACAGCGTGGGCGGCAACATGGCTGCAGTCGTCAGCCTGATGGCCAAGGACAAGGGCACGCCGAAGATCCGCTTCCAGGCCCTGCTGTGGCCAGTCACGGACTCAAGCTTCAACAACGCATCCTACAACCAGTTCGAGAACGGCCACTTCCTCACCCGCAACATGATGAAGTGGTTCTGGGACAGCTACACCACCGACCCGCGCCAGCGCGCCGAGATCTACGCCTCGCCACTGCAGGCCTCGACCGAGCAACTCAAAGGCCTGCCGCCCGCCCTGGTACAGACCGCGGAGTTCGATGTACTGCGTGATGAAGGCGAAGCGTACGCCCGCAAGCTGGACGCCGCCGGCGTGGAGGTCACTTCCGTGCGCTACAACGGCATGATCCACGACTTCGGCCTGCTCAACGTGCTGGCCAAGGTCCCGGGCACCCGCGCCGCGATGCAGCAAGCCGGCGAGGCGATCAAGGAACACCTTAAGTAAGAACTGACCGCAGAAACGAAAAAGCCCGCTTTCGCGGGCTTTTTCCTGTCTCGCTAAAAGGCTCAGGCCTTGACGCGGGACTTGTACTCGCCAGTGCGGGTATCGATTTCGATGGAATCACCGATTTCGCAGAAGGCGGATACTTGCAGCTCGGCACCGTTGTTCAGGCGAGCGGTCTTCATGACCTTGCCGGAAGTGTCGCCACGGACGGACGGCTCGGTGTAGGCGATCTGGCGAACGATGGTGGTCGGCAGTTCGACGGAGATCACGCGATCGTTGTAGAACACGGCTTCGCAGACGTCGGTCATACCGTCTTCGATGAAGGTCAGCACGCCTTCCAGGTCAGCCTTTTCGATCTCGTACTGGTTGAACTCGGGGTCCATGAACACGTACAGCGGGTCCGCGAAGTAGGAGTAGGTCACTTCCTTGCGTTCGAGGATGACCGGCTCCAGCTTGTCGTCGGCCTTGAATACGGTCTCGGTGCCGGCGCCGGTCAGCAGGTTCTTCAGCTTCATCTTGACGACTGCGCTGTTACGGCCGGATTTGTTGAACTCGGCCTTTTGGATGACCCAGGGAGCGCCATTGATGTTGGCGACTTGGCCGGCGCGGAACTCTTGAGCGGTTTTCATACGAATATCCGATGTGGATGAGTGACAAAAAACAGGCCGCGTATCATAGCGAATTTGTACAAAACTGCACCAGACCCGTCGCGAGATCAGTGCGTGCGGCCTGCTGGACGCACCAGCGCTCGGCATGCCGCGCGATCTCCGGCCAGTGCGTCGACAGCGTGTTCCAGGCCTCGCCCATGCCTTCGCCTCGGTTCCAGGCGCGCCAGGCTTCGGTCAGCGCGGCAGCCGCGGCCGGGGACAAGGCCTGGCAATAGAGGCCGAGAAACGCCTCCAGTTTGTCCCAATGGGCATCCTCGTCCTGCTTGTAGATATGCCAGAGCAGCGGACGCGCGGCCCATTGGGCACGGACAAAGGAATCCTCGCCGCGCACCGCATTGAGATCGCAGCACCAGAGAATCCGATCGTAATCATCCTGGCTGACGAAAGGCAGGACCTGGATCACCAGTTGGCCACGGCGGAAACGGCTGCCCGCGCTCAACATGTCCTCCCCCAGCCAACGAGCCAGGTCCGCCAGCACCCGACCAACGGGCACCAGCAATTGCACCGGTCGAGGGCCGGCCGCCAACGCGCCCATCCATCCGGCCAGACTGGCGTTCTCGTAGGCGAAGAGCGAAATCAGCAGCGCGCCCTCCTCCAGTTCCACGCCGAGCGTTTCGAGGAAAGTCCGGCGCGCCTGTGGGTCGGCCTGGAAGGTCTGGCGGTGCTCCATCAGCGCAGCCTCCCGCAGCAAGCCCCCGGTGCCATCGGCAAATCCAGGGAAATAGAAGACCTTCTGCAGCCCGTTGGGCTGGAAAGACGGCAACCCGTGACATCCGGCCACCCAGTCTTCGGCGCTGAGGTACTCCAGATTCAGCCAACGGGGCTTATTCGTCCTGGCGGCCATTGCTTCCAGGTAGGGTTCAGGCAGCTGGCACGCGAAGGCTTCGATCACCACATCCGCTGGCTCCGCCGGTCGCCAATCGCGCTGCCAGTGACGGATTTCCACGCCCTGATGCCACTGGCTTTCCGCCTCGGGATCGGCCTGGGGACAAAGCGGCGCGAAAACCGCCGGCTCATCCACCCAGAGGCGCACCGTCTGGCCATGTTCGGTCACCAGTTGGCGCGCCAGGCGCCAGGTCACACCGATATCGCCAAAGTTGTCGACGACGTTGCAGAAAATGTCCCACTTCACGATGCAGCTTCCAGCAGAAAACCGCAGTTTAACCAAGACGCCGGGCGCACAAACAAAATGCCCGCCATAAAGGCGGGCCAAGGGAGCATGGTGCCGAAAAAGAGCTGTGAGGAACCAGAGCCTCAGGCCAGCAGGACTTGTGGGCCGCGCTGGCGGCGAGACAATTCCAGGTGCCAGATTGCCTTGCTGGCGCCTGCGGCCTCGCGGGAGGTGAAGGGGCCGGAACGCATCACGCCGTCCACCACCACGAACCAGCAGGCCATATGACCATCAGCCCGGAGCGCTTCCGGAACCGCTGTACCGACCAGGGACATGACATCGACGTGGGACATGGCCTCACCTCCTTCGCTTCACATGCTGCAAAGACTATGGGGCGGGCCGAACCAATAGAAATCAGTTGCCTCAATAGTGGCTATCCATATCAGCAATTGGCCACCTGTCCGCAAGCTGGACAGCACCGAATTGGTGCGTCTAGATTGATGACTCATGGCGATAAGCCATGAATCATTCCCCTCGACAGGACGTCAATCCATGTTCGCCCTCGCCTGCCCCTTCTCTCTGCCAACCGTTTGCGCCTTCCCTTGCCAGCTCGACGAAAGGCGCTTGCCATGAACGGCTCGATCAAGCGTTTCTTCAATGACCTCAGCGTTCGCCAGAAGCTGCTGACCGGATTCGGCCTGGTACTCGCCATTACCTTGCTCGTGGCCTGGACCAGTTGGCGCGCACTGGAAGGCGCCCTGCACCGCTTCGACATCCTGCTAAGGGTCAACGACATCGATACCAAGCTCTATCAGGTGCGCCAGCACGAGAAGGACTTCATCATTCGCAGTGACGAGCAGGCCATCAGCAATGCGCTGCAGCTTATCGGGGAGATACAGGGCATCGCCGACAACACCCTGAAGGTGATGACCATCCCCAAGACCATCGACCTGATGAAACAGATCCAGGCGGATCTCGGCCAGTACCAGCAGAAACTGGCCGGCCTGGCAGCTACGGAGAAAAACAAGCGCAGCGCCCAACAGAACATGGAGCAGGCCGCCCGCGAGGCGCTCAAGCAATTCGATGAACTGGAACAGCGCCTCACTGAAGCGGCCTTGCAACAGATCCGCCAGAGCGGCGACGAAAATGGCATTCGCGCCCTGGAAAGCGCGACCCACGCCTCCGGCATGGCCAAGGATGTGCTCACCGCGCGGCGCCATGAAAAGGACTTCGTCATGCGCGGCGACGATCAGTACGCCAGCAAGCTCAATGCCCTGTTCGATGCCCTCGACAGCCGGGCCAATGACCTGGCCGGCAGGATCAGCGAGCCGAGTGCCCGCGAGGACCTTGATGCGGCACGCAAGCAGATCGAGCACTACCGCAGCGAATTCGCCAACCTGCGCCAGAGCATCCAGCTCCACGCCGACACTGAAACAGAACTCACTACCCGTGCTTCGGGCATTTCTGACTCCTCCACCGATGCACTGAACATTCAGATGCAGCTGCTGGAAGCCGACGCCCGCCAAGCCAAGACCATGTTGGTCACCGCGGCCGCCATCGGCTTTGTGGTGGGGCTGCTATCGGCCCTGCTGATCGCCCAACTGATCGTGGTGCCTCTGCGCCAGGCGGTTAACCAGGCACGCAAGGTCGCGGCCGGTGACCTGACCTCGGATATCCGCAGCGACCGCAAGGACGAGCTGGGTCAGCTGATGCAAGCCATGCAGGACATGACCGAGAGCCTGCGCAGCCTGCTCAAGCGCCTCAGCGGTGGCATCGAACAACTGGCCACCGCCGCCGAAGAGATGTCCGCCGTGACCGAGCAGACCAGCGCCGGCGTCACCCAGCAAAAGATGGAAACCGAGCAAGTGGCCACGGCCATGCACCAGATGGTCACCACCGTCCAGGACGTCGCCCGCAACGCCGAATCCGCAGCCGATTCTGCCGGCCACGCCGACCGCCAGGCGCAGCACGGCACCCTCGTTGTCCAGCAAGCCATCGAACGCATCGAGAACCTGGCACACGCCATCGAGCAATCCGCGTGTGCCATCGAGCGGCTCAAGCACGACAGCACCAACATCGGTACGGTGCTCGATGTGATCAAGAGCATCGCCGAACAGACCAACCTTCTCGCACTCAATGCCGCTATCGAAGCGGCCAGGGCCGGAGACGCCGGACGCGGCTTCGCCGTGGTGGCCGACGAAGTACGCGCCCTCGCCCGCCGTACCCAGGAATCGACCACCCAGATCGAGCAACTGGTCAGCACACTGCAGGACGGCGCCCAGGGTGCGGTAGACATGATGGGACGCAGCCGCGCCCAGGCCGGCCAGACAGTAGAAGCTGCCAAGGAAGCCGGCGACGCCCTGCTGGCGATCAACACGTCGGTGTCCAACATCCAGCAGCTCAACCAGCAGATCGCGACCGCTGCCGAGCAGCAGAGCGCCGTGGCGGAGGAGATCAACCGCAGCGTCACCAGCATCCGGGACGTAGCCGAGCAATCCGCTGCCGCCACCGAAGAGACATCGGTCGCCAGCGTGGACCTGGCCCGACTTGGCACGGAGCTGCAAACCGAAGTCGGGCGCTTCCGTCTGGCCTGAATGCAAAAGCCCCCTGCCCGCTCGCGCGGACAGGGGGCAACCAGAGACAGTACAGCAGCTTCAACAGGGGGGGCCGGTCGCCCAGGGGCCCAACCACCAGCGGCAGCCCGTTGGCGAGGCCGGCCGCGCCGCATCGCGACATGCGGCTGCGGGCCTATCGCATTCTCGGCACGCTGTGCTGCCGAGCGGCAAGGTCCCTGGTGGTGACCGCCTCGCGACCCTGCGAGCTTTCCTCATCATCCTTGAGTGACCTTGGCAATTCGTGGATTGCGGCCTACCATAAACACGTTTCGCACACCATGCAAACACGATAAGTGAGCCAAGGACGATTCATTCCGTCATTAAGATTCGCGGCATGAACACGCTTGGATCGCGCATTGCGCACTACAGAAAGCTGAAAGGACTCTCACAGCAGGCCCTGGCCAACGAGTGCGGGTGGGAATCACAGTCCCGTATCGGTAATTACGAGCGGGATACCCGCGAGCCCTCGTTCGAAGACCTCAGGCGAATCGCCAAGGCGCTGGAGGTATCGCTCAACGACCTGCTCAATTCCGCCATGCAGATTGCCGAATCCAAAGATGGCCGCTACGGCCCCGCACAGCCCCTTAGCCCACGCTCACGCCAGGTGCTGGAGCGGCTCACGCTTGCCGCCAACGAAGGCCGTCTGGTCGAGCAGGATCTGATCCTGCTGGAACAGATCGCCCGCCGCCTGGAAAAGTCCGACGACTGATTCGAGTCGACTCTTTTCACCGACGACCTGTCTCATGGACATGGGGTGTCCGATCCTAGTGCCTCGAGAGGTACCGCCCATGCTTGCCAACCTCGTGAAGATCGCCTTGCTGGCCGTCGTACTGGCCAGTGGCAGCGGCTGCATCATCCACCACTTCGATGATGACGACGACCATCACCGTGGAGGCTGGGACGACCGCCGCGACCATGATGACCGAGACCGGGACGGTCACAGGAAAGGACACCGCTGAACGGCAGGGCGCCATGCGCTCGCAGGGTTCTTGACGGATCTTCTGCATCGTCAGCGACCGGGTGTATAGTCGAAAACCCCGACCTCCCAGCGAGCGGTCGCCCATGGCTGCTTCCTCTCCCGGAATGTCCAGACGCCAGGTGCTCACGGCCTTCGCCGCCCTCGGCGCCGCCCTGGCAATGGGCGATGCCCTGGCCACGCGGATCGACGTGACGCTACGGCCCCGAAACCTCCATGCCCGCCTGCTCAACCGCGATCGCCACCTGCGCCTGGAACGCCCGGCCTCCGGCGAAGTCGTCACCTTCTGCTACTTCCGCAAGGGAAAGGGCTGGGATCTGGAAGGCTATCGTCAGGGCTGCCGCATCCTGCGCGACGTGAAGTACCGGAGCACGGTGAAGGTCAACGTCAAATTGCTCGACCTGCTCTTCCTCATCCAGGCCTGGCTGCGCATCAACCAGTTGCCCACCCGCATCCTGGTCAACAGCGGCTATCGCACCCCGCAGCACAACGCCACTCTGG
Source organism: Pseudomonas sp. BN415 (assembly GCF_029871195.1). Classification (NCBI taxonomy): domain Bacteria; kingdom Pseudomonadati; phylum Pseudomonadota; class Gammaproteobacteria; order Pseudomonadales; family Pseudomonadaceae; genus Pseudomonas; species Pseudomonas sp. BN415. The sequence continues at coordinate 23,018 of NZ_SSOK01000065.1, forward strand.
AAGGCGCTGCCCGCCACTCCCTGCACATCCGCGGCATGGCCGCCGACATCCGCATCCCCGGAGTCAGCATCGAACGACTGGGCAAACTGGTGCGCGGCATCGGTGCCGGTGGCGTGGGCTTCTATCCCTCGAAAGGCTTCATCCACGTCGACGTTGGCCGCGTCAGGACCTGGCGCGTCGCTGAGCTGGTAGAGCCAGGGAAGGAGGAGTGGGCCATTGCCGTGCTGGACCAGGGCGAAAATTTCGCCTGATCTCAGTCGAAATCAGCGCAATCGCCGCAAACGAACTGGCCGCGCCGGTCCGTCCTGCCGGTCAACTCGCCGCAGTAATCGCACTCGCCTTCCGACGCATCGAGCGGATCGACTTCCTCGTCGTCGAAGAACTCGCCATCCAGGTCATCGTCGTTGTCCAGCAGGTGATCATGTTCGGGTTCGTGGAGGTCGAGATCGTCGTCCATAGCACTGTGCCGTAAGGGGAATCGAAAGGTCGCGGACTATAGCGCCGAGACGGTGGAGCCGCCATCAGCCGGCCGGGCCAATCGATGGATGGGCTATCGCCCGTTCTGGATTGCTACGCTCCCGGAGCACACCACTTACCCAAGGACATGACATGGACGTTTTTCGAATGACCGCCTTCGCGCTCGCGCTGATGGTTACCGGCTGCCAGACCACCGAAATCTGGAGGGGACCTCAAGCCGAGTACGTCCGGATCGTGCCCTCCACCCCGGACGAGGATGTTGAGGTCGGGCTGAAATCGTCTGGCCGCAAGTACCACTGCGCGCAGCGCTACAGGAATGACCGTGACACGGACAAGGTCTGCTACGCGAAAGTGACGCCCATGGAGATCGCCAAGAACGTCGCCATCAAGCTTCAACGCACCCCCGAAGCACTTGCCATGGACACCGGCAAAACCATCTACGTTGTGGGTTACACATTGCTCGATGGCCTGTGCAAGGCGGGCTACCACAACTGATCGACGCCACCGCGCCGCTGGCCTCGATCCACACGGCCCTTTGACCGCCGAGGCGCCAGGAATCACCAGGCTGTATCCAGGAGGCCGCAACGCCTATGGGGACAGCCCAAGAAGGTCAGCACCAAGATGCCTCCCCGGTTTTCTCGCCGGCAATTCAGGCGCATGCGTCGCTGACCATGACAATGCGGTATGCGCATCTATCGCCGGATCATCTGCAGGATGCGTTAAAGCTCAATCCTCTATGCGCTCTTGGGTAGCTTGTAAGACACCTTGGTTCCATCCGACTCCACGTAGCCGCGCTGCTTCAATGCTTGGAAGACGCCTTCAATCTCTTCGACTGTCTGCTTACCCAGCTTGGCGCGAATGGTATTGAGCAGCGTCTTGATGGTTCGCGGCCGGGATGCCTTACGGCCGACCAGGTCAGCGATCACCAGGTTAATGTCAGCCTCATTGACCGCCTTCGTTGTTTTCGAAGGGGACGCCTTCACTGGCTCCAGCTTGGGAGAAGGTGGCGGAACGATCTTGGGCGGCGAGAAGCAAGGCATGCCTTCGATGGTTTCAGAGCGAGCGGCAAAAACGTTCTTACCTTTGAGGTGCTTGATCAGCGGATCAAAGCCCTTGTCGCGGGAAATGACGTGGAAGAACGCATCCGGCTCTTCTACGGCCAGCCGCCCCATGTAGTAGGCAACGTGAAAGTCGAGGGCATTCTGACCAGGCGTATCCAGCAGGATGTAGTCCGCCCTATCACCGAAGCGCTGAATAGCGACTGCAAGCTCAGTAGGTAGCTTGGTGTTGTTGGGGCCAAGGAAGACTCGAATCTTGAAGTGAGGCTGCTGCAGCAGCTCCAGGGACTGGACCTGGACGTTTTCGTAGTCGATTAGAACGTAGTTCGTGCGCATCCTGGATGGCCCTGTCTTCCATGGCGATGGGCCATTCTTGTCCAGGACTGGAGATTTCAGGAAGAGGGTTTATCAGTTCACTGGAAAAGATTCGTTCTGCCGGAACCAATCTTCTGCCAGATCGGCCAGATGCCCAACAAGGGATGCCTTGTTCAACAGCGTGTGTGCATCGTCATGCAGATAGGCGAGCAAGCAGTAATTGCCCTTATCGTCCTTCACATAAATCAGCATACGATCAGAGGTACGCCGAAACGGCCGCTTCAACTTCCAGCTCTTGAAGAATCGAGGATTCAGATCAGGATCAACAGGAATGATATGGATATGCTTGAGCGCGGCTGCACGAGCACTTGAGGGCCAATCCAGAGGTTCATCACGGCCAAAATGATCGTGATCGCCCCGCTGAACGTAGGCCGCAAATGCTTCAACGAGGGAATCCAGGAAGGAGCGAAGTCGCTGGTCTGATTTCGTCCAAGCTGCTTCGAATACGGGAGATTTGTCGATCCTTGGCTCCGTCATCCTTGACTGGGAGCCTTATCGCGAGGTCAGTAGCTCGACGAAGACGTCTGACAGCTCACGCGACTCGCTGTCGGAAAGGTGCTTGATCGGCGCGGACTCGGATTTCACCGCCTTCCTCTTGGCGAGGATGCGCACAAAACGCCCAGTGCGCTTGTCCCGAGAGACAACACCCTTTACGCCATTGTGATTTTCTGCGTGACCAGCCATGACAGCTACCTTTCCAACGAGTTCTAGCCTGAACGGCAATGGGGTCACTATACACGACCTGAACACAGGCAGCCCAAAGGCACCTTCGACACTTTTTCGACACCCACTTTTTCGCAGGCAAAGAAAAAGCCCCTGATCTCTATCGAAATCAAGGGCTTATCTGTACGGAAAGTGGCGGTGAGGGTGGGATTCGAACCCACGATACGGTTTCCCGTATACACACTTTCCAGGCGTGCTCCTTCAACCGCTCGGACACCTCACCGGAATCTCTTCGAGGCGTTGGCCCCGTCGAGGTGCGCTAATTTAGTGGAGTGTTTTCCGGAATGCAAACACTTTTTTCATAAATTTCATGCGTTTATGAAAATTTCTTCCGCATGCCAATTTCCACTTCTGCTGTCAAGTGGCCTGCCGTGGCATAGCGGAGGCTTTTTTGAACTGGGTGCGAGGAGCCAGGAACCGGGGATGACCGAGCAGTCAGTCTCGGTCCTTTACCTCCACGGTAGCGCTGAGTAACGTCGATCCACTTCTTAACAAGGAACCTGCCATGAGTGAGCTGATCTCCTACCAACTCGAAGACGGTATTGCCACCCTGACCCTCAGCAACGGCAAGGTGAATGCCATCTCCCCGGATGTGATCGCTGCCTTCAACACCGCGCTGGATCGCGCCGAACAGGACCGGGCCATTGTCGTCATTACCGGCCAGCCGGGCATCCTTTCCGGTGGCTACGACCTGAAAGTGATGACGTCCGGTCCGCAGAACGCCGTCGCCCTGGTCGCTGCCGGTTCCACGCTGGCCCGCCGCATGCTGGCACACCCCTACCCCGTCATCGTCGCCTGCCCGGGTCATGCCGTCGCGAAAGGAGCCTTCATCCTGCTGTCGGCGGACTACCGTATCGGCGTCGAAGGCCCGTTCAGCATTGGCCTAAACGAAGTGCAGATCGGCATGACCATGCACCACGTGGGCATCGAACTGGCACGTGATCGTCTGCGCAAGTCCGCCTTCAACCGATCGGTGATCAATGGCGAGATGTTCGATCCGCAGGGCGCGCTGGATGCCGGCTTCCTCGACAAGGTCGTACCGATCGAGCACCTGCGGGAGGCCGCTCGCGCCGCCGCCTTGCAACTGAAGAAGATCAACATGACCGCCCACCGCAACACCAAACTCAAGGTCCGCAAGGCGCTGCTGGAAACCCTGGATGCAGCCATCGAGCTGGATAAACAGCACCTGGTTTAAGCTCCCAGACACGAAGAAGCCCCGCGATGCGGGGCTTTCTCTTTTGGGGTGCAGCTACATGGCTCCGCCGTTGTCATCGCCCGGTTCGGCACCCGCATTCTGGCCGTGATCGTCGCGGACATTATGGCCCGCTCCATCGTCTGCCCCGCGGTCGCTGTGAGCGCTACCGGGGCCGCTATTTCCGGAGTGGCCGCCGTCACCGCTGCGAGCACTTCCATCGCCACCATGGCCGCTGCCGCCATGGCCACCTCCTTCGCCGCCACTTCCTCCACCGCCACCCCCGCCATCCTTGGCATAGGCACTCGATGCGCTGGAGAGATCACTCGGCAAGACGGTGAAAGACAGACTCAAAACCGAGCAGATCGCCATCGCCAGCAAACACTTCTTTAGCGTCATGACAGGCCCCGCGTTCTCTAGTGAGTTACCTATTGAACACCAGCGGCTGTAACAGAACATTTCAGAGCTTCTGACCGGTGGAGACCTCACAACGAAGCAGCGCCAACCCACTCACGATCTCCTCGATTACAGTCACTGGGGAACGTAGCCAGGCGCTATGGGGATGCTCTGATGCCGGCCTTGGAGAGCGCAGCATGCGGACCTGGGGTTGTTCCTGGATCAACGCGGCCAGGCCTCGGGTCGAGGCTTCCGGGGCGAAAGAGTCGCCGTGAATGCCAATGAACAGGGACGACGTCCGGTTGTGTCGAGGAAGAGTAAGATCCAACCCGAGGTGATCGAAGTTACCCGTCCAGGCCACTCGCCCCCAATCACGCATCAGGCTGCGTGCTTCATGGCCACCGAAACCGATGGTCTTGCCCGGCAGATATCCGAACACGGCCGTCAACAGGTTGAAGATCATGGCCACGCTGGGCGTCAGCAAGCGCTGCCTGCCCGGCCAGTTGCGGTAATGAATATTCCCGCAGGCCACGCCCACCACCGCGACCTCGGCCTGGGGATTGGCGGCAGCAAATAACGTCGCGATATGCCCGCCCAGGCTATGACCCAGCAAAACCAAACGACCTTGGGGAAAATGCTGGCGAGCAGCCGTCAGCAAGCTCGGTACGAACTCATCGACCAGGTCACGGTAGCCATAGTCCAACCGACGGCTCGGCCGTGGGTCACTTTCTCCCTGGCCGGGCCAATCCACCACCAGCACCTGGTTGCCGGCAGCCACCAGTCCCAGGGCAAAGTTTTCGTACTTGCGCGCAGCTACGCCAAGGGCCGGCAACAGGATCAGTACCGGACCGGCAACGGCCGAACGGTAGACCCGATAGGGGCAATGGAACCGACCTGCAGAAAATCGGAAGGCCTCGATCAATTTGTTCTCCTTGTTTCGATCGGTGAGGGGAACGATCAACTTAGAGCAGTTGCTCTAGTCTTACCATTGCAGAACCTCGGCCTTCGGCAAGACTCAGAAGATCAGGCGCGATAACCTGCGCGCCAAACTTCCCACCAACGGATGAAGGAACCGCTGAACCATGGGTCGAGTCGTTGCCGCCGCTGTATATACCAAAGGCCGGAAAGTCACCGACATAACCCTCGATGAAGGCTTGCAATGGGCCAGCAAACCGGGGCACTTCGTCTGGATAGGCCTGCATGACCCCGGCGCGGAAGAGCTGAGCAACCTGCAGCGACAGTTCGACCTGCACGAACTGGCCCTTGAAGACGCCCTCACCCGCCATACCCGTCCGAAGCTGGAGACCTTCGGTGACGCCCTGTTCCTGGTGGTCTATTCGCCGATCGAGGTCGACGGTGAACTGCAGTTCATCGAGACGCAATTGTTCGCCGGCAAGGGCTACATCATCAGTGCCCGCTATGGCGAATCCGCGCCCTACTCCCGCGTTCGCCAGCGCTGCGAGGCGCGCCCGCTGTTGCTTGACCACGGCGAAGACTTCGTCCTCTACGCACTGCTCAGTTTCGTGCTGGAAAATTATCGGCCGCTGATGGACAGTTTCCATGCAGAGCTGGAGGAGATCGAACGGAACGTGCTGGAGCGCCCGCTGGGCAAGTCCGATGTCGAACGCATCCACTGCTTGCGCCGCGACCTGCTGCGCCTGCGCCGCTACATCGGCCCCATGGGGGAAATCTGCGAGGAGCTGCAGCGTCTGGACTTCCCTTTCATCGACAAGCACATGCGGCCTTACTTCCGTGACATCGCCATCCACGTCAAACGTTTGCTTGAAGACCTGACCGGCCTGCGCGAAATGGCCGATCATGCCATTGAAATCGGCTTGTTGCTGGAGTCGTCCAGGCAGAGCGTGGTGCAACGCAAGTTCGCCGCCTGGGCCGCCATTCTTGCCTTCCCGACGGCAGTTGCGGGCATCTACGGCATGAACTTCCAATACATGCCGGAGCTGACGTGGCAATACGGTTACTTCGGCGTGCTGGGGCTAGTGGCAACCGGGTGTACCGCGCTCTATGCCAGCTTCAAGTACTACGGCTGGCTGTGAAGGGCGACGTCTGCTGCGCTGGAAATCCATCGCGTGAATTTCCAGCCCGTGGATGGTGAACGAACGGGCCACGCCCCATGCGACAAAAAACCCGCCTGAAGGCGGGTTTTTCCGTAAAGCTCCGATCAGGCCGCGCGGTCGCGAGCGATGAAGCGCATCATCCACTCAGCCACGGCAGCCCCCTGGTGGTCGCGGTTCAAGCTGCTCACGCCCTGCTTGTAGACCTCATCACCGAGGAAGTCCTGGCGCAGGTCGAGCAGCGCGCGGGAGTAATCGTGGACGAACTCCGGGTGACCCTGGAAGCACAGCACCTGGTCGCCCACGGCGTAAGCGGCGTTCGGGCAAAAGTCGCTGGAGGCCAGCAGCGTGGCGTTTTCCGGCAGTTGGGTGACCTGGTCCTGGTGGCTGATCAACAGGGTCAGGTCTTCCAGATCGGGGGTCATCCACTCCGGCTTCTGTTTCAGCTGGTAGCTATGGGTGCCCACGCCCCAACCCTGCGTAGCGCGCTCGGTACGCCCACCCAGCAACAGGGCGAGTAGTTGGTGGCCGAAGCAGACGCCTAGCAGTTTGTCGCCGGCCTCGTAGCGCGCCAGCAGGAACTCCTTGAGCTTCAGGATCCAGGGATCGGTGCCAAAAGAGTCGGCCTTGCTGCCGGTCACCAGGTAGGCGTCGAACGTCTCACCCTCCGGCGGGTAATGCCCCTGCACTACGTTGTAGACACTGAACTCCGCAGCAATCGGCTGTTTGGCGAACAGCTGCTCGAACATCAGGCCGTAGCCTTTGTATTGATCGACCAGTTCGGGGCGGAGAATGTCAGTTTCGAGAATGCAGATGCGAAGTGGCATTAGCTCATGGTTCCTGAAATGCAGAGAGGCTCTATGTAGGGAAAATGTGCGATTTATTTAACACAGTGACGGTGTGATTGAAATACCGCTTGATCCCCTGCCCCATAGCCAACGCCTAACAGGGCGATAGGCTGCATCAGGTGCCGTGCCTCCCCTGCCGAAGCCGCAAGGCTGTGCCGCTCTAGCTCGGTGCTTTACAAGCCACGTCAAGTAAAATTGACGGCGCCCGACGGAACTATTGGTGCCGTCGATACTTACCATGCCTGAACGTCGTTTTTTCATCGAAAGGATTTTCGCGACTCTACGTCCACCCCAAGTCCCCCGGTCGCGGAGTCCAGAAATGAGCAACCCCATCATTCAGTACGCGCGTAATGGCGCCCTCGCCAGCCTCGGCCTGTATTTCGTTGTGGTGATGGTGGTGCTTGCCATCAGCTTCGGTTACGAGCGCGGTCGCATCGGGGTGAGTCCCACAGACGCATCCATGAGTTTCTACCAACAACTCAGCCAGAGCATCCCGGTGCTGCTGGCGAGCCAGAAGAAACCCAGCGGCAGACACCAAGGCTGACACCAGGCACAGGCACGACCGAAAATGAAACAGCACAGGAACCGACTCTATTTCCTCACCGCCCTGGCAGTCATGACCAACGGCTTTTCGTTGATAGGCTGCGCCCACGGCTCGGTGGGCTCGTTGGCGAAGAACATCGAAGCCAAGCACAACATCAGCCGCGGAATCACCAACGAGCGCGCCATACACGTCCTGTCGGGCAACCCGCCGACCGGCCGCGAGATCTCGCTACCGGCTGTCTTCGACATGAGTTCGCTGGCCTGCTGCACCAGCTAACCGCTGCAATCACGCCAGGCCTAGCCATCCAAATGGCAAAACCCCTAGGGCTTATCCGCTACGGCGTCAGAAGCATTCTTGGACGAATGCAGACACCACCTCATTTACACGTAGGCAACTGACGCCGAACGATTGGACTCATTCTCTGCGGCAACCAGCCAAACTGATGGAACAGCGCGCGAACGGCTGGGCTAGAGCTATTTGGCCAATTCTTCAGACGGTCAGCACCCGCACCCGATCAGCTTACTTCCGGCTCTGTGGGGGTACCTGGCTTGCGGCGGCGTTCAGTGATACTTGTTTTCAGGAACTCAGGGAGAAAGCCCGCATGACTGAAAACAAGTTTCAAGAACGGTCATTGAACCCGCTCACCAAAGGCCTTGGCGCCACCCCTCCGGATTGCCCACTGGAAGCGATAGAAGCGCTGGGCTGGAACATACTCGACGAAGACGTCAGCTTGCCGGTGGCGGTACTGCGCCAAAGCCGCATCCACCACAACCTGGAGTGGATGCGCCAGTTCATCCAGCGCTACGGCGTGCAACTGGCCCCCCATGGCAAGACCACCATGAGCCCCACCCTCTTCCACCTGCAGCTGGCGCACGGCGCCTGGGGCATTACGCTGGCGACCGCGCCCCAGGTCCAGGCCGCCTATGCCGCCGGCGTCCGCCGCGTCCTGCTGGCCAATCAACTGGTGGGCAAGGGCAACATGGCAATCGTCTCGCGGCTTTTGCAGGACCTGGACTTCAGCTTCTGCTGCCTGGTGGACTCCCCCGTCAACGTGGACGCCCTCGGGCGCTACTTCGACGAGGCCGGCCAGCGCCTGCGCGTGTTGATCGAATATGGCGTTCCGGGCGGGCGCACCGGCATCCGCAATCCAGATCAGGAAGCCGAGCTGCTCGAGGCCATCAGACGCTGGCCGCAGTCCATCGATCTGGTAGGCATCGAGCTCTACGAAGGTGTGCTGCTGGAAGAGGACGCCATTCGCCGGCTGCTCCGCCATGTCCTGCAGCGCGCCCGCGCCCTGGCCGATGGAAACTGCTTCGCCGAACCGGAGATTCTGCTTTCTGGTGCGGGTTCGGCCTGGTTCGACGTCGTCGCCGAAGAATTCGCCGGCCAGGACATCGGCCACCCGCTGCAGGTGATCCTGCGCCCCGGCTGCTACCTGACCCACGATGCCGGTATCTACCGCGACGCCGAGCAACGCATCCAGGCCAACAACAGGGTGGCGCAGGAAATGGGCCGCAGCCTGCTGCCGGCGCTGCAGCTCTGGGCCAACGTACAGTCGATGCCGGAGCCTGGGTTGGCAATCATCGCCCTGGGCAAGCGCGATGCCGCGTTCGATGCCGGTATGCCCATCACGTCGTTGCACCACCGCCCTGGCTCGGATCAAACGCCGAGGGTGGCGCCGGTGGACTGGCGCATCACCCGCATGATGGACCAGCACGCCTTCATGACCCTCCCGCAGGATGCCGACCTGCAGGTCGGCGACCTGCTGGCCTTCGAGATCTCCCACCCCTGCCTGACCTTCGACAAGTGGCGGCAACTGCTGCTGGTGGATGACGACTACCGCGTGGTCGGAGCCGTGGAAACCTTCTTCTAGCCGCCCCCATTACCTAACCAAGCCCCCGCCAACGGGCGGGATAGCCCCCTTTTGCCTGAAGAATAAGGAACACCCCATGCACGCAGCGACAGGAAGCCCGCTGTTGGTTTACGCCGCGCTCGCCATCATTGCCCTGGTCGTGCTGATCGCGCGCTACCGCCTCAACCCCTTCATCGTCATCACCCTGGTCTCGGTGGGACTGGCGCTGGCTGCCCAGATGCCGGCCAAGGACATCGTCATCGCCTACGAGGCCGGTGTCGGCAAAACCCTCGGCCACATCGCCCTGGTCGTGGCGCTCGGCACCATGCTCGGCAAGATGATGGCCGAATCGGGCGGCGCCGAGCGCATCGCGCAGACCCTGATCGCCCGCTTCGGCGAGCGCAATGCCCACTGGGCCATGGCCTGCATCGCCTTCCTCTGCGGCCTGCCGCTGTTCTTCGAGGTGGGCTTCGTGCTGCTGGTGCCCATCGCCTTCACCATCGCCAAGCGCATTGGCTCGTCGGTGCTGATGACCGGACTACCCATGGTTGCCGGGCTCTCGGTGGTACACGGTCTGGTTCCGCCGCACCCCGCAGCCATGCTGGCTGTGGGCGAGTACTCGGCCCAGGTCGGTCGCACCGTGCTCTTTGCCATCCTCGTCGGCGTGCCCACCGCGGCCATCGCCGGACCGATCTTCGCCCGCCTGGTGGCGCCCCGCATCAGCCTGCCGGCGCACAACCCGATTGCCGAGCAATTCACCGAATCCCAATCCCGGCCCGCCAACTTGCCGGGCTTCGGCATCACCCTGGGCACCATCCTGCTGCCGGTGCTGCTGATGCTGCTCGGTGGCTGGGCTGACCAACTCAGCGAAGCTGGCTCGACCCTCAATGCCGTTCTGCACTTCATCGGCAACTCGGTGATCGCCCTGTTGATCGCGACCCTGGTGAGCTTCTGGACCCTGGGCCTGGCGCGTGGCTTCAACCGTGACGCCATCCTGCGCTTCAGCAACGAATGCCTGGCGCCCACCGCGGCCATCACCCTGCTGGTCGGCGCCGGCGGCGGGCTCAACCGCATCCTCATCGAAACCGGGGTGACCCGGGAGATCGTCGAACTCTCCGCGCGCTTCGACCTTTCGCCGCTGCTGCTCGGTTGGCTGGTGGCAGCACTGATGCGCGTCGCCACCGGCTCGGCGACCGTCGCCATGACCACCGCGGCAGGCATCGTCGCGCCGATCGCCCTGGCCAGCGGTTATCCGCATCCGGAACTGCTGGTTCTGGCGACGGGAGCTGGCTCGCTGATCCTTTCCCACGTCAACGACGGCGGTTTCTGGCTGATAAAGGAGTACTTCAACATGACCGTCGTGCAGACGCTGAAGACCTGGACGGTGCTGGAGACGCTGGTTTCAGTGGTGGCCTTCATCCTGACCCTCGGCCTCGCGCGGATGCTCTGACATGGACATCCTCTATCTCATCCGCAGCCGCCGTGATCAGTTGCGCGGCAACTCGGCAAAGGTGGCCGAGACGATCCTGGATGACGTCGGCTTCGCCGCCTCGGCCGCCATCGGTGAACTGGCGGCGAAAGCAGGAGTAAGCAAGGCGGCGCTGTCGCGATTCGCCCGCCTGATGGACTGCGCAGACCTGCGGGAACTGCGCCTCAAGCTGGCCCGCGCCAGCACCGTCGGTAGCCGCTTCCTTGGCGCCGCACCGCAGCGGGTGCCACGTTACTTCGGCCAGATAGTCGACGACATTGAACAGAGCCTGCATCGGCATCTGGCGGCGTTCGACGAAAGGACCTTCCGCTCCGCCGTGGACCTCATCTGCTCGGCGCAGAAGATCTACGCCTTCGGCATGGGCGGATGTTCGACACTGCTTGCCGGCGAAGTGCAGTACCGCCTGGTACGGCTGGGCTACCCGGTGTCGGCCTACCACGATCCCGTGTTGATGCGCATCGCGGCCGCCACCTTGGGTCCCAGGGACCTGCTGGTCATTCTCTCGATCACCGGCATCACCCCTGAACTGCTCACCACCGCCCGCCTCGCCAAATCCTATGGCGCGCGCCTACTGACCATCACCCGAGCCGGCAGCGCGCTGGCCGACCTGGCCGACATCCAGATCCCCATCGCCCTCGACGAAACCGACTTCATCTACAAACCCACCGCCGCACGCTACGGGATGCTGCTGGCCATCGACCTGCTGGCAACCGAAACCGCTCTGCGCACACCCGCCACCAGCCAGGAGCTGCTACGTCGCGTGAAGCTGGCGCTGGATGACCATCGCCGCGGCGAAGACCGACTGCCCCTGGGAGACTGAACCATGCGCCACTTCGAAACGCTGATTCGCCGGGCGACTGTCATCGACGGCAGCGGAAATGCCCCCTTCACCGGCGATCTCGGCATCGCTGGCGGTCGTATCGCACTGCTGGGCGAGGCCGCGCACGCCAGCGCAACAGAGGTCGTCGATGCCGACGGACTGGTGCTGGCGCCGGGCTTCATCGACGTACACACCCACGACGACACCATGGTGATCCGCCAGCCGCAGATGCTGCCCAAGCTCAGCCAGGGCGTAACCACCGTGATCGTCGGCAACTGCGGCATCAGCGCCGCGCCCGTGTCCCTGGCGGGCGAGCCGCCGGACCCGATGAACCTGCTGGGGCCCGCCTCCGCCTTCGTCTACCCAACCTTCGCGGACTATCGCGTAGCGGTCGATACAGCCGTGCCGGCGGTCAACGTCGCTGCCCTGGTCGGCCACACCGCACTGCGCAGCAACCACATGGACCGCCTCGACCGCAGCGCCCATCCCAACGAAATCGCGGCCATGCGCAGTCAGTTGGCGGATGCCCTCGCCCATGGTGCCCTGGGCCTCAGCAGCGGGCTGGCCTACGCCTCGGCAAGGAGCGCGAGCACCGCTGAAGTCATGCAGCTCGCCGACGTGCTGGGTGATTACGGTGGGCTCTACACCACGCACCTGCGCGACGAATTCGACTACATCCTCGGCGCACTCGACGAGGCCTATGCGACTGCCCGACACGCGCGCTGCGCACTGGTGGTGTCTCACGTCAAATGCGCCGGCGCCGGCAACTGGGGACGCAGCCAGGAGGTACTCACCAGCCTGGAAACCGCCCACCGACACCAGGAGGTCGGCTGCGACTGCTATCCCTATTCGGCGAGTTCTTCGACCCTCGACCTCAAGCAGGTCACCGGAGACTTCGACATCCTCATCACCTGGTCACAAACGCATCCGGAGATGGCGGGACGCACCCTGGCGGCCATTGCAGAAAGTTGGGGTGTCCCACTGCTCGACGCGGCCCGGCGACTGCAACCGGCTGGCGCGGTCTACCACTGCATGAGCGAGGCCGACGTCCAACGCATCCTCGCCCACCCGCTGAGCATGGTCGGCTCCGACGGCCTGCCCGAAGACCCGCGGCCGCATCCTCGCCTGTGGGGCGCCTTTCCCCGCGTACTCGGCCACTACAGCCGGGACCTCGGCCTGCTGCCGCTGGAAACGGCGGTACACAAGATGACGGGCCTTAGCGCAACCCGCTTCGGCCTGGCCCAGCGCGGACTGCTCGCCCCCGGCTACTGGGCCGATCTGGTGCTATTCGACCCGCAACGCATCAAAGACACCGCCTGCTTCGACGACCCCGAACAACCCGCTGCCGGCATTCGAGCCGTGTGGGTCAACGGGGTGCTGTCGTACCGCGACGGCCTCGCCCTGCCCCGGCGTGCCGGTCGCTTCCTGCCTCGCAACACATCCATCCCTGCAGCAACTCTCAAGGAGAACACACAATGAAATCACTCAAACGCCACGGCGTCGCCCAAGGCACCGGCAACCAGCAACTGCCCTTCGCGCGAGCAGTACAGGCCGCCGGCTGGCTGTTCGTTTCCGGGCAGACGCCCATGCGCGACGGGGCGGTAGTAGACGGCGGCATCGCCACCCAGGCCCACCAGTGCATCCGTAACGTCCTGGATATCCTCGAAGAAGCCGGCTACGGGCCGGAACACGTGGTCCGCTGCGGCGTCTGGCTCGACGACCCGCGCGATTTCGCCGCCTTCAACCAGGTCTTCCAGCAGTACTTCGGCGCCCACCCCCCGGCCCGCGCCTGCGTGGTTTCGAGCATGGTCATCGACTGCAAGGTCGAGGTCGACTGCATCGCCTACCGGGAGTCCTGACAGCATGCGCGACTGCCTTCACATCGCCTGCCTGGGTGAATGCATGGTCGAACTGAGCGGCCAGCCGCTGCAGCGCCGATACGGCGGCGACACCCTCAACACCGCCCTGTACATGGCACGCCTGCTCGCCGGTGGCCGCGCCCGCGTCCACTACATCAGCGCACTGGGCGACGACCGTCTGAGCGACGAGCTGATTCAACAGTGGCAATGCGAAGGCATCGAGACGGCGCGCGTGACACGCCTGCCCGGCACACTGCCGGGCCTTTACCTGGTGGACGTGGACCCGCTGGGCGAGCGCAGCTTCCTCTACTGGCGCGATACCAGCGCAGCCCGCCAGTACTTCGCCATGGAAACCGACTTCAGTGCCTGGCTGGACCAGGGCCGGACCGACGCCCTCTACCTGTCCGGAATCAGCCTCGCGCTGTTACCCGCCAACCGGCGCCTGGCGCTGCTCGAAGCCCTGGAAAGCTTTGTGGCAGAGGGAGGCCAGCTCTGGTTCGACAACAACTTCCGCCCCGCCCTCTGGTCGACGCAGGACGCACGTGCCGCCCATGAGCGCGTGCTGGCGATGGCCGACATCGCCCTGCTGACGCTGGATGATGAACACCAGTTGTATGGCCAGCACACCGCCACAGAAGCGGCGAGGCGCACCTTGGCCCTGGGTTGCAGCGAGGTTGTGATCAAGCAGGGCGCAAGGCCTTGCCTGATTGCCACCGCGCAGCGCGAGATAGACGTGCCGGGACAAACGCTTGGGAAAGTGGTCGATAGCTGCGCCGCCGGCGACGCCTTTGCCGCCGCCTACCTGGCCAGCCGCATCCAGGGCCTTTCCGCCCACGAGGCCGCCGCAAACGGCCATTGCCTGGCGGCCACCGTGATCGGCCACCCTGGCGCGATCATTCCGGCGCATGCGATGCCGGACATCTCGCTACCCCGCTGACCTCTCCTCGATCCGCCCCTCCCCTGAAAGGGAGAGGGGCGGCGACCATCTGGCGTGAAAGGCGTTCGCTTCCGCCAAGTTCCGGTAGACTGCCGGCCCGTTTTTCACTCAAGGGTACGCAGCAGTGTTCATCAAGGCGTTACGAGTCGGCCTGAGCCAGTTGATCATCTTCCTCGATTTCATCACCCGTCCGCGCAAGCTGCGCCGCAACCCGGAGGCGCAAGCCCAGGTCGCGGAAGAAACCGCCAACCTCGCGCTCTACCAGTTCAACGCTTGCCCCTTCTGTGTGAAGACCCGGCGCGCCATGCACCGGCTGAACCTGCCGATCGCCCTGCGCGACGCGAAGAATGATGAAACCCATCGCGCGACCCTGCTGGCCGGCGGTGGCAAGATCAAGGTGCCCTGCCTGCGCATCGACGAGAACGGTGAAAGCCGCTGGATGTACGAGTCCAACGACATCATCCGCTACCTGGAAAGCCGCTTCGACAAGGCCTGAACCAGGTTCAGGGCACAAAAAACCGGCTCGCATCGAGCCGGTTTTTTTATGCGCGGCAGGGCGTTAGAACGGCTCGCCCTTGGCCGCCTTGTCCAACAGCAGCGCTGGCGGTTCGAAACGCTCACCATACTGCTCGGCCAGATAGCGCGCGCGGGCGACGAAGTCCTGCAGGCCGTACTGGTTGATGAACTGCAGAACGCCGCCGGTCCAGGCCGCGAAGCCGATGCCGAAGATGGAGCCGATGTTGGCGTCGGCGGTCGAGAGCAGCACACCTTCCTCCACGCACCGCACGCTTTCGATGGCCTGGATGAAGAGGATGCGATCGCGCACGTCCTCTTGCGGGATCTGCTTGTCGGCTTTCTCGAAGCGCATCTTCAGTTCGGGCCAAAGGTGCTTCCGACCGCCGGCCGGGTAGTCGTAGAAGCCGCCACCGGCAGCCTTGCCCGGCCGCTTGTACTCGCTGACCATCAGGTCGATTACAGCGAAGGCCGGATGCGTCGGCATCACCTTCCCCTCGGCCTTGAGGTCTTCAGCGGTCTGGTTGCGGATGTGAGTCATCAGGCTCATGGAGACTTCATCGGAAATCGCCAGCGGCCCGACCGGCATGCCGGCCTTGCGGGCTTCGTTCTCGATCATCGCAGCGGAAACCCCCTCGCCCAGCATGGCAATGCCTTCGTTGGTGAAGGTGCCGAACACGCGGGAGGTGAAGAAACCGCGGCTGTCGTTGACCACGATGGGGGTTTTCTTGATCTGCAGGACGTAGTCGAAGCCGCGGGCCAGGGTTTCGTCCGAAGTCTTCTCGCCACGGATGATCTCCACCAGCGGCATGCGGTCCACCGGGCTGAAGAAATGCAGGCCGATGAACTTCTCCGGCTTGGCCACCGCCTGCGCCAGACCGGTGATCGGCAAGGTCGACGTGTTGGAGGCGATCACTGCATCCGGCAACGCAGCAGCTTCGGCGGCGGCGGTGACCTTGGCCTTCAACTCGCGATTCTCGAACACGGCTTCGATGATCAGGTCGCAGCCGTCAAAGTCAGCGTCACTGTCCGTCGGTTTGATGCGGGCGAGGATGGCGTCGCGCTTCTCGGCCGCCATATGGCCACGGCTCACCAATTGGTCGAGCAGCCCCTGGGAATACGCCTTGCCCTTCTCCGCGGCCTCCACTGACACATCCTTCAGTACCACCTCGATACCGGCGATGGCGGAAACATAGGCAATACCCGCTCCCATCATGCCGGCGCCAAGCACGCCCACCTTCTTCGTCACGTACGGCGCGGGGCCCTTGGGCCGCGAGCTGCCGGCATTGATCTCGTTCAGCTGGAACCAGAAGGTACCGATCATGTTCTTCGCCACCTGGCCGGTGGTCAGCTCGGTGAAGTAGCGCGCCTCGATCAGCTGCGCGGTGTCGAAGTCCACCTGCGCACCTTCGACGGCCGCGCACATGATCTTCTCCGGCGCGGGGAAGCAGCCTTTGGTCTTGTCACGCAGCACCGATGGAGCGATGGCGAGCATCTGCGCCACGTTGGGACTGGACGGCGTACCACCGGGAATCTTGTAGCCGGCGGTATCCCAGGGTTGTGCCGCCTTGGGATTGGCGGCGATCCAGGCGCGGGCCTTGGCCAGCATCTCGTCCGGGGTTTGCGCCAGGTCGTGGATCAGGCCGGCCTGGAGGGCCTGTTCCGGACGCACCTTGCGGCCTTCGGCCAGGTACGGCAGCGCTTTCTCGATGCCCAGCAGGCGCACCATGCGCACCACGCCGCCGCCACCGGGCAGCAGGCCTAGGGTCACTTCCGGCAGGCCGAGCTGCACAGCGTTGTCGTTGAGGGCTATGCGGTGATGGCAGGCCAGGCAGATTTCCCAGCCGCCCCCCAGGGCTGCGCCGTTGATGGCGGCCACCACCGGTTTGCCGAGGGTTTCCAGGCGGCGCAGTTGGCCCTTGAGATCCAGCACCATCTGGTAGAAGGCATTGGCGTCAGCCTTGGTGACCTTGATCAGTTCGTTGAGGTCGCCGCCGGCGAAGAAGGTCTTCTTGGCCGACGTGATGATCACCCCGGCGATGCTGTCCTTCTCGGCGTCCAGGCGCTCGACCGCCTTGCCCATGGCTTCGCGGTACACCGCGTTCATGGTGTTGGCGCTCTGGCCGGGCATGTCCATGGTCAGGACGACGATATTGTCCTGGCCTTTTTCGTAACGGATGGCGTCAGTCATTTCTTATGTCCTATTCGCAGTCGCCGTAGGAGCGAGCGCCGCTCGCGAACACCCCTCACAGGGGCACCATTCACGAGCAGAGCTCGCGCCTACAGGCGGATCAGATTCGCTCGATGATCGTGGCTATACCCATGCCGCCGCCGACGCAGAGGGTGGCCAGGCCGTAGCGCAGGTTGCGCGCTTCCAGCTCGTCCAGCAGGGTGCCGAGGATGGCGCAGCCGGTGGCGCCCAGCGGGTGGCCCATGGCGATGGAGCCGCCGTTGACGTTGACCTTTTCCTCCGGCACGCCCATGTCCTTCATGAACTTCATCACCACCGAGGCGAAAGCTTCGTTGACTTCGAACAGATCGATATCGGCCACGTTCAGGCCGGCCTTGGCCAGGGCCTTGCGGGTGGCCGGCGCGGGACCGGTGAGCATGATGGTCGGATCGGTGCTGGTGACCGCCGTGGCGACGATGCGCGCGCGGGGCTTCAGGCCCAGTTCCTTGCCCTTGGCGGCGGTGCCGATGAGCATGGCGGCGGCACCGTCGACGATGCCGGAGCTGTTGCCCGGCGTGTGCACGTGCTCGATGCGCTCAACCTGGCTGTACTTGCGCAGGGCGGTGGCGTCGAAGCCCATCTGGCCCATCATCTCGAAGCTGGGCTTGAGCGCACCCAGGCCTTCCAGCGTGGAATCAGCGCGAATGAACTCGTCATGGTCGAGCAGGACGATGCCATTCTGGTCCGTGACCGGCACCAGGGACTTCTTGAACGCGCCGTTGGCACGGGCGCGCGCGGCCTTCTGCTGGGAACGCAGGGCAAAGGCGTCGACATCCGTACGGCTGAAGCCTTCCAGGGTGGCGATCAGGTCGGCACCGATGCCCTGGGGCACGAAGCTGGTGTGAAGATTGGTTTCCGGGTCCATTGCCCAGGCGCCGCCGTCGGAGCCCATGGGCACGCGGGACATGGACTCCACGCCACCCGCGACCACCAGGTCCTCGAAACCGGAGCGCACCTTCATCGCTGCCAGGTTCACCGCCTCCAGGCCGGACGCGCAGAAACGGTTGATCTGCTGACCGGAAACCGTCTCGTCCCAGTCGGCCACCAGCGCGGCGGTCTTGGCGATATCGGCGCCCTGGTCGCCCACCGGAGTCACGCAGCCAAGGACGATATCGTCCACCTGACTGGTGTCCAGGTCGTTGCGCTCGGCCAGGGCGCGCAGCAACCCGGCGATCAGGTTGACCGGCTTGACGCTGTGCAGAGCGCCGTCCTTCTTGCCCTTGCCGCGGGGCGTGCGCACCGCGTCGAAAATGAATGCTTCGGTCATGGCGTCCTCTTGAGGCAGCTTGGCGGCACCTTAGGTACCTGTTGTTCTTTCCGTCGGCCGCCGGTGCTCCGGCAGGTTGTGGCTACCTTATCGCTATAGGCCAAGGGCTCAATGACGGAAATGCTCAGCCCCATTGACCGCTGCGCTCAGACGAACGGTCAGTTGGTGGCCAGTTGCTGGCCAAGGTGAAAGGGATGTGTCTGGCCTCGGGGCCGCCCAACGACGGCAGGTAGTTCCCAATAGCCCGGCGTTACTAGCATCCATGCGCTAGTTACCAACCGATATAAGCGATATGTGATGCCAGCCCTAGAGTTTGAAATGCAAGTAGCCGTCGTTGCCGGGTTTTGCCGGGGCGGTGTTTTTCCTAGCCACGGAGGCGAGCGAAGTTCCGGGCCGGCCGTAGGGAGCCCTGACCAACGCACCTCCAACAACAACAAAGGCAGTTGGCCATGTTCAAGCAGCCGAAAATGCGGCAAGCGAGCCTGATCGTCTTTGCCACCACAGTAATTCTCATCCTTCCCAACCTGACCCGTCTGGTCAGCTGATCGCCGCCCAACCACTGGTCGTCCTGTGCTGCGTACCGCCCCTGCGGTCAACGCAGCGCGGGCAGCCACCACGCCAGCAGCAATGGAATCAACACGAAGGACAGCAGCGTCGAGCACATCACAAGGCTTGCCACTGCTTCCGGCGAACGCCCTGCACGCACGGCAAACAGGTAGTTGAACACCGCCACCGGCATTGCCGATTGCAGCACCAGTACACCCTGGGCGAGCGGCGGCAGGTCCAGCATCCAGCCCACCAGCCAACCCACGGCCGCACCGCAGAGAATTCGCATCGCGCCCAGCAACATGCCGTTGCCCAGGTGATGGACGCGGATACTGGCCAGAGAGACACCGAGGGTCAGCAGCATGAGCGGGATGGTCATGCCACCCAGCAGGCCAATGGTGTTGGCAAGCCAGCGCGGTAATTGGAGGTCCCAGATCACCAGGGGCAACGCCAGGGCCAGGCTGATGAGGATGGGGTTGGCGAGGAGCTTCTTCGACGAGCGCTCGGTGCCGGACAGCAACAACCCCAAGCTGAAATGCCCCACTGAAAGCACCAGGAAGAACGCCACGGCCAACGCCAGCCCTTGCTCGCCGAAGGCATAGAGCGTAATGGGCAGGCCCATGTTGCCGGAGTTGGGAAAGAGATAGGCCGGTACCAGGATGCGCCAGTCCTGCCGGAATACCCGGCTGAACAAGCTCCCGATCAGCCCCATCGCCAGCATCACCACCAGGCAGGCAATGGCAACCTGGCCGAAGGCGTGACGATCGATCTCGGTGCGGCTGAGGGTGGAAAGCACCAGGCTTGGGGTGCCAATGTTGAGCACCAGGCGCGCAATGAACTCGGTAGGATAGGACTGCCCCGAACGAGCCCAGCCGTATCCGATACCGGCGGCTATCAGCACCGGCGCCATGACCGCGAACAACTCGGCCAGCATGGCCTCTCCTTAATAGCTGCCGACACCCGAAACAGGGCCCGAAACACGCGCAGGTTTGACGGAAAGCCGCGATCCTAACGGCCTGCGCCACCTTCAGGCAATTGTGCTAGGTTGCCTGAAGACTCTTCTTCGAGGGAGACACCATCATGCGAAGCCTGCTCGCTGTTCTCGCGCTGTCCCTGTCCCTGGTCCTGAGCCTCCCGGCTACCGCCGGTGAAACCGACCAGGCCGCCGCCATCGAAGCACTGCGCCAACCCAATGCCATCCTGATCGATGTGCGTACGCCTGAAGAAGTCGCCGAAGGCACCCTCCCCGGCGCACGCAACATCGGTTACGAAGACATCGGCCAACGCATTGCCGAGGCCGCCCCGGACAAAAACACACCCATAGTGCTCTACTGCCGCAGCGGCCGCCGCTCCAGCATCGCCCAGGACAGCCTGCAGGAACTGGGCTACAGCCGGGTGATCAATGGCGGCGGCTACCTGGACCTGAAAACCGCCCTGGACAAGGACTGATCAATGCGCAAAGCGCTACTCGCCCTGCTCGTCTGTTTCACCCCGCTCCACGCCGCCGAGCTGACCCTGGAACTGCCCGGCGGCACCCGTACCTGGGATTCAGACGCCCTGCTCAGTCATCCCCAGGCGCAGGAGGTGAGCATTCCGGATGACGTTTCCTACAAGAAGGACATGCAGTACCGCGCCGTCCCACTGGCCGCATTGCTGGAAGGCGTCACGCCTGACCAGCACTTGCAAGCCGTGGCCCTGGACGGCTTCGCCGCCGAGTTGACCGCCGCGCCACTGCTGGCCACGAAAGGCGCCCGCGCCTGGCTCGCGATCGAAGATCCGACCAAGCCCTGGCCGCCACTGGCTGCCGGCAAACCCAGCGCCGGCCCCTTCTACCTGGTCTGGACCGAGCCCAAAGCCGCACGCATCGGTCCGGAGCAGTGGCCTTTTCAGGTGGCACGCATCCGCTATCTGCCCGCCGTGGCCGAACGCTTCCCTGCCCTGCTTCCGGCCGACAATGCCGGCGCTGAGGTGCAGGCTGGATTCGCCCAGTTCCAGAAAAACTGCCTGGCCTGCCATCGCCTCAACGGTGCCGGCGACGCGCAGTTTGGCCCGGACCTGAACATCCCCCACAACCCGACTGAATACCTGGTCGGCGACTTCCTCCCTCGCTACATCCGTAACCCGCAGAGCCTGCGCCGCTGGCCCCAGGGCAAGATGCCGGGCTTCTCCAAGGAAGCGATAACCGATGAGGAGTTGGGGCAGCTGATTGGCTACCTCAAGCACATGGCGGGGAGAAAGGTCAGCCCTTAGGTGAGTGCCTAGCCCAAGCCCTATAGGGATGAATTCATTGGCCAAGGAGACCGAAGGTCTCCCCGATCACACGTTGTATTCCACCGGCGGCGCCGGCAGTTCGCCGATCAGTTTCTGCAACCCGGCGGCCCATTGGCGGCGGATGTCGGCAAAGTATTTGTCTTCCTCGGTCACCCGATAGCCGACCGGCAGGATCAGGCTGTCGCGGTGATAGACCAGCAGGTCCAGCGGCATGCCCACCGAGAGGTTGCTTCGGATGGTTGAATCGAAAGACACCAGGGCACAGCGCAGGCCCTCTTCCAGGCTGGTTTCGAACTCCAGGTTACGGTCGAGGATCGGCTTGCCGTACTTGCTCTCGCCCAGTTGCAGGAAGGGTGTGTCCTGGGTGGCCTGAATGAAATTGCCCTGAGGGTAGATGCTGTAGAGATCCGGCGGATTACCGGCGATCTGCCCACCCACCAGGAAGGAGCAGGTGAGATCGGTATTGCCGGCCAGCGGTGCGCCGTCGCGGGCGATGACTTCGCGAACGGTCTCGGCCACCAGGGCGGTGGCGTCGTAGAGGGTCGGTACGTTGTGCAAATTGGGGATCGAGCCGTCCAGGCGCTGCTTGAGCAGGTTCACCACCGATTGCGAGGTGGCCAGGTTGCCCGCGCTCTGCAGCACGATCAGCCGTTCGCCGGTGACGCCGAAGGTGTAAAGCTTGCGGAAGGTGGCGATGTGGTCGATGCCCGCATTGGTGCGCGAATCGGATACGAACACCAGACCATCGGCCAAGTGCATGGCGACGCAGTAGGTCATGCCGCTACTTCTCCTTGTTGAGGCTTCCCGCGTCGTGTGTCCGGCCGCCGGCCCTTGCGGGCTGGCAGTAAGCGGCGGCCGGCGCCGTGGGAAGTCGGGAAACCCGACTTACTGTTCTTGCACCAACAGCAGCGGCGGCGCGTCCACTTTGGCGTGCATCTGCTCGCCACCACCGGCCCGGCGCATGCCGCGAACCGGGCAGGCGTCCAGGTAATCCAGCCCTACCGCCAGCTTCAGGTGGCGCTCCGGGCGAGCCAGCTTATTGGTCACATCGAAGCTGTACCAGGCATCGCCCAGCCAGGCTTCAGCCCAGGCATGGCTGGCCAGGTTCTGGTCATTGCCCTGGTACAGGTAGCCGGACACGAAGCGCGCCGGGATGCCCAGGCTACGAGCGCAGGCGAGAAAGGCGTGAGTGTGGTCCTGGCAGACTCCCGCACGTCCGGCGAAGGCTTCGGCAGCGGTGCTGTCGACGCCGGTCACGCCTTTCTTGAAGGGCATCTGCTCATGCAGGCCTGCCATCAGGTCTATCAATCCATTGCGGTCACGGCGGTTGCCGCACTGTTGCGCAGCGAACTCGCGCAAGGCGTCGTCGGCGGTGGTCAGGCGGGTGAAGCGCAGAAAGGGCAAGGCCGACTGCTTGTCATGCTCAGCCTCACGCTTCTCGTCGATCTCCACCAGGCCGCGGGCACTGATGACGATGGCGTCGTGCGGCTCGTCCAGGGTCAGCACATGGAAGGTGTTGCCGAACGGGTCGATCTGCGCGCGTACCGGACGCGGCAAGGTCAGCTGCCAACTCAAGACGTGCTGCCGTTCGCTTTCCTGGGGCGTCAGGCGCAGGTACTGGATGCTGGCGCGAACCTGATCGTCGTAGCGGTAAGTGGTGTCGTGGCGGATGGACAGTTTCATACAGCCTCCAGATACGAGCTGTGGATGGCCCGAGCCAGTTGGCGGACCAGCAGGATGAAGTCGGTGAGCCAGGTGTGCAGGCCCTCCGCAAGAATCTCGTCGATGGCGGTGTAGCGCAGGCGCGCGTCCAGTTCGGCGGCCAGGCGCTGGGCTGGCCGGCCGTTGTCCCCCGGCAGGTTGGCAAGGATGAGATTCAGCTCTTCCATGCAGGCGCGCAGCGAGCGCGGCACGTCGGCGCGCAACAGCAGCAGTTCGGAAACCTGGCGGGAATTGGGGGAGCCACGGTAAACCTCGGTATAGGCCTCGAAGGAGGACAGTGCGCGGAGCAACGCACTCCACTGGTAGTAGCCACGGGCGGAGTTGTCGCTGACCTCCTCCGACTCTTCACCAAACATTTCGTAGCGCGAGTCCAGCAAGCGCAGGGTGTTGTCCGCCCGCTCGATGAAGGTGCCCAAGCGAATGAAGCGGTAGGCCTCGCCACGCATGATGGTGCCGTAGGTGGCGCCTCGAAACAGGTGCGAGCGCTCCTTCACCCACTCGCAGAAACGGCTGATGCCATAGCGACCAAGACCTTCGTTGGAAATGCTCAGCATCTCCAGCCAGGTGGCGTTGATGTTTTCCCAGATGTCAGCCGTGATCCGCCCACGTACGGCATGGGCGTTGATCCGGGCCGCGCGCAGGCAACTGAAGATGCTCGCCTGGTTGTCGGCGTCGAGGGCGAAGAAGTGCAGCATGCGCCCAGCGTTCAGCTCACCGTGACGCTCCTGGTACAGCTCCAGGGTGCCGGTGCTGAGCAGGGACATGGCCAGCTCTTCCAGGCCGTCACCACGACCGTCCTGGGGCATCAGCGACAGCGAATAACTGACGTCGAGCATGCGCGCGAGGTTCTCCGCACGCTCCAGATAGCGCGACATCCAGTACAGCTCGGAGGCAGTTCTACTCAGCATGCTCAGTCCTCCACGATCCAGGTGTCCTTGGTGCCACCACCCTGGGACGAGTTCACCACCAGGGAGCCCTCACGCAATGCCACGCGGGTCAGGCCGCCGGGTACCAGGCGAGTCTCCCGCCCGGAGAGCACGAAGGGTCGCAGGTCGATATGGCGCGGGGCGATGCCCTGCTCGACGAAGGTTGGGCACGTGGACAGGCACAGCGTGGGCTGGGCGATGTAGGCCTCGGGGCGGGCCTTGAGGCGCTCGCGGAAGGTCTCGATCTCCTTGCTGCTGGCGGCGGGCCCCACCAGCATGCCGTAGCCGCCGGAACCCTGGGTTTCCTTGACCACGAGCTCGGGCAGGTTGGCCAGCACGTGGGACAGGTCTTCGGGTTTGCGGCACTGCCAGGTGGGCACGTTCTTCAGGATCGGTTCCTCGTCCAGGTAGAAGCGGATCATGTCGCAGACATAGGGATAGATGGACTTGTCGTCCGCTACTCCGGTACCGATGGCGTTAGCCAGCACCACGTTGCCGGAGCGGTAGGCGGCCAGCAGGCCAGGCACGCCGAGCATGGATTCGGGGTTGAAGGCCAGCGGGTCGAGGAAGGCGTCGTCCAGCCGGCGGTAGATCACGTCGACCGGTTGCGGGCCGGAGGTGGTACGCATGTACACGCGGTCGTCGCGCACGAAGAGATCGGCGCCCTCCACCAGTTCCACACCCATCTCGCGGGCCAGGAAGGCATGTTCGAAGTAGGCGCTGTTGAAGCGGCCGGGAGTCAGTACCACCACGCTGGGGTTGTCCAGCGGGCTCGAGCTTTTCAGGGTATCCAGCAGCAGGTTCGGGTAGTGATCGATGGGGGCGATGCGCTGCGCCGCGAACAGCTCGGGGAACAGCCGCATCATCATCTTGCGGTCCTCCAGCATGTAGCTGACACCGCTGGGGGTACGCAGGTTGTCTTCCAGCACGTAATAGGTGCCATCGCCATCGCGGACCAGATCCACCCCGGCGATGTGGGCATAGATGTCGCGATGCAGGTCGAGGCCCTGCATTGCGATCTGATAGCCCTCGTTGGCCAGCAGCTGTTCGGCGGGAATGATCCCGGCCTTGATTATCCGCTGGTTGTGGTAGAGGTCGGCGAGGAACATGTTCAGCGCTTTGACGCGCTGGATGCAGCCCTTCTCCACCACCCGCCACTCGCTCATGGGGATGGAACGAGGAATGGTGTCGAAGGGAATCAGGCGCTCGGTGCCCTGCTCGTCGCCATAGAGGGTGAAGGTGATGCCGGCACGGTGGAAAAGCAGGTCGGCATCACGACGTCGCTGGGCCAACAGTTCCTGGGGCGTGTCCGCCAGCCAGCGCGCGAATTCCCGGTAATGCGGACGGCATTCGCCACTCGCGTCGTACATTTCGTCATAAAAAGTGCGGGACATGCCTAACTCCTTGTCGCCACGGGCCGTTTTGCAGTCGCAAGCCCCGTGCCATCGCAACAACCACTTGCATTTCAACAACTTGCAACACACGCACAGTCGTCGCGCCCCAGACTGGTGCAGCCCGCGAAGCGGAACTGACCGCGCCGCCCTATTTGGCGGCGATACAGGGTTGGACGGATTGCGACGGCGAGGTGTTCCCCTGATTGCGCCTGGGGGCACCGCCATCCCTGGAACAGACAGTCTAGTCCGGCCTTGTGTGACCACTAGGGTCCGATTGTTCTATACATATGTTGCGATTTGGAATTTGCCCTATAACTCGTCGACCTATGGTCACGGAGCGCCTTCTATGGACGGTATAGCCCGAGCACATTTTCCAAGCGCCTGGGAGCCTTCCATACTTGCTCCATTCCAGTGCCTCCATCCTGCCTTGGAGCAAACCTGCCATGCTCACCATCGGAGACAAGCTGCCGGCATTCGACCTGCAGGCGGTGGACCACGATTCGGAACACGCGCCCAGCCCCGAGAGCGCCTTCAAGCGGGTCAACCAGGACAGCTACCGTGGCAAGTGGAAAGTGCTGTTCTTCTGGCCAAACGACTTCACATTCGTCTGCCCGACCGAAATCAGGGCCTTCGGTGACCTGCTGGAGCAATTCAACGACCGCGATACACAACTGATCGGGGCATCCACTGACAGCGAGTTCGTCCACCTCGCCTGGCGCCGCGACCACAAGGACCTGAAAGGCCTGAGCTTCCCCTGGCTGGCCGACACCCGGCACGAACTGTCCAGCGCCCTGGGCATCATTGACCGCCGCGAAGGCGTAGCCCTACGCGCGACCTTCATCATCGATCCGGACAACGTCATCCGCCATGTCTCGGTGAATGACCTGCTGGTAGGCCGCAACCCCCAGGAGACCCTACGCCTGCTCGACGCCCTGCTGACCGAGGAGCTGTGCCCCTGCAACTGGCACAAGGGCGAAGCGACCATTCATTTCTGAGCGTGCGAGTGGTCAACTTCCTTGTAGGAGCTGGCTTGCAGCTATCTGCAAAACCTAATGCAGACATAGCCGATGAATTCGCGCCTGCGGATATCCGCCCCGTTCCGCCGCGCCGCCACCCTTCCTTGTCAGCCCCAAAGCCCCGAACTACGCTGCTGAATGCGAGCAGCAACTGCTTTTTTCGGCTCGTATTCGCCGCACCGCCAACGGCATGCAGTTCCGCCGAACAGGCTCCGCACGTCATGTACAACAGGAGTCGAAAATGCCTTCGCTCAACCCCGTTCTCCTTTCGTTCGCCGTCAGTTGTGCCTGCCTCGTTGCCTCCGCCCAGGCCGCCGAACCGCTGAAGCAAGTCGGTACCGGCGAAGGCCAGCTCGACATCATCGCCTGGCCCGGCTACATCGAGCGCGGCGAGTCGGACAAGAACTACGACTGGGTCACCCCGTTCGAGAAAGACACCGGCTGCAAGGTCAACGTGAAGACCGCCGCCACTTCCGACGAGATGGTCAGCCTGATGGCCAAGGGCGGCTACGACCTGGTCACCGCCTCTGGCGACGCCTCCCTGCGCCTGATATTCGGCAAGCGGGTGCAGCCAATCAACATCGCCCTGATCCCCAACTGGAAGACCCTCGACGAACGCCTCCAGGACGCCCCCTGGCACACCGTCAACGGCCAGCACTACGGCACGCCCTATCAGTGGGGCCCGAACCTGCTCATGTACAACACCAAGCTGTTCAAGCAGGCACCCGACAGCTGGGCCGTGGTCTTCGAGCCACAGGAGCTGGCCGACGGCAAGCCTAACAAAGGCCGCGTACAGGCCTACGACGGCCCGATCTACATCGCCGACGCCGCCCTCTACCTGAAATCCGCCAAGCCGGAACTGGGCATCCAGGACCCCTACCAGCTCACCGAAACGCAGTACGCCGCTGTGCTCGACCTGCTGCGCAAGCAGCACAGCCTGGTGCACCGTTATTGGCACGACGCGACCGTGCAGATGAGCGACTTCAAGAACGAAGGCGTGGCCGCCTCCAGCACCTGGGGCTACATGGCCAACACCCTGAAGGCCGAAAAGCAACCGGTCGAAACCGTGTTCCCGAAAGAAGGGGTCACCGGCTGGGCCGACACCACCATGCTGCATGTGGACGCCAAGCACCCGAACTGTGCCTACAAGTGGATGGATTGGTCCCTGCAGCCCAAGGTCCAGGGTGACCTGGCCGCCTGGTTCGGCTCCCTGCCCGTGGTTGCCAGTGGTTGCACCAGCAGCGAACTCCTCGGCCCCGGCGGTTGCATCACCAATGGCTATGACCAGTTCGACAAGATCGCCTTCTGGAAGACCCCGCAGGCCGAGGGTGGCAAGTTCGTGCCCTATAGTCGCTGGACGCAGGATTACATCGCGATCATGGGCGGCCGCTGAACTGGCTGCGCGACCTGATGGCGGCGTTGCGTCCTCACTCGGCGCTTCGCCTACCAGAAGGTATGTCTCGCGCCTCGCTGCGGGGCGCCTTGCCCTCGGGCCGCTCGCTCAGTCCAGCCCGTAGCGCGATAGAACCTCCCCTCTCCCTGAAGGGAGAGGGCGTAAAGCCATCCGGAGCACGAACATGACCACAGCCGTCCAGTTCACCGATGTCTGCCGCCACTACGGCGAGGTGAAGGCGGTCGATCGGGTGTCCATCGAGATCCGCGACGGCGAGTTCTTCTCCATGCTTGGCCCCTCAGGCTCGGGCAAGACCACCTGCCTGCGCCTGATCGCCGGCTTCGAGCAACCCACTTCGGGCTCCATCCGCATCCACGGCGAAGAGGCCGCCGGCCTGCCGCCCTATGAGCGCGATGTGAATACCGTGTTCCAGGATTACGCGCTGTTCCCCCACATGAGCGTGCGCGACAACGTCGCCTACGGCCTGAAGGTGAAAGGCGTGGCCAAAGCCGAGCGCCTGGCTCGCGCCGAGGAAGCCCTGGGGATGGTCGCCCTGCCCGGCTACGGCGAGCGCAAGCCGGCGCAGCTATCCGGTGGCCAGCGCCAGCGCGTGGCCCTGGCCCGCGCATTGATCAACCGTCCGCGCGTATTGCTGCTGGACGAACCCCTCGGCGCGCTGGACCTGAAGCTGCGCGAACAGATGCAGATGGAGCTTAAGAAACTGCAGCGCCAACTGGGCATCACCTTCATCTTCGTCACCCACGACCAGGGCGAGGCGCTGTCCATGTCCGACCGCGTGGCGGTCTTCAACAAGGGCCGCATCGAACAGGTGGACAGCCCGCAGAACCTCTATCGACAGCCGCGTACCCGCTTCGTCGCCGAATTCGTCGGCACCGCCAATGTCCTCTCCGGGGAACTGGCTCAGCGTCTCACCGGCAACATGGGCGCTTTCTCGCTGCGCCCCGAGCATGTGCGCTTCGGCAGTGCCAGCAACGGCGAACTGCAGGTCAGCGGCACGGTGCACGACGTGCAGTACCTCGGCGCCTGCAGCCGCTACGAACTCAACCTGGAAGGTGGCGGGCGTCTGGCGGTCAGCCTGCCCAACGGCGAAGAGACCGACAGTGCGCGTCCGCAGCCCGGCCAGCAGGTACACGCCTGCTGGGCGCGCAGCGCGATGGTTGCGCTCAGCGAGTAGGCCATGAGCACCGTCATCGCCAGCCATCAGAGCGGCCCGCTGCGCGGGTTGTCCAACCTGCTCTACCGCCGATCCACGCTCTACCTACTGCTGCTGTTGACGCCGCCGCTGCTCTGGTTCGGCGTGGTCTACGTAGGCTCGCTGTTCGCCCTGCTCTGGCAGAGTTTCTACACCTTCGATGACTTCACCATGGCGGTGACGCCGGACCTGACCCTGGCCAACTACGCCGCCCTGTTCAATCCGGCCAACTACGACATCATCCTGCGCACCCTGACCATGGCCATCGCCGTGAGCCTGGCCAGCGCGGTGCTGGCGTTCCCCATCGCCTACTACATGGCGCGCTTCGCCACGCCGAAAGAAAAAGCCTTCTTCTATATCGCCGTGATGCTGCCCATGTGGGCCAGCTACATCGTCAAGGCCTACGCCTGGACGGTAATCCTGGCCAAGGGCGGCATCTTCTACTGGCTGATCCAACAACTGCACCTGGAGGGCCTGCTGGGCGCCCTGCTGACTGTGCCCGGCGTCGGCGGCAACACCCTGTCCACGTCGCACCTCGGGCGCTTCCTGGTGTTCACCTACATCTGGCTGCCGTTCATGATCCTGCCGATCCAGGCGTCCCTGGAGCGGCTGCCACCCTCGCTGCTGCAAGCCTCGGCGGACCTCGGCGCCAGGCCCCGGCAAAC
Organism: Pseudomonas sp. BN415; assembly: GCF_029871195.1. Lineage (NCBI taxonomy): Bacteria > Pseudomonadati > Pseudomonadota > Gammaproteobacteria > Pseudomonadales > Pseudomonadaceae > Pseudomonas > Pseudomonas sp. BN415. The sequence continues at coordinate 52,816 of NZ_SSOK01000065.1, forward strand.
CTTCGCCCAGGTGATCCTACCGCTGGCCTTCCCCGGCGTGGTGGCTGGCTCCATCTTCACCTTCAGCCTGACCCTCGGCGACTTCATCATCCCGCAACTGGTAGGGCCTAGCGGCCTGTTCATCGGTACCATGGTCTACGTGCAACAGGGCTCGGTGGGCAATATCCCGCTGGCAGCCGCGTTCACCCTGGTGCCCATCGTGCTGATCGCCATTTACCTGTCCATCGCCAAACGGCTGGGGGCCTTCGATGCACTCTGAACGAGCATCCTGGGGCCTGCGCATGGCCGCCTGGGGCGGGCTGGTATTCCTGCACTTCCCGATCCTGGTGATCCTGCTCTATGCCTTCAATACCGAGGAGTCGTCCTACAGCTTCCCCTTACAGGGCTTCACCCTGGAATGGTTTGCCGTGGTGTTCGGTCGCGAGGATGTGTTGCAGGCCATCATCCTGTCGGTGAAGGTCGCCTGTATGGCCACCGCCCTGGCCATGGTGCTCGGCACCCTGGCCGCCGCAGCACTCTATCGTCGCGACTTCTTCGGCAAGGAAAGCATCACCCTGATGCTGATCCTGCCAATCGCCTTGCCCGGCATCATCACCGGCATCGCCCTGCTCGCCGCGTTCAAGACCCTCGGCATCGAGCCGGGCATCTTCACCATCGTCGTCGGCCACGCCACCTTCTGCGTGGTGATCGTCTACAACAACGTGATCGCGCGCTTCCGCCGCACCTCCCAGAGCCTGATCGAAGCCTCCATGGACCTGGGCGCCGATGGCTGGCAGACCTTTCGCTACATCATCCTGCCGAACATCGCCACCGCCCTGCTGGCAGGCGGCATGCTGGCCTTCGCGCTGTCTTTCGACGAGATCATCGTCACCACCTTCACCGCGGGCCACGAACAGACCCTGCCGCTCTGGCTGCTCAGCCAACTCAGTCGCCCGCGCGACGTCCCGGTGACCAACGTCGTCGCCCTGCTGGTGATGCTCGCCACCATGCTGCCCATCCTCGGCGCCTACTACCTCACGCGGGGGACCGAGGCAGTGGCAGGCGGCGGGAAGTGAGACGGCTTTTCTCCCCTCTCCCAAGGGAGAGGGGCTAGACCGAACGAGGACTCGCCCCATGCAAACCAAACTCCTGATCAACGGCCAGTTCGCCTCTGGCGAAGGCGAGGCGCTGGACGTGCTCAACCCGGCCACCGGCGCCGTGCTGGTGAAAATTCCCGAAGCCAGCGAAGCGCAAGTCGACGCGGCCGTGCGCGCTGCCGATGCAGCCTTCGAGGGCTGGGCGCGAACTTCGCCGCGCGACCGCGCCACCTTGTTGCTGAAGCTCGCAGACACCATCGAAGGCCATGCCGAAGAACTGGCGACGCTGGAGTCGGACAACTGCGGCAAGCCCTACGCTGCCGCGCTGAACGACGAGATCCCGGCGGTGGCTGATGTGTTCCGCTTCTTCGCCGGCGCCAGCCGCTGTCTGACCGGATCGGCGGCAGGCGAATACCTGCCAGGCTTCACCTCGATGATCCGCCGCGACCCGATCGGCGTGGTCGCCTCCATCGCCCCGTGGAACTACCCGTTGATGATGGCCGCCTGGAAGCTGGGGCCGGCCCTGGCGGCCGGCAACACCGTGGTGCTCAAGCCTTCGGAACAGACGCCCCTCACCGCCCTGCGCCTGGCCGAATTTATCGCCGAACTCTTGCCCCCGGGCGTGGTGAACATCGTCCTGGGCCGTGGCCCGACCGTGGGCAGCCCGCTGGTGTCGCACCCGCTGGTGCGCATGGTGTCCCTCACCGGTTCGGTGGGCACCGGCAAGGCCATCATCCGCAGTGCCGCCGACAGCGTGAAGCGCACCCACATGGAGCTGGGCGGCAAGGCGCCGGTGATCGTCTTCGATGACGCGGACCTCGCCGACGTGGTCGCCGGCATCCGCACCTTCGGCTTCTACAACGCCGGGCAGGACTGCACCGCCGCCTGCCGCATCTACGCCGGCAAGAAAATCTACGACAACTTCGTGGCCGACCTGGCCAGCGCGGTGTCCAGCCTCAAGACCGGCCTGCAGAACGACCCGGCCACCGAGCTCGGCCCGTTGATCACCCAGAGCCAGCGCGAGCGGGTAGCCGGCTTCGTCGAACGCGCCAGCACCCTGCCCCACATCCAGATAGCCACAGGCGGCAAGCCGGTGGCCGGCAGCGGCTTCTTCTACGAGCCGACAGTGGTGGCCCATGCGAAACAGGATGACGAGATCGTGCAGCGGGAAGTGTTCGGCCCGGTGGTGACAGTCACCCCCTTCAGCGACGTGGACGAGGCCGTGCGCTGGGCCAACGATTCCGACTACGGCCTGGCGTCATCGCTCTGGACCCGCGACGTGGGCCGCGCCGCGGCCGTGGCCTCGCGCCTGCAGTACGGCTGCACCTGGATCAACACCCACTTCATGCTCACCAACGAAATGCCCCACGGCGGCTTCAAACAGTCCGGCTACGGCAAGGACCTGTCCATGTACGGCCTGGAGGATTACACCGTGGTGCGGCATGTGATGATCAAGCACTAGCGGTAGCGGCAAAAATGCCTATAGGGGCGAACTGCTTTTCTGTGGCGGCGAATTCATTGGCTATGTCTGCGTTAAGTGTTGCTAGAACGTCCTGAGCCAGGCTGCTTGCCGAGTTNTGCGGATGCTTCTGGTTTCGTCCCCCGGACGAGTCCCTTTCTCAAGCGCCGAAAGGAACCAAAGGGCTTGCCCCTGCATCCGGGTTTGGCTCCGCCAAACTACCCTCCCTCCATCCTTGCTCCAGGGGCACGGCGAGAGGGGCCATCCATG
>NZ_SSOK01000066.1:0-242138 GCF_029871195.1 Pseudomonas sp. BN415
TTGCATGGGGTGAGTCCTCGTTCGGTCTAGCCCCTCTCCCCCTGGGAGAGGGGTTGGGGTGAGGGTTGTCGTGTGCGGCTCGGACTGCCCTCACCCCCGGCCCCTCGCCCTGAGGGAGAGAGGAGCAAAGCGAGGGAGAGGGTGCAGGCCTTGAACTCTTACTTCCCGCTACCCGCCACGCCCTCGCCACCCTTGGTCAGGTAGTAGGCGCCGAGGATGGGCAGCATGGTCACCAGCATCACCAGCATCGCCACCACGTTGGTCACGGGGACGTCGCGCGGGCGGCTGAGCTGGTTGAGCAGCCAGATCGGCAGGGTGCGTTCGTGGCCGGCGGTGAAGGTGGTGACGATGATCTCGTCGAAAGACAGCGCGAAGGCCAGCATGCCGCCTGCCAGAAGGGCCGAGCCCAGGTTCGGCAGGATGATGTGGCGGAAGGTCTGCCAGCCGTCGGCACCCAGGTCCATCGAGGCTTCGATGAGGCTGTGGGAGGTTCGGCGGAACCGCGCGATCACGTTGTTGTGGACGATCACCACGCAGAAGGTGGCGTGGCCGATGACGATGGTCAGCAAGCCTGGCTCGATGCCCAGCCCCTTGAACGCCGAGAGCAGCGCGATGCCGGTGATGATGCCGGGCAGGGCGATTGGCAGGATCAGCATCAGCGAGATGCCTTCCTTGCCGAAGAAGCTGCGGCGGTAGAGCGCAGCCGCTGCCAGCGTGCCGAGCACCACGGCGATCAGGGTGGCGATGGCAGCCACCTGCGCCGACAGCTTGATCGCTTCCAGCACGTCGGCGCGGCCGAAGGCGACACTGAACCAGTGCAGCGTGAAGCCTTGCGGCGGGAAGCTGAAGGCGGCGTCTTCGGTATTGAAGGCATACAGGAAGATGATCAGGATCGGGATGTGCAGGAAGGCCAGACCGCCCCAGGCGGCTGCTTTCAAGCCCACAGAGGCTTTTTCAGAGTGCATCGAAGGCCCCCAGACGTTTGACGATGGACAGGTACACGGCGATCAGCACGATCGGCACCAGAGTGAAGGCGGCGGCCATGGGCATGTTGCCGATGGCGCCCTGCTGGGCGTAGACCATGCTGCCGATGAAGTAGCCGGGCGGGCCCACCAGCTGCGGCACGATGAAGTCACCCAAAGTCAGGCTGAAGGTGAAGATCGAGCCAGCGGCGATGCCCGGGATGGACAGCGGCAGGATCACCTGCATGAAGGTCTGGCGCGGGTGTGCGCCAAGGTCGGCCGAGGCCTGCAGCAACGATGGCGGCAGGCGCTCCAGAGAGGCCTGGATCGGCAGGATCATGAACGGCAGCCAGATGTAGACGAACACCAGGAAGCGTCCCAGGTGCGAGGTCGACAGCGTGCTGCCGCCCACGCCGGGCACGCCCAGCAGCAATTCCAGCAGCGGCTCCAGGTGCAGCGCCTGGACGAACCACATCACCACGCCGCCCTTGGCCAGCAGCAGGGTCCAGGCGTAGGCCTTGACGATGTAGCTGGCCCACATGGGCATCATCACCGCGATGTAGAAGAACGCCTTGGTCTTGCCCGTGGTGTAGCGCGCCATGTAGTAGGCGATAGGGAAGGCCAGCGCGGCGCTGGCGATGGAGACCGCTGCGGCCATGCTCAAGGTGCGCAGGATGATGTCGAAGTTGGCGGCCTGGAACAGCGCGGCGAAGTTGGCCAGGGTGAGGTCCGTCGACACCGCCATGGTGAAGTCGTCGAAGGTATAGAAACCCTGCCAGAGCAACGTCAGCAGCGAACCCAGGTAGATCGCGCCGAACCACAGCAGCGGCGGTACTAGCAGCAGAGAAAGGTACAGGGTCGGACGGCGGTAGAGCAGGCTCGACAACCTGCGCATCAGGCCATTGGCGGCGTGCGGCCGCTCGGCGTTGAGGGTCAGTTCCATGTCACACGCCCTCGGTCAACTGGACCATGGCATCGCGAGCCCAGCGGGCGGTGACCACCTGTCCCTGCTGGTGCAGCGGCGCGGCGTCCTGCCACTGGCTGTTGGCCAGGCTGACGCAGAGGTTCTGGCCGTTATCCAGGCGGATTTCGTAGCGGGTGGCGGCGCCCTGGTACTGGATGTCGTGGAGCAGGCCGCTGATCTCCACATCGCTGCCGTTGCGCTCGCCGCTGGCGAAACGGATGTGCTCGGGGCGGATGGAGAATGGCTGTTCGGTGCCGGTGAGCTGGCGTGCCAGGTCGCCACGCAGGACGTTGGAGGTGCCCACGAATTCCGCAACGAAGGGGGTGGCCGGCTTCATGTAGAGGTTGCGTGGGGTGTCCACCTGTTCGATGCGGCCCTTGTTGAACACCGCTACGCGGTCGGACATGGACAGCGCTTCGCCCTGGTCGTGGGTGACGAAGATGAAGGTGATGCCGAGCTGGCGCTGCAGCTTCTTCAGCTCGCTCTGCATCTGCTCGCGCAGCTTGAGGTCCAGGGCGCCGAGGGGCTCGTCCAGCAGCAGCACGCGCGGGCGGTTGACCAGTGCACGGGCGAGGGCCACGCGCTGGCGCTGGCCACCGGAAAGCTGTGCCGGCTTGCGCTCGCCGTAACCGGCCAGGGCAACCATGCCGAGGGCTTCTTCGGCGCGAGCCAGGCGCTCGGCCTTCCCTACACCTTTCACCTTGAGGCCATAGGCGACGTTGTCGCGCACGTTCATGTGCGGGAACAGGGCGTAGTCCTGGAACACGGTGTTCACATCGCGCTCGTAGGGCGGCAGGCCGGCGGCCTCTTCGCCGTGGATGCGGATGGAACCTGAAGTGGGCTGCTCGAAGCCGGCGATCAGGCGCAGGCAGGTGGTCTTGCCCGAGCCGGATGGGCCGAGCATGGAGAAGAACTCGCCGTCCTTGATATCGATGGATACCCGGTCGACGGCCTTGACCTCACCGAACTGGCGGGAAACCTGGGTGAACTGGACAGCAAGTGTCATGGTGCGGTGCTCCGGTGACGCGAAAAAAAACATGACTTGGGCGGGGCTTCGCGGTGGAGACCCTGCGGGAATTTCAGGTGGCTCGGTATGACTCCCTCTCCCTCTGGGAGAGGGCTGGGGTGAGGGCAAATTCAGCCGCTCGGTGTTTCAAGGAGGTCCGATTAACTCTCTCGATTCAAGGAGAGCGCTGGGGAGAGGGAAATACCGCGCGGTGCCGAGCTACCCTCTCCCCTGGCCCCTCTCCCGCAAGCGGGAGAGGGGAGCTATCAGCGGCCGCCCATGATCGCGATGTAGTCCTGGGTCCAGCGGCTGTAGGGGACGAACTTGCCGCCCTCGGCCTGCGGGGTTTTCCAGAAGGCGATCTTGTCGAACTGGTCGTAGCCGTTGGTGGCACAGCCTTCGGCGCCGAGCAGGGCGCTGGCCTTGCAGCCGGCGGGCACGGCCGGCAGGGCGCCGAACCAGGCGGAGACGTCGCCCTGGACCTTGGGTTCGAGGGACCAGTTCATCCACTTGTAGGCGCAGCTCGGGTGCTTGGCCTCGGCGTGCAGCATGGTGGTGTCGGCCCAACCGGTGACGCCTTCCTTCGGGAACACGGTGGCGACCGGCTGGCCTTCAGCTTTCAGGGTGTTGGCCATGTAGCCCCAGGTGCTGGAGGCGGCCACGCCTTCGTTCTTGAAGTCGCTCATCTGCACGGTCGCGTCGTGCCAATAACGGTGCACCAGGCTGTGCTGCTTGCGCAGCAGGTCGAGCACAGCGGCGTACTGCGTTTCGGTGAGCTGGTAGGGGTCCTGGATGCCCAGTTCCGGCTTGGCGGATTTCAGGTAGAGGGCGGCATCGGCGATGTAGATCGGGCCGTCGTAGGCCTGCACGCGACCCTTGTTGGCCTTGCCGTCGGCCAGTTGCTGGGGCTCGAACACGGCGCTCCAGCTGTCCGGCGCCTGCTTGAAGGCCTTGGTGTTGTACATCAGCAGGTTCGGGCCCCACTGGTAGGGCGTGCCGTAGGATTTACCCTCGACGGTGAACCAGGGCGCGTCTTTCAGGCGCGGGTCGAGGTTCTTGAGGTTGGGGATCAGCTCCGGATTGATTGGCTGTACGCGCTTGCCGTAAATCAGGCGCAGCGAGGCGTCGCCGGAGGCGGTGACCAGGTCGTAGCCGCCCTTGGCCATCAGGCTGACCATCTCGTCGGAGGTGGCGGCGGTCTTCACGTTGACCTTGCAGCCGGTGTCCTGCTCGAACTGGGTGACCCAGTCGTAGTTCTTGTCCGACTCGCCACGCTCGATGTAGCCGGGCCAGGCGATGATGTCGAGCTGGCCTTCGCCCTTGCCGACTTGTTTCAGGGCTTCGGCGGCCTGCAGGCTGGTGCTGGCCAGGATCGCGGTGGCCACTGCGCTGAGCAGGGCGGTTTTGCGCACGGACATGATGTTCCCTCTTTTTCGTTATTGGTCGGGGCAGATCAAGCAGGTAAAGCCGGCCTCGGGGGCCGTTTATCTCTCTTAGAAATCAATGTTGTGGCGGGCCATGATGTGGCGCACCACGCTGTAGTCCTGCAACGAGTCGCTGGACAGGTCCTTGCCGTAGCCGGAGCGCTTGAGCCCGCCATGGGGCATTTCGCTGGCCAGCATGAAATGGGTGTTGATCCAGGTGCAGCCGTACTGCAGGCGCGCGGCGACCTGCATGGCCTTGTCCAGGTTCTGGGTCCAGACGGAGGAGGCCAGGCCGTACTCGGAGTCGTTGGCCCAGTCCACGGCCTGGGCCAGGTCGTCGAAGCGGGTGACGGTGACCACCGGACCGAAGACTTCTCGCTGGACGATTTCGTCCTGCTGCTTGCAGCCGGCCAGCAGGGTGGGCTGGTAATAGAAGCCCGCGCCCGAATGCACAGCGGCGCCGGTGACCCGTTCGATATGCGGTTGGCCCAGGGCGCGCTCGACGAAGCTGGCCACGCGGTCGCGCTGGCGCGAGCTGATCAGCGGGCCGATTTCATTGTCCTGGTCGCGTTTGCGGGCGAAGCGCAGGCTGGCCACGGCCTCGCCCAGTTCGCTCACCAGGCGGTCGTGGATGCCGGCCTGGGCATAGATGCGGCAGGCCGCGGTGCAGTCCTGGCCGGCGTTGTAGTAGCCATGGGTGCGCACGCCCTGGACCACGGCGTCGAGATCGGCGTCGTTGCAGACGATCACCGGTGCCTTGCCGCCCAGTTCCAGGTGGGTGCGTTTCAGGGTGCGGGCGGCGCTCTGCAGGATCTTCTGGCCGGTGACGATGTCGCCGGTGAGCGACACCATGCGCACCCGTGGGTGGCTCACCAACTGGCTGCCGACGCTGTCGCCACCGCCGCAGAGGATATTGATCACCCCCGGCGGGAGGATTTCGGCCAATGCGGGGGCCAGGGCCAGGATCGACAGCGGGGTGTGCTCGGAGGGCTTGAAGATCAGCGTGTTGCCGGCAGCGAGCGCCGGGGCGATCTTCCAGGCCGCCATCATCAACGGGTAGTTCCAGGGCGCGATGGAGGCCACCACGCCGACCGGATCGCGGCGCACCAGGCTGGTGTGGCCGGGAATGTATTCGCCGGCGAGCTGGCCTTGCTGGCAGCGCACGGCGCCGGCGAAGAAGCGGAACACATCGGCGGTGGCGGGGATGTCGTCCTGGCGCGCCAAGTGCAGCGGCTTGCCACAGTTCAGGGCTTCCAGGCGGGACAGTTGGTCGGCGCGTTTCTCGATGGCATCGGCGATGGCCAGCAGGGCAGCGGCGCGTTGCGCGGGGGTGGTGCGCGACCAACGGGGGAAGGCGCGGTTTGCGGCGGTGACGGCGGCCTGAAGCTGTTCGCTGGACGCCTCGGCAATGGCTACCAGGGTTTCGCCGCTGGCGGGGTTGATGATCGGCTCGGCCAACCCTTCGCCGATGACGAGCTGGCCGTCGATCAGCAGTTCGGTGTGCAGGGTCGGTGTGCTGGCGGCGCCCGTCATCTTGCTGGCTCGTTTCTTCTCGGTTTTTTGTTCTTCAGTCATCCCGATGCTCCCTGAGTGGGCCCGGCATGCCTCTGCTTATGGGGAGCAGAGACTAGAGGTCGGGCCTGGGGTCGACAAATTCTAAATATTGAAAGTAGCGTTCGATTAAATCGAAGGCCTGCGGTTGTTCGGCTGTTCCCGCGCCACGGTGAGGAAAGGGTCCACCAGGGGCGGGCGGGCAGTACCGCGCCGCCAGGCCAGGCCCACGTCCAGTGGGGCGCCCAGATCCACCAGCGGGCGAGCCTCGATGATGTCGCCCTCCAGTGACCAGGGGCGGTAGGTCATATCCGGCTGGATCGACAGGCCGAGGCCCGCCGCCACCAGGCTTCGCACCGCTTCCACCGATGCGGTGCGCAAAGTCACCTGGGGCGTGAGCCCGGCGCGGGACCAGATACGCTGGGTGTGCAGGCCCATCTCGTCGGCGTTGAGCTGGATCAGCGGCTCGCCGGACACGTCCGCCAGGCTGATGCTGTCGCGCTCGAGCAGCGGGTGCTGGGCCGGCAGCCAGAGGCGATGGGGCGAATGGGTCAGTACCTCGGTCTGCAGGGCGTGGCGGTCCTCCAGGTTGGAGAGGATCAGCACGCCCACATCGATCTCGCCGCTGACCAGCAAATGCTCGATGTAGGGGCGCTCGTCTTCGACCACCCGGGTTTTAACGTTGGGGTAGGCGCGCTGGAAGCGGGTGATGAGGTCGGCCAGGTAGTAACCGGCCACCAGGCTGGTCACACCGATGGTGAGGCTGCCCGCCACCTGGTCGGTGCTCTGTTGCAGGCTGCGCTTGGCGTTTTCCACCGTCGCCAGGATCAGGTGTGCCTGACGCAGGAACTGATGACCCTGATGGGTCAGGGACATGCCTTTGGCGTGGCGATTGAACAGGCTGACGCCGATCTCTTCCTCCAGTTGCTGGATGGCCAGGGTCAGGGTCGATTGGGAAATGAACACTGCCTGGGCCGCGGCGGAGATGGAGCCGGTCTCGGCAACGGCGATGAAGTGGCGGATCTGGCGGAGGGTCATCATGGGCGTGGTTCGCGTCTGGATGGCGGTCGATGGATAGCGAATATCGAAAACTGTGCGAGCGTTTCGCTTTTTTAGATGGAATCCGTCAATCCCGCCACCTTGCGAATCCGCCGCAATATCTCGAAGCACACTGCGAACTGCCGCGGGGAATCCCAGCGGCTAGAGTCGGTCGATCTTTGGGTTCGGACTTATCTGGAGGCTTCGATGAATACCCGCGGACTGCTCGACCAATTGCTCAAATCCGGCAAGGACCTGCTGCAACAGAAAGCTGGCCGCAAATCGGGAGGCTTCTCGGGCGGCAAATCCGGCAACGGCGATCTCGGCAGCCTGCTCAAGGGAGCGGGTGGCGGTGCCCTGGCGGCGGGCGCCCTGGGCCTGTTGCTGGGTAACAAGAGTGCACGCAAGCTGGGCGGCAAGGCGCTGACTTATGGCGGCCTGGCGGCGCTTGGCGTCCTGGCGTACAAGGCCTATGGCAACTGGCAGGCCCAGCAGGCGAACGCGCCAACGACTGAACCGCAGACCCTCGACCGCCTGCCCGCACCCCAGGCCGAGCAGCACAGCCAGGCCATCCTCAAGGCGCTGGTGGCGGCGGCCAAGGCCGATGGCCATGTGGATGCCCGCGAACGCCAGCTCATAGAAGAAGAACTGGGCAAGCTGACCCAGGACGCGGAACTGCACCGCTGGCTGGACGCCGAACTGAACAAGCCGCTGGACCCCGCCGACGTGGCTCGTGCGGCTACCACCCCGGAAATGGCCGCCGAGATGTACCTGGCCAGCGTGCTGATGGTGGACGAAGAGCACTTCATGGAGCGTGCCTACCTGGAAGAGCTGGCTCGTCAGCTGCGACTCGATCCGGGGCTCAAGGTCGAGCTGGAGCGGCAGGTTCGACAAGAACTGGCCTGACGGGTACCCGGTAGTGGGAGCGAACCGATCCGTGATCGAAATCGCTCCCATGGCGACCGGCCCTCAACGCATACCCTGCAAACGGGAAACTTTCTGCCAAACTCCCCAAAGCTGCGCTCCGCCGGCTTTCTGGCGACGTAAATCTGCGTCCTTTCGGCGCTTGCGGGCGCCCTGGCTTGTTCACTAGAGTCGCCGCCAATGGCCCGGCGACACTGAGAATTCGGGCACTGGTAACGGGGAAGATTTGTGAAGAACTGGACTGTTCGCTTGCGTATCCAGGCAAGTTTCGCGGTGATCATCGCCATCATGTTGCTGATGGCCGGCATGTCCTACCTGCAGTTGAGGAACATCGAGCACCAAGGCGATCTGGTGCTGCAGGATTCCGTGCCCGGCATGTATTACATCAGCAAGATCCGCAGCAGCTGGACCGACAACCTCCTGCGAACCCAGGCGCTGCTGCGCCGTGACGGCGATTCGGGGGGCGCCATCTACCAAAATGATCGCAAGGGGCTGGAAGAAAGCAATGTCCTTCTGGATGAGCTGATCCAGGGCTACGAAGGCACCATCACCCAGGAGTTCGATCGTGCCCAGTTCAAAGCCTTCGAAGAGATTCGCAAGGAGTATGCGGCGCGTCAGGCCCAAGTGCTGGCCGAGCTGAAGGAAGGCCGGCTCGACGCGGCACGCGAGGCCTTCGAGGGCGCGCAGGTGGAGCTGTGGACTGAAGGGCGCAAGCTGCTCAACGACCTGATCGAAGCCAACCGCAAGATGGGCGAGCAGTCTGTGACCGAGATCGTCGCCTCGGTGCGCAATGCCGAGCGCAGCATGCTCCTGGCCATGGTGCTGGCGGTTGCGGCCGCTGTCGTCTGCGGCTTGCTGCTGCTGCGGGCTATCACCCGCCCGGTCGGCGGTATCGTCGAAACCCTGCGGGTCATGGGCGGCGGCGACCTGTCGACGCGCCTCGACCTCAAACGCCAGGACGAATTCAACGCCATCGAGACCGGCTTCAACAGCATGGCCGACGAGCTCAAGGCTCTGGTAGCCCAGGCTCAGCGTTCCGCTGTGCAGGTGACCACGTCGGTGACCGAGATCGCCGCCACATCCAAGCAGCAACAGGCGACCGCCACCGAAACCGCCGCCACCACCACCGAGATCGGTGCCACCTCGCGGGAAATCGCCGCGACGTCCCGTGACCTGGTCCGCACCATGACCGAGGTGTCCGGTACCGCCGAGCAGACGTCCATCCTCGCCGGCTCCGGCCAACTGGGCCTGGCGCGCATGGAGGACACCATGCACCAGGTGATGGGCGCCGCCGAACTGGTGAACGCCAAGCTGGCGATCCTCAATGAGAAGGCCGGCAACATCAACCAGGTGGTCACCACCATCGTCAAGGTGGCTGACCAGACCAACCTGCTGTCCCTCAATGCCGCCATCGAGGCGGAGAAGGCCGGCGAGTATGGCCGTGGTTTTGCCGTAGTAGCCACCGAAGTGCGCCGCCTGGCTGACCAGACTGCCGTGGCGACCTACGACATCGAACAGATGGTGCGCGAAATCCAGTCGGCGGTGTCCGCCGGGGTCATGGGCATGGACAAGTTTTCCGAGGAAGTCCGCCGCGGCATTGCCGAAGTGGGGCAGGTGGGTGAGCAGCTGTCGCAGATCATCCAGCAGGTGCAGGCCCTGGCGCCGCGGGTGCAGATGGTCAATGAGGGCATGCAGGCCCAGGCCACCGGCGCCGAACAGATCAACCAGGCCCTGGTGCAACTGGGCGAGGCCACCGGGCAGACGGTGGAATCGTTGCGCCAAGCCAGTTCCGCCATTGACGAACTGAACCTCGTGGCCAACGGCCTGCGAACCGGCGTCAGCCGCTTCAAGGTCTGAGTCGGCGCCATGTGTCCGAGTCGAACCCTCGCCCCGGCTCGTACGGTCAGGGGCAGGCTCTACCTGCAGTTCCGCATGGGCGGCGACCGCTATGTGCTGGATGTTCATGAGGTGGTAGAAGTGCTTCCCCTGCGGCAGTTGAAGCAACTGCCTGAGGCGCCGGCCTGGGTCGCCGGGGTGTTTTCCCACCGTGGCGTGCTGGTTCCCGTGCTCGACCTCGGTGTACTCGCCTTCGGCCAGCCGGCGCAGTTGCGAACCAGCACTCGCCTGGTGCTGGTGGAGTACCCCCAGGCGGGCCAACCGCGATGGCTCGGGCTGATCCTCGAACAGGCCACCGATACCCTGCGCTGCCGTCCGGACGAGTTCCGCGACTACGGCCTGGAGCAGCGCGATGCGCGCTACCTGGGGCCGGTCTACCAAGGCCCTGATGGCCTGGTGCAGCACATCCGTGTGATGGACCTGCTACCGGACGAAGTCCGCGCGCTGCTCTTCCCGACTGCGGAGGGGGCGGCATGATCGAGCGCTTCGCAGCCCTGTTGAAGACCCGCATCGGCCTGGAGGCGGAGTCCGTCGGCCGGGTGGTCATCGAGCGTGCGGTACGCCAGCGCATGGGCGCCTGCGGCAGCCGCGACGAAGATGCCTACTGGACCACCCTCAACGCTTCGCCAGGCGAGCAGCAGGCGCTGGTCGAGGCCGTGGTGGTGCCGGAAACCTGGTTCTTCCGCTATCCCGAATCCTTCGCCGCCCTCGGCCGCCTGGCCTTCGAGCGGCTGCCGGCGCTGGCGGGCGGTCGTCCCCTGCGCATCCTCAGCCTGCCCTGTTCCACGGGGGAGGAGCCGTTTTCCATCGTCATGGCACTGCTGGATGCCGGGCTCTCGCCGGGGTTGTTCCAGGTGGACGCAGTGGACGTCAGCGAGCGGGTGCTGGAGCGGGCGCGCCAGGGTATCTATGGACGCAACTCGTTCCGCGGCGACGACCTGGGTTTTCGCGAGCGTTATTTTCTGCCCGCCGGGGAGGGCTATGCCCTGACCCGGCAAGTGGGGGCCAAGGTCCGCTTCATGCGCGGCAACCTGCTGGACCCCGGCCTGCTCGCCGGGGAGGCGTCCTACGATTTCGTCTTCTGCCGCAACCTGCTGATCTACTTCGACCGCCCGACCCAGAGTGCTGTGCTGGAGGTGCTCAAGCGCCTGATGCAGTGTGATGGCGCCATGTTCATCGGTCCGGCCGAGGCCAGTCTGCTCAGCCAGCAGGGTATGCAACCGCTGGGTTATCCACAGGCCTTCGTGTTCCGTCATGCGCCGCCCCAGGCGGTTGCCCGGCCGGCCAAGACCCGTGTCCCAGTAGCTGCGCCAACGGTGGCTGCGCCGCTGCCCAGTCGTGCTCCGGCCCGACCGCGCCCGCCACTGCCGAAACCCGAACAGCCCAAGGCCGCGCCCGAAGGAGCTGGGCGCGATACGGCCCTGGCCAACATCGCCAGCCTGGCCAACAGTGGTCGCAGCGAAGACGCGCGCGCAGCTTGCGAGGCCTTCCTGAGCGCACACGGCCCCTCTGCCGAGGCCTTCTATTGGCTCGGCCTGCTCAGCGATGTAGCCGGCAAGGTCGATGAAGCTCAGGACTACTACCGCAAGGCGCTTTACCTGCAGCCGCAGCACACCGAGGCGCTGGCCCACCTGGCGGCGCTGCTCGCTGCCCGCGGCGACCGGGCTGGTGCACAACGCCTGCAGCAGCGCGCCAATCGGGGGCTGAACAACCATGGCCGATAACCGACTGCCCCTGATCGCCAGCGACCAGTTGCCGGCGGTGGACGACTGCTGGAATCGCATCGGTGTGCATGGCGACAAGTCATGCGAACGTCTGGCCATCCATGTGCATTGCCGCAATTGTGAGCTGCATGCGGCAGCCGCCACCTTGCTGCTCGACCGCTACGCACTGATTCGTGAAGACGCTGCTGCGGTTCCCGCTGACCACCCCGAGGAAGAGGCAGGCGAGCGTCGCTCAACGCTGGTGTTCCGTCTGGGAGAGGAGTGGTTGGGCCTGGCGACGCGCTGTCTGGCGGAAGTGGCGGCCATCAATCCTATCCATTCGCTGCCGCACCAGCGTTCCCTGGCTTTGCTGGGCGTGACCAATGTGCGCGGTGCCCTGGTGGCCTGCCTGTCCTTGAGCGAACTGCTGGGGCTGGAGAAGGGCGGTGAAGTGAGCGGTGAGCGCCGCGTGGTGCCCCGGTTGCTGATCTTCGCCAGCCAGGGCGGTCCGCTGGTGGCGCCGGTGGATGAAGTGGATGGCATCCACGGCATTCCCCTGGACTCGATAGTTGATCCCGGACGTACCCCGGATCTGGCCGCGCGCCAGTTCGCCTCGGGTGTGGTGCAGTGGCGAGGCCGCAGCATCACGCTGCTGGATGAAGGCCTGCTGCTGCAGGCCATGGCAAGGAGCCTGGCATGACCCCGGACCAGATGCGCGACGCATCCCTGCTGGAGCTGTTCCGCCTGGAGGCGGAGGCCCAGACCCAGGTGCTCAATGCCGGATTGCTGGTGCTGGAGCGCAATCCGACGCAGGCCGACCAACTGGAAGCCTGCATGCGCGCGGCCCATTCCCTGAAGGGTGCAGCACGCATCGTCGGGCTGGATGCCGGGGTGCGGGTCGCCCATGTGATGGAAGACCTGCTGGAAGCCGCGCGACAGGGTCATGTGCGGCTGCAACCGGACAATATCGACGCGCTGCTGCAGGGTTCCGACCTCCTGCTGCGCATCGGCAGTGAGGTGGACTGGGCGGAGAATGCCGGTCGCGAGAGCATCGAGGCGTTGATCGCGCGACTGCAAGGCGGCCCCGGCGAGACACCGTCGCCGCCGTCCCAACCGCTGATCGAGCCGGTCATACCTACGCCACCCGCGCCACCCGCGCCCGAGGCGCCAATGCCGGAGCCGGCGCGTCGCGAGGTGGAATCGCCCAGTCCTGTGGACAATGGCACCGAGGCCCGCGACCGGGTGCTGCGAGTCAGCGCCGAGCGCCTCGATCACCTGCTGGATATCTCCAGCAAGTCGCTGGTGGAGTTCCAGCGCATCAAACCGCTGAATGACGCGCTGCACCGCCTCAAGCGCCTGCAGGCCAGCGCCAGTCGTGCCCTGGATGTGGCCCGGGAATCGGTGCTGGACGGCACCCTCGACCCGCAGGCCCAGGCGATGCTGGGTGAGGCTCGGCAACTGCTCGGTGAGTGCCAGCAGATGCTCGCCGGCCATATGGCCGACTTCGACGAATTCGGCTGGCAAGGTGGCCAGCGCGCCCAGTTGCTCTACGACGCCGCCCTGGCCTCGCGCATGCGGCCCTTTGCCGACGTGCTGTCGGGCCAGGCGCGGATGGTCCGTGACCTGGGGCGCTCCCTGGGCAAGCCGGTACGGCTTGAGGTGAGCGGTGACACCACCCAGGTCGACCGCGATGTGCTGGAGCGTCTTGAGGCGCCGCTCACCCACCTGCTGCGAAACGCGGTGGATCACGGAATCGAGAGCCCGCAGGTGCGCCAGCGGCGGGGCAAGCCGGAAGAGGGCGTGATCCGCCTGCACGCCCGTCACCATGCCGGCATGCTGCTGTTGGAGCTGGCCGACGATGGCGCTGGCGTGGATCTGGAGCGCCTGCGTGATGCGGTGGTTGCACGCCAGTTCGCCAGCCTCGAGACCGCCATGCGGATGACCGAGGAAGAGCTGTTGGCTTTCCTCTTCCTGCCCGGCTTCAGCATGCGCGAGCAGGTCACCGAGGTGTCCGGACGCGGTGTCGGCCTGGATGCGGTGCAACACATGGTGCGCCAGCTGCGCGGCGGCGTACGCATGGAGCAGCGCAGCGGGCAGGGCGCGACCTTCCATATCGAAGTACCGCTGACCCTGTCGGTGGTGCGCAGCCTGGTGGTGGAGGTGGGCGGCGAGGCCTATGCCTTCCCGTTGGCCCATATCGAACGCATGACCCGGCTGCAGCACGAGGACATTGTCCAGCTCGAAGGCCGCCAGCATTTCTGGCACGAGGGCCGGCACGTGGGGCTGATCTCGGCCAGCCAGATCCTCCAGTGCGCCGAGGGCAAGCGTGACGAGTCCGGCATCCCGGTGGTGCTGATCAGCGAGCGCGATACCCGCTACGGCGTGGCTGTGGAGCGTTTCATCGGCGAGCGCACACTGGTGGTGATGCCGCTGGACCCGCGCCTGGGCAAGGTTCAGGACCTGTCTGCCGGGGCGTTGCTGGACGATGGCCGGCCGGTGCTGATTCTCGATGTTGAGGACCTGCTGAAATCGGTCGGCAAACTGCTCGGCAGCGGCCGCCTGGAAAAGGTCGATCGCACCGGCCGCCAGGGAGCCGGTGCCCAACGCAAGCGTGTGCTGGTGGTGGACGATTCCCTCACCGTGCGCGAACTGGAGCGCAAGCTGCTGGCCGGTCGTGGATACGACGTGGCGGTGGCGGTCGACGGCATGGATGGATGGAATGCCCTGCGTTCCGAGCATTTCGACCTGCTGATCACCGATATCGACATGCCGCGCATGGACGGCATCGAGCTGGTCACCCTGGTGCGTCGTGACAATCGCCTGCAGTCCCTGCCGGTGATGGTGGTGTCCTACAAGGATCGTGAAGAGGACCGTCGTCGCGGCCTGGATGCCGGCGCCGACTATTATCTGGCGAAGGCCAGCTTCCACGACGAAGCGTTGCTGGATGCGGTAGTCATGCTGATTGGGGAGGCGCAAGGGTGAGGATAGGGATAGTCAACGACATGCCCCTGGCCGTGGAGGCGCTGCGCCGGGCCCTGGCCCTGGAGCCGGCGCACGAGATCGCCTGGGTGGCGGGCAATGGAGCGGAAGCGGTGGAGCGCTGTGGTCGGGATGTGCCGGATGTGGTGCTGATGGACCTGCTGATGCCGGTGATGGATGGGGTCGAGGCGACGCGGCAGATCATGGCCCGCAGCCCCTGCGCCATCCTCATCGTGACGGTGGATATCGAACAGAACGTGCACCGGGTGTTCGAGGCCATGGGCCATGGCGCCGTGGATGCGGTGAACACGCCCGGGCTCGGCAGCGGCCAGGCCCAGGAAGCGGCCCAGTTACTGCGCAAGATCCAGAATATCGGCTGGCTCATGGGCCAGCGTGACAACCGCGGTCGTGGCGCCACCGAACCACGCGCCCAACACAGTGGCGGCCAGCGTCTGGTGGCTATCGGCGCGTCCGCGGGTGGCCCGGCGTCCCTGGCGCAGTTGCTCAAACAGTTGCCGGAAAACTTCTCGGCGTCGGTGGTGCTGGTGCAGCATGTGGATGAAGTCTTCGCTGCTGGCATGGCCGACTGGCTGGCCAGCGAATCCCGCCTGCCGGTGCGCCTGGCGCGGGAGGGTGAGCCACCACAGCCGGGAACCATCCTCCTGGCCGGCACCAACAATCACTTGCGGCTGATGCGCAATGGCGAGTTGGCCTACACCGCCGAACCCACCAGCCATGTATACCGGCCGTCCATTGACGTGTTCTTCGACAGCCTGGTGGAGCACTGGAAGGCCGACGCCATCGGTGTGCTGCTCACTGGCATGGGGCGGGATGGTGCCGAGGGACTCAAGCGCATGCGCGGCCGGGGTTTCCTGACCATCGCCCAGGATCAGGCCAGTTGCGCCGTCTATGGCATGCCCAAGGCTGCCGCCGCGATTGGTGCGGCGGTGGAAATACTCGCCCTGGAGCGCATCGCGCCCCGGTTGGTCGAAGCGTTCGGATGAAATTCACCTCAGGCCAGTGTGCCCGGAGAGCGTTATGCAATACCCCTATCGCAGCCATACGGACATGACCCCGGTGGAGCCTTCGGCAATGGTGCTGCTGGTCGATGACCAGGCTATGGTCGGTGAAACGGTGCGTCGGGCACTGATGGCCGAGGCGGGCATCGATTTTCATTTTTGTGCCGACCCGCTTCAGGCCGTTGCCGTCGCCTTGCAGATCAAGCCCACGGTCATACTCCAGGACCTCGTGATGCCCGGCGTCGACGGTCTGAGCCTGCTTTCCGAGTACCGCGCCGTGCCGGCCCTGCGCGATGTACCGATCATCGTCCTGTCGACCAAGGAAGAACCCACGGTGAAGAGTGCGGCTTTCGCCGCCGGGGCCAATGACTATCTGGTCAAGCTGCCCGATGCCATCGAACTGGTGGCGCGTATCCGTTACCACTCGCGCTCCTATATCGCCTTGCAGCAACGCGACGAGGCCTATCGTGCCCTGCGGGAAAGCCAGCAGCAGCTGCTGGAAGCCAACCTGGTGCTGCAGCGCCTGATGAACTCCGATGGCCTGACCGGCCTGTCCAACCGTCGCCACTTCGATGAGTACCTGGACATGGAATGGCGCCGTGCCCTGCGCGAGCAGAGCGAGCTATCGCTGCTGATGATCGATGTCGACTACTTCAAGAGCTACAACGACAACTTTGGTCATGTGGCCGGTGACGAGGCCCTGCGCCGGGTGGCTGATGCGATTCGCGCATGCTGCAGTCGCGCCACTGATCTCGCCGCACGCTATGGTGGCGAGGAGTTCACCATGGTCCTGCCAGGCACGGCCGCTGGCGGTGCGCGCCTGCTGGCGGAGAAGGTGCGGCGCACGGTGGAGGCACTGGGCATCCGCCACGAATTGCCGACGCCGGGCTCGGTGCTGAGCATCAGCATCGGTGTAGCCACCCTCGTCCCCAAGGCCGGCCAGTCTTCCCTGGTGCTGGTGGACATGGCTGACCAGGGGCTCTACCAGGCAAAGCACAACGGTCGCAATCAGGTAGCGATGGTGGTGGCGGAGGCGAAACCCTGACCGCTAGCGATATCCTGAGCAGGCTCTCGCGAGGGGAGGGTGGCGTATGGGCCTCCGCGCGTCGCCGGATCGGGGCAAATCGCGGCTGGCCTGCTGCCGGCCTCCAGTGACTCGGGTATACTCGCCGGCTTTTCCGAAAGTTTTGCCAGCGAGAGCTTCCGTCATGGAAATCAACCCGATTCTGAACAGCATCAAGGACCTCTCCGATCGCACCCTGTCTATTCGGGGGTATCTTTGACTACGATCAGAAGCATGATCGTCTCGTCGAAGTAAACCGCGAACTCGAAGATTCCAACGTCTGGAACAACCCCGAATACGCCCAGAATCTTGGCCGCGAACGCGCCCAGCTGGCGCAGATCGTCGAAACCCTGGACGACCTGACCGGCGGCCTCGCCGATTCCCGCGACCTGCTGGACATGGCGGTCGAGGAGAACGACGAAGGTGCAGTGAACGACGTCGCTGCCGAAGTCGAGCGCCTGCGCGAGATCCTCGAGAAGCTGGAATTCCGCCGGATGTTCAGCGGCGAGATGGACATGAACAACGCCTACCTGGACATCCAGGCCGGTTCCGGTGGCACCGAAGCCCAGGACTGGGCCAACATGCTGCTGCGCATGTACCTGCGCTGGGCCGACAAGCGCGGCTTCGACGCCACCATCATCGAATTGTCCGAAGGCGAAGTCGCCGGCATCAAGGGCGCCACTGTCCATGTGAAGGGCGAGTATGCCTTTGGCTGGCTGCGCACCGAGATCGGCGTGCATCGCCTGGTGCGCAAGAGCCCCTTCGACTCCGGCAACCGTCGCCACACCTCGTTCACCGCGGTGTTCGTCTCGCCGGAAATCGATGACAACATCGAAATCGAGATCAACCCGTCCGACCTGCGCATCGACACCTACCGCTCCTCTGGCGCGGGCGGTCAGCACGTGAACACCACCGACTCCGCGGTGCGTATCACCCACGTACCGACCAACACCGTGGTGGCGTGCCAGAACGAGCGCTCCCAGCACGCCAACAAGGACACCGCCATGAAGATGCTGCGGGCCAAGTTGTACGAGCAGGAGATGCAGAAGCGCACCGCCGCCTCGCAGGCGCTGGAAGACACCAAGTCCGACATCGGCTGGGGCCACCAGATCCGTTCCTATGTACTCGACCAGTCGCGGATCAAGGACCTGCGTACCGGCGTCGAGCGTAGCGACTGCGACAAGGTGCTGGACGGCGATATCGACGAATACCTCGAGGCCAGCCTCAAGCAAGGGCTTTGACGCACCACACTTTTGTAGGAGCGGGCTCGCTCGCGAACAGCATCGAACGCTTCGCGAGCAAGGGCTTGTCGCCCTCTCGGTCCTGCGGTTACCCAAATTGAAACAGACGCCAGGCAGATAGAACGACCATGAGCGACCAACAACTCGACCAGCACGAACTGCAACAGGAAGAAAACAAGCTGATCGCCCAACGCAAGGAAAAGCTTGCTGCCGTGCGTGAAGCCAAGGCCATCGCCTTCCCCAATGACTTCCGCCGCGACAACTACTTCGCGGACCTGCAGAAAGAGTACGCCGACAAGACCAAGGAAGAGCTGGAAGCAGCCGCCATCCCGGTCAAGGTCGCCGGTCGCATCATGCTCAACCGCGGTTCTTTCATCGTCCTGCAGGACAGCAGCGGCCGCCTGCAGGTCTACGTGAACCGCAAGACCCTGCCCGAAGAGACCCTGGCCGAGATCAAGACCTGGGACCTGGGCGACATCATCGGCGCAGAAGGCACCCTGGCCCGTTCCGGCAAGGGCGACCTGTACGTCGAGATGACCAGCGTGCGCCTGCTGACCAAGTCCCTGCGCCCGCTGCCGGACAAGCACCACGGCCTGACCGACACCGAACAGCGCTATCGCCAGCGTTACGTCGACCTGATCGTCAACGAGGAAACCCGCAACACCTTCCGCGTGCGTTCCCAGGTGATCGCCCACATTCGTCGCTTCCTCAGTGACCGCGGTTTCCTCGAAGTGGAAACCCCGATGCTGCAGACCATCCCCGGTGGCGCCGCAGCCAAGCCGTTTGCGACCCATCACAATGCGCTGGACATGGCCATGTTCCTGCGTATCGCACCGGAGCTGTACCTCAAGCGTCTGGTGGTCGGCGGTTTCGAGAAGGTCTTCGAGATCAACCGCAACTTCCGTAACGAAGGCGTTTCGACCCGGCACAACCCCGAGTTCACCATGCTCGAGTTCTACCAGGCGTATGCTGACTACGAAGACAACATGGACCTGACCGAGGAACTGTTCCGCGAGCTGGCCCAGGCGGTGCTCGGCAGCACCGACGTGCCCTACGGCGACAAGGTCTTCCACTTCGGCGAGCCGTTTGTGCGCCTGTCCGTATTCGACGCCATCCTCAAGTACAACCCGGAAATCACCGCCGCCGACCTCAACGATGTCGAGAAGGCCCGCGAGATCGCCAAGAAGGCCGGTGCCAAGGTCCTCGGCCACGAAGGTCTGGGCAAGCTGCAGGTGATGATTTTCGAGGAGCTGGTGGAGCACAAGCTGGAGCAGCCGCACTTCATCACCCAGTACCCCTTCGAAGTGTCGCCGCTGGCGCGCCGCAACGACCAGGACCCGAGCGTCACCGACCGCTTCGAGCTGTTCATCGGTGGCCGCGAGATCGCCAACGCCTACTCCGAGCTGAACGACGCCGAAGACCAGGCCGAGCGCTTCATGCTGCAGGTCAAGGAGAAGGACGCTGGTGACGACGAGGCCATGCACTACGACGCCGACTTCGTCAACGCCCTGGAGTACGGCATGCCGCCCACCGCAGGTGAAGGCATCGGTATCGACCGTCTTGTGATGTTGCTCACCAATTCGCCGTCTATTCGAGACGTCATCCTGTTCCCGCACATGCGGCCGCAGGCTTGATGCAGGAGCAAGAAAAGAACCGCCTTCGGGCGGTTTTTTCTTGGCTGCCGTGCGGCGCGCGAACCTTTTGCCCCGGAGCCGCTCCTACTTGGCGCTCGTCAGGGTCGACAGAGCCTTAATCTTGCCCATCCCAGCATTGAATAGCCGGATAAATGGTCAACACTTTCACCTTGAGTGAGATCGGAGGGTTTCCTGTCTTGAACCAGTCGTCCCGCAGTGACAGTGCTGCCCGCGTGGCCAGCGCGGTAGCCGAAAGCGTGAAGTACCAGGGCCGCAAGGCCAGCCGCCAGGGCAGCGAACAGCGCCGCCAGGCGATCCTCGATGCCGCCATGCGCATCATCGTCCGTGACGGCGTGCGTGCCGTACGCCATCGCGCCGTGGCCGCCGAGGCCCAGGTGCCGCTATCGGCCACCACCTATTACTTCAAGGACATCAACGACCTCATCACCGACACCTTCGCCCAGTTCGTGGAGCGCAGTTCGGCGGTGATGGCGGCCTTCTGGGCCAGCGTGGAGGATGACCTCCAGGCCATGGCTGCGGTGCTCAGCCGCGACGGTGACTCGCGCCGGGCGATGACCGACCAGATCGTCGAGCTGGCCATCCAGTACGTGTGCAGCCAGTTGGAGGAAAACCGCGACCAGTTGCTCGCCGAACACGCCTTCCGCCAGGAAGCGCTGCTCAACGCCGGCCTGCGTAATCTTGCTGACGCACATCGCAGGATACTCTCGCAGGGCGCGGAGCATTTCTTCCAGGTTCTGGGCTCGGCCGAGCCAACTCAAGACGCCAAGGTGTTGACGGCCGTCATTCTGCGGATGGAATATCAGGGCCTCCTCGACGGGGTGGAAAACCTCGACATCGACGAGATGCGAGCCGTCCTGAAACGCTACCTTTACCTGGTGATGGGACTGTAGGCGCATAGATCGAACCCCGCCGAGGCGGGGTTTTTCGTTATCACAAGGAGAGCGAAATGAAAGTCTGGCGTGCCGTGGTTGCCCTGTCCTTCCTGCTGTTGGGCGGCTGCCTGGTCACCTTCAAGGATCCGATCCCGGCCAACGAGCCGGCACCCATGCCACTTCTCGGGGACTGGACCCGCAAGGACGAGTGGGGCGAGCGCCAGTACCTGGAGGTCAGCCGCGCCGGCTCCAACCTGTACAAGGCACGCAGCTTCGAGGGCAGCAAGGACAACCTGGAGGGCATGGAGGAGTTCGGCTTCACCGTCGCCCACCATGGACGCCGCTGGTACCTTTCGGCCGGTCTGCCGAAGACGCTTGGTGCCAACTTCGCCATCGCTGGATTCGAGCTGACCACCGACAACGAGTTGGTGGTCTACAACCTGGATGTCGAACGTTTCGAGCAGGAAATGCAGGACGGCAAATTCCAGGGGCAGGTCGTGGAAATGCCGGAAGGCGACGGCGTGCTCATCACCAGCCCGCTGGATGTGGTCTTCGGCTGGCTGGACGACCCCGCCAACTCCGACGTTTTCGTCGAAGTGGCGCGGTACCAGCGCGCGACCGAGGAGTGAGCAACCGATGACCCGCCGCAAGCTGCCAGACGATTACCAGAAGACCATTCGCGCGCTATCGGACCGTATCGTCCAGGCGCAGACACCGATCCGCGTGCTGGACGCCGTGAAGTGGGACGACAGCGTCCGCCAGGGCTTCCTCAAGCACAAGGGCAAGGCCATGCCCCCAGTGGACCGCGCCTACTACGACAGCCGCCCACTGGCCTTCGACTCAGTCGAGAAGAAGCTGGAATTCCAGAACATCGAGCGCGATATCACCCGTCACCTGGGCCAGTTCAACCCGGTGGGGCAGATCATGCGGCGGATGTGCAAGGAGTACCGCATGGTGATCCGCATGCTCGAAGCACGCGGCACCGCGGATTTCGGCCTGATTTCCCAGGAACTCTATGGTGCCGCCTCCGACGCCTTCCATGCCGGCGACCCGACCCTGGCCGACCTAGGCCTGATGCTTTCGGACTACCTGAACAACATCGCCCATCGCGGCGACCTCAAGGACGAGGCCAAGACCCTCACCGCCAAGGACGCCGTGGGCTTGCTGCAGAGTCGGCTGGCGGCCGTGTTCGGCGACGACACCATCCGCGTGTTCGAGTCTGACGGCATAGTCGCGGATGCCGCGGCCGGGGCGGATTACATCAAGGTGCGTGCCGACGCCATGTTCAATGAGCGCGACGTGCGTGCCCTGGAAGTCCACGAAGGGCTGGTACATGTGGGGACCACCCTGAACGGCCAGAATCAGCCGATCTGCACCTTCCTCTCCAAAGGCCCGCCGTCGTCGACCGTGACCCAAGAAGGCCTGGCGATCCTGATGGAGGTCATCGCCTTCGCCTCCTACCCGACTCGCTTGCGCCGGCTGACCAACCGCACCCGCGCCATTCACATGGCGGAGGAGGGCGCGGATTTCCTCGAGGTCTACCATTTCTACCGCGAGCAGGGTTACAGCATGGAAGAGAGCTACGGCAGCGCCAGCCGCGCCTTCCGTGGTTCGCTGCCGGGCGGGCTGCCCTTCACCAAGGACCTGTCCTACCTGAAGGGCTTCATCCTGATCTACAACTACATCCAGCTGGCCGTGCGCAAAGGCAAGCTGGAGCAGATTCCTCTCCTGTTCTGTGGCAAGACCACCCTGGAAGACACCCGCACCCTGCGCCAACTTGTGGACGAGGGGCTGGTGGTGCCACCGAAATACCTGCCGCCGCAGTTCCGCGACCTCAACGCGCTGTCGGCCTGGATGTGCTTCTCCAACTTCCTCAACCACCTGAGCCTGGACCGTATCGAGGCGGACTACGCCAACATCCTCTGACCTGCCTGTAGGGGCGAAGGCACTCCCCCTGCAAGGCGGCACGAACCCTGTAGGGGCGAAATCATTCGCCAACCAGCCCGCAGGGCTGGCCTGTGATGTTTCAGGAAGGAAATGCACATGCCCGCTTCCCGCCTCTTGCCGATCCTCTTCGTCCTGATCCTGCAAGGCTGCAGCGCCCTGCTGTTCTACCCCGACCGCTACCTGCCCTTCACCCCGGAGAAGGCCAAGCTGGCGTACCACGACATCAACCTGACCGCCGCTGACGGTACGCGCCTGCATGCCTGGTGGTTGCCAGCCAAACCGGGTGTGGAAGTGAAGGGCACGGTGCTGCATCTGCATGGCAACGGCGGCAATGTTGCCAGCCACCTGGGCGGCAGCTGGTGGTTGCCGGCGCAGGGTTATCAGGTGCTGCTACTGGATTACCGTGGCTATGGCCGCTCCGAAGGCTCGCCCAGCCTGCCGGCGATCTACCAGGACATCGAGGCCGCCTTCGCCTGGCTCGACCAGGCGCCGGAGGTCCAGGGCAAGCCGGTCGTGTTGCTGGGGCAGAGCATCGGCGGCGCGCTGGCGGTGCATTATCTTGCCGAAAACCCTGCGCGGCGCGAGCAACTCAGGGCGCTGGTGCTGGACGGCGTGCCCGCCAGCTACCGCGAAGTGGCCCAATACAGCCTCTCCAACGCCTTGATCACCTGGCCGTTGCAGGTACCGTTGTCCTTCCTGATTCCGGATGGTGACAGCGCCATACGTGCCATTGGCGAGCTAAAAGGCCTGCCCATGCTGATCTACCACAGCATCGACGATCCGGTGGTGCCTCTTTCCAACGGCGTGCGCTTGTATCAAGCTGCGCCCCCGCCGCGGGTGTTCCAGCCGGTCCGCGGCGGCCATGTGCAGACCTTCGCCGACCCCACCTGGCGGCAGGTCATGCTGCTTTACCTCGAAGACCCGAAAGGCTTCGTCGGACTGCGCCGGCTGGCTGAAGTCCCGAATACAGAGAGTCCCCAATGAGCGAACGCAACCCCATTCCGCTGATCCTCACCGGCATCGGCAGCATTGTCGGCACCGTGATGGTGCTCTGGTACTACGGCTACCTTCACTTCGCCAAGCCGGAGGACGCCCTGTTGCTGTCCGACTTCACAATGCTCAAGACCATCCCGGGCGAGGATTACAAGGTTTCCCTGGAAGCTGCCCCGCAGGTCGCTCAGTGCATCGACGGCGTGCTGGTGCTGTTCGATACCCAGCAGAAGGGCCTGACCGGCGTGTTGGTGGACAACAAGCGCAAGGCGGTGCGCTGCATGGGGCAGGAGACCCCGCAAGAGGTCAAATAAGAGGCTAGCCTCCGTTTGGAGGTACCCGTCATGGACATTCGAATCTGGCAGGGCGATATCACCACCCTGAGCGTCGACGCCATCGTCAATGCCGCCAACAGTTCACTGCTTGGCGGCGGTGGCGTCGACGGCGCCATCCACCGGGCCGCCGGCCCCGAGCTCCTTGCCCACTGCCGCACGCTAGGCGGCTGCCCCACTGGCGAGGCACGCATCACCCCGGGCTTCCGCCTGCCGGCGCGCTTCGTGATCCACACCGTCGGGCCGGTTTGGCACGGCGGCACTCGCCTCGAACCCGAACTCCTCGCCAACTGCTACCGCAACAGCCTGGCCCTGGCCGAATCCGAAGGGCTGGGCAGCATCGCCTTTCCGG
This sequence comes from Pseudomonas sp. BN415, assembly GCF_029871195.1. NCBI lineage: Bacteria > Pseudomonadati > Pseudomonadota > Gammaproteobacteria > Pseudomonadales > Pseudomonadaceae > Pseudomonas > Pseudomonas sp. BN415. Next base: position 23,919 of record NZ_SSOK01000066.1, read on the forward strand.
CGATCAGTTGCGGGGTGTACGGCTATCCGCTGGAGGCAGCGGCGCGAATTGCTGTGGCCGAGCTGCAGCGGCCCAGGCCGGTGGGCAGCCGTCTGCGTGAGGTGCTGTTGGTGGCCTTTGGGGTGGATATGGTGAAGATCTATCAGGACACCCTGAAGTAGGTTGCCGGGAGGGACCGGCCGGTCTTGCCCGTCACCCCTCGACTTCCGGGAGTTTGTAGGATGGGTAGAGCGGAGCGAAACCCATCATCGGATCGATGGGTTTCGCAGGTGTTCTCTTCAACGTTCCGCCCTCAGCAAGCGCATTCCGTTGAACACCACCAGCAGGCTGGCGCCCATGTCGGCGAACACCGCCATCCACAGGGTGCCTTGGCCCATCAGGGTAAGCGCGAGGAACACCGCCTTGATGCCCAGGGCCAGGGTGATGTTCTGCATCAGTACCGCGTGGGTCCGGCGCGACAGGCGTATGAACTGCGGCAGCTTGCGCAGGTCATCGTCCATCAAGGCAACGCCGGCGGTTTCGATGGCGGTATCGGTGCCGGCGGCGCCCATGGCGAAGCCAATGTCCGCTCGTGCCAGGGCCGGGGCGTCGTTGATGCCGTCACCCACCATGCCGACCGGCACACCTGAGGATTGGCGCAGGCCGATTTCCGCCAGCTTGTCTTCCGGCAGCAGGTTGCCACGGGCATCGTCTACCCCCACCTGGCTGGCGATGGCCTGCACGGTGTGCGGGTTGTCGCCGGAGAGCATCAGGGTCTTCACGCCCAGCTCATGGAGCTGGCCGATGGCTTCGCGGCTGCTGTCACGCATCGTATCGGCGACGGCGAACAGGACCAGCACGCTGTCCTCGCCGCACAGCGCCACCACCGTTTTGCCCTGGGTTTCCAGGGCGTCCAGGCGCGCTTCCAGCGCCGATGAACAGAGACCGAGCTCCTCCACCAAGCGGTGATTGCCCAGGTGATAGGTGCGGCCCTCGACCAGACCGGTGACGCCGCGGCCGGGCAGGGCGGCCAGGTTATCCACAGCGTAGAGCGCTATACCGTCGTCTTCGGCGGCACGGGCTACGGCCTGGGACACGGGGTGGTCCGAACGCGCCGCCAGGCTGGCGGCCACGGCTCGGGGATCGTGTTCATCCGTGTGCAGCAATTGGATGTCGGTCTGGCGAGGACGGCCTTCGGTCAGCGTGCCGGTCTTGTCCAGGGCGATCCAGGCCAGCTTGCGGCCCAGCTCCAGGAACACGCCGCCCTTGATCAGGATGCCGCCACGGGCCGCCGCTGCCAGGCCGCTGACGATGGTCACCGGGGTGGAAATCACCAGGGCGCAGGGACAGGCGATCACCAGCAGCACCAGGGCGCGGTACAGCCAGTCCAGCCAGGCGCCGTCGAACATCAGGGGCGGCAGCAGGGCGGTGAGTACGGCGATGAGGATCACCACTGGCGTATAAATGCGCGAAAACTGGTCCACGAAGCGCTGGGTCGGTGCCCGCGAGCCCTGCGCGGCTTCCACGGCGTGGATGATGCGCGCCAGGGTGCTGTCGTCGGCGGCGCGGGTGGCGCGGTATTCCAGTTCGCCCTCGCCGTTGATGGTGCCTGCGAACAGCGGGTCGCCCAGGTCTTTTTCCACCGGCAGGCTCTCGCCGGTAATCGGCGCCTGGTTGACGCTGGATCGGCCGCTCAGTACTTCGCCGTCGAGGGCGATGCGTTGACCGGGACGTACCCGCACGCGGGCGCCGGGCTTTACGTCACGCGCTGGGCGTTCACACCACTGGCCGGCCTCGAGAACCGTGGCCTGCTCGGGGGCCAGTTGCAGCAGGCCGCGAATTGCGTCCCTCGCTCGCTCCAGAGAGCGTGCCTCGATCAGTTCTGCGATGGCGAACAGTACGCTGACCATGGCCGCTTCCGGCCACTGGCCGATCAGTAGCGCACCGGTGACGGCGATGCTCATCAGGGCATTGATGTTCAGGTTGCGATTCTTCAGGGCGATCCAGCCCTTGCGGTAGGTGGGCAGGCCGGCGCCGAGGATGGCGAGGATGGCCAGGGCCGCCACCATCCACTCGGGCGTGAGGGTGAACCACTCGCAGACTTCCGCCGCCAGTGCAGCCAGACCGGCAAGGGCCAGTGGCCACCAGGGTTTCTTCGCTTCTTGCGGGGCGCTGGCGGGAGCGCCTTCGCGCAGCGGCACGGCCTGCATGCCGAGGCTCTCGATCAGGCGTTGCAGCGGCTCCACGTCGTCGAAGCGGTGACGCACGCGTAGCAGGCGCTGCATCAGGTTGAACTCCAGTTCTTCGATGGCCGGGACCCTGCCCAGGGCATCGCGGATCAGGCGCTCTTCGGTGGGACAGTCCATGGCATCTATGCGCAGGCTGCTCCAGCGCGGCTCGGCGGTAGCGGCGACGGTGGCCAGTTCCGGTGCGGCGGAGCGGGGCGCATGCTCATGGTCGTGGCAGCAATGGTGGCTCATGGGTCAATTCCTGTTTGACGCGTCGGTGGCCATTGCACACCCTGTAGCAACTACAGAGTCAAGCGGAGTCCGGCAATGAAGATCGGCGAACTGGCCACCCTCACCGGCTGCCCGGTGGAAACCATCCGTTACTACGAGCGCGAAGGCCTGCTACCGGCACCCTCGCGCAGCGCGGGCAACTACCGGCAGTACGACACGGTCCACGTGGAGCGGCTGTCGTTCATCCGCCACTGTCGTTCGCTGGACATGACCCAGGAGGAAATCCGCGCCCTGCTGGCCTTGCGCGATCATCCCGAGGCCAATTGCGGCACCGCCAACCGGCTCATCGAGGAACACTTGCACCATGTGGAGGTGCGCATCGCTGAGCTGCAGTCACTGCGCGACCAGCTCCATGACCTGCGCGCGCACTGCAGCGGGGAGGGCGCAAGCGAGGCCTGCGGCATTCTCCGCGAACTGGAGCAACCGGGGCCGCCGCCGGTGACCAGCGAGGAATGCGCGCACGCCGGCCACCTGCACGTACCGGGCGTGCATCGACGGGGTTGACGACCTCAGCGCTCGATCAGTGGTTGGTGCTGTCGCGCTGATCGCTGAGTTGCTGCAGGTAACGGCGTGAAAGGGCCAGGAAACGCGGCGTCGGCCCTATGTCCTCGTAGAGCGGGTCGCCCTGTTCATCGGTAGCGACCACCTGGCTGCCCCTGACGTAGGGGAAGCTGGCTTCCAACTCTTCCAGGGCGGCGCCTACCAGTTCGCCGATCAGTTCCTCGACGCTGCGCTTGGGATACATCTCGGACAACGCGGCAAGGCGTGCGGCGGACTCCAGGTCCAGGTGAATGCTGTACTCGCTACGGGTCAGGCGACCCTTGGCGTTTTGCTCCCAATGGCGGGCTAGTTCTCGGATCTTCATAGACACCTCATCCTTTACCCACGTGGTGGTGGGTGACTGCGAAGCACCGGGCGATCTCTGCCGCCCGGGAGTCGTCATTCGTGATGGCGGCTAATCTTCAGACTAGCTTGCGGACGCGCCTGGATATGCCGTTCGTCGCGCCCTTGTATCTCTATGGCGCGCTCGGCAATCTGGAGGCCGCAAACAGAACGGAGAGACGGTAATGGCCGAAATCGACGCGCGCCTGCGTGAGGATGTCCACCTGCTCGGTGAACTGCTCGGAGATACCATCCGCAACCAGCGGGGTAAGGCCTTTTTCGACAAGATCGAGCGTATCCGTAAGGGTGCCAAGGCTGCGCGCAAAGGCTCGGCCCAAGGTGAGCGCCAGCTCATCGATACCCTCGACGGGCTTACAGACGATGAACTGCTTCCGGTGGCTCGTGCCTTCAACCAGTTCCTCAACCTGGCCAATATTGCCGAGCAGTACCACCGCATCCGCCGGCGCGGCCCGGATGAACCGCAACCTTTCGAAGATCGTGTGCTGGGCGACTTGCTGCAGCGCTTGCTCACTGCCGGTCATGGCCCGGAACAGTTGGCCCGGCAGCTGGGGCGCCTGGATATCGAACTGGTGCTGACTGCCCATCCCACCGAGGTTGCCCGCCGCACGCTGATCCAGAAGTACGACGCCATCGCGGCGCAACTGGCCGCCCAGGACCACGCTGACTTGAGCGACGCCGAGCGCGAGCGGACGCGCCTGCGCCTCCTGCGCCTGATTGCCGAGGCCTGGCACACCGAGGAGATCCGCCGCATCCGGCCGACACCGGTGGACGAGGCGAAATGGGGCTTCGCAGTGATCGAGCATTCCCTGTGGCATGCATTGCCCAATGTGCTTAGGCATGTCGACCAGGTGCTGCATGAGGCCACCGGGCTGCGTCTGCCACTGACGGCCGCGCCTCTGCGCTTCGCTTCCTGGATGGGCGGCGACCGCGACGGCAACCCCAATGTCACGGCCGCCATCAGCCGGCAGGTGCTGCTGCTGGCCCGCTGGATGGCGGCCGACCTCTATCTGCGTGACATCGACCATCTGGCTGCCGAGCTGTCCATGCAGCAGGCCAGCGATGAGTTGCGGGTGCGGGTGGGCGTTCATCCAGAACCCTATCGCGCGGTGCTCAAGCAATTGCGTGATCGCCTTCGCGCCACCCGCGCCTGGGCCGAAGCCGCGCTGGACAGGGATGTACCACCGAGCGCCGACGTGCTTCATGAGAACTGCCAGCTGCTGGAGCCCCTGGAGCTTTGCTACCACTCGTTGCACGCGTGCGGCATGGGCGTTATCGCCGACGGCGCGCTGCTCGATTGCTTGCGTCGCGCGGTCACCTTCGGCCTGTTCCTGGTGCGCCTCGACATCCGTCAGGACGCCGGGCGTCACGCCGCCGCGCTGGATGAAATCACCGACTACCTGGGGCTGGGCAACTACGCGCAGTGGAATGAAGAGGACCGCCTGACGTTCCTCCAGCGCGAACTGGACAACCGACGTCCGCTGCTGCCATCGCACTACTGTCCTTCGGCCGACACCGCCGAAGTGCTCGCCACGTGCAGGGTGGTGGCCAATGCGCCGGCTGCGTCCCTCGGTTCCTACGTGATCTCCATGGCCGGGGCGCCTTCGGACGTGCTGGCGGTGCAACTGTTGCTCAAGGAAGCCGGGTTGCAACGGCCGATCCGCGTGGTGCCACTCTTTGAAACCCTGGCTGACCTGGACAACGCCGGCCCGGCCATTGATCGCCTGTTGGGCCTGCCTGGCTACCGTGCGCGGCTGCATGGCCCACAGGAGGTGATGATCGGCTACTCCGACTCGGCCAAGGATGCCGGGACCGTGGCGGCCGCCTGGGCCCAGTACCGCGCCCAGGAACGGTTGGTGGAGATATGCCGCGAACATCAGGTGGAGTTGCTGCTGTTCCACGGTCGCGGTGGCACCGTGGGGCGCGGCGGTGGCCCTGCCCACGCAGCGATCCTGTCGCAACCGCCGGGTTCGGTCGCAGGACGTTTCCGTACCACCGAGCAGGGCGAGATGATTCGTTTCAAGTTCGGCCTACCCGGTATCGCCGAGCAAAACCTGAACACCTACCTGGCCGCCGTGCTGGAGGCGACCCTGATGCCGCCGCCGGAGCCTGAGCCGGCCTGGCGCGCTGCCATGGACCGCCTGGCCGCCGATGGCGTGGCCGCCTACCGCGCGGTCGTGCGTGAGCATCCGCAGTTCGTCGAGTATTTCCGTCAGGCCACACCCGAGCAGGAACTGGGCCGCCTCCCCCTGGGAAGCCGCCCGGCCAAGCGTCGCGCGGGTGGCGTGGAGAGCCTGCGAGCGATTCCGTGGATCTTCGCCTGGACCCAGACACGCCTGATGCTACCGGCCTGGCTGGGCTGGGAATCCGCCCTGGCCAACGCCCAGCAACGCGGCGAAACCGCATTGTTGGCGCGAATGCGTGAGCGCTGGCCGTTCTTCGCCACCCGAATCGACATGCTGGAAATGGTCCTGGCCAAGGCCGACGCCAATATCGCTGCGCTTTACGACGAGCGACTGGTGCCTGGGGAGCTGAAATCCCTGGGTGCGCAGTTGCGCGACCTATTGTCGCAGGCATGCGCGTCGGTACTGGCTCTGACCGGTCAGTCCGAGCTTCTGGCGCAGAGCCCGGAGACCCGCGAAGCCATCAGTGTGCGCAATACCTACCTTGACCCTCTACACCTGCTTCAGACCGAGCTCCTGGCCCGTTCCAGGCGCTGTGAGCAACATGTAGAAGGCCCTCTGGAACAGGCCCTTCTGGTGAGTGTGGCGGGTATCGCAGCCGGGTTGCGCAATACCGGTTGAGGCGGTTCCAGCCCCTACTTCCGGCGTCTTGTGCGCTATAGGGGCGCTGTGTATCTTGAACGTCCTTTTGGCCCGACAGCGACGCCGAAAAACCTATTCTGAGATTGGCCCCATGAGGCGAATCCGACCGATCTGAAAATAAAATATTTGAGGAGCACATCGATGCGCGTGATTCTGCTGGGGGCCCCTGGTGCCGGCAAAGGTACTCAAGCCGGTTTCATCACCAAGAAGTTCGGCATTCCGCAAATTTCCACCGGCGACATGCTGCGCGCAGCGGTCAAGGCTGGTACCGAGCTCGGCCTGAAGGCCAAGAGCGTCATGGATGCCGGTGGCCTGGTTTCCGATGACCTGATCATCAACCTGGTCAAGGAACGCATCGCCCAGCCCGACTGCGCCAACGGCTTCCTCTTCGACGGTTTCCCGCGCACCATTCCCCAGGCTGAAGCCATGAAGGAAGCGGGCGTGAGCATCGATCACGTGGTCGAGATCGCCGTGGACGACGAGGAAATCGTCAGCCGCATCGCCGGCCGCCGTGTGCACCCGGCCTCCGGTCGCGTCTACCACACCGAGCACAACCCGCCGAAGGTTGCCGGTAAAGACGACGAAACCGGTGAAGACCTGATCCAGCGCGACGACGACAAGGAAGAAACCGTGCGTCATCGCCTGTCCGTCTACCACTCCCAGACCAAGCCGCTGGTGAATTTCTACCAGAAGCTCTCTGCCGCTGAAGGCACCCCGAAGTACAGCGCCATCGCCGGCGTTGGTTCGGTGGAAGAAATCACTGGCAAGGTACTGGCCGCGCTCAGCTGAGACGGATTTCGTATCTGACCAACGGCCCGCTTGCGGGCCGTTGGCGTTTATAATGCCCGCCTTTTTTCCTGCGTCTGGACTGATCGATGACCACTCTGCTGGCCCTGGATACCGCCACCGAAGCCTGCTCCGTTGCCCTGTTGCATGACGGCAAGGTGCTCAGCCACTACGAGGTGATCCCGCGCCTGCACGCCCAGCGTCTGCTGCCGATGATCCAGACCCTGCTGGCCGAAGCCGGATTGCCGCTGGCGGCGCTGGATGCCATCGCCTTCGGTCGCGGGCCAGGGGCCTTCACCGGTGTGCGTATCGCCATCGGCGTCGTCCAGGGGCTGGCCTTTGCCCTGGATCGTCCGGTGTTGCCGGTCTCTGACCTGGCCGTGCTGGCTCAGCGTTCCCACCGTGAGCAGGGTGTCGATCAGGTGGCTGCGGCCATCGACGCGCGCATGGACGAGGTCTACTGGGGCTGCTATCGCCTGGACGCCGGCGAAATGCGCCTGACTGGCGCGGAAGCCGTGCTGCCGCCCGAACAGGCCCAGCTGCCGCGCGATGCCAGCGGTGACTGGTACGGCGCGGGCACCGGCTGGGGTACCTTTGCCGCGCGGATTCCCGTTCAGGTCAGCGGTCAGTCAGCGGCTTTGTTGCCCCATGCCGAAGATCTGCTGACCTTGGCCCGCTTCGCTTGGGCACGGGGTGAAGGCTTGCCCGCCGATCAGGCGCAGCCGGTCTACCTACGCGACAACGTCGCCACGCCCAAGGCGCCGCGCTAGAATTGCGTCTGTCGGCCCTCCGTCCCGGATTGCCTAGGCCGGGGCGGGTGGCTAGAGTCCACCGGCACTCATTTCGAAACGCCAGCACTGCCGAGCGGTAACCGATGCGCATCGATGGCTTCACCTCTTCCTATCCGCTGGAGCGTAGTCCCCGTCAGGGCAGCGCGGTCACGCCTTTCCGCGAGATCCAGCGTGAGGCGGAGGTCCGCCGCGAGCAGCCGAGCACACCATCTTCCACCCAGGGCTACGAGCAGGCCGCCCAGCCCCGTCGTGTGCAGGCCAGTAATGGCTCCGGCGACAGCTTGCCGCTGCGCCCGCAGGACCTGATCCAACAGCAGCGCACTATCAGTAATCGTGCTGCGCAGGCCATCGCCAGCTACAGCGCCACCGCCAGTTTCTCCGCCGAATACGATGCCCCCGAGGTGCTCGGGCTCGACCTCTACGCCTGATGTTGCCCTATCACCTGGGCTGCCCGTCGTGGAACGAGCCAGCCTGGCGCGGCAACTTCTATCCCACCGACCTGCGTCCCGCCGACACCCTGGGGCACTACTGCCAGGTGTTCAACGCAGTGGAGGGAAACACGACCTTCTATGCGCGGCCTTCCGCCGACACCTTGCAGCGCTGGGCGCAGACCATGCCGGAGCAGTTCCGCTTCTGCGCCAAGATGCCTCGGGACATCAGTCATGAAGGCGATCTGCGCGACCAGTTCGCTGCCACGGACACTTTCCTCCAGCTCCTTTCGCCACTGGGCACGCGCCTCATGCCGCTCTGGCTTCAGCTGCCAGCGGCTTTCGGACCCGCACGCCTGGGGGAGCTGGCGGCCTGGCTGGACGAATTCAGTCACCAACCTATTGCCGTGGAGGTACGCAACCCGGCGTTCTTCGACAAGGGCGACGCCGAGCGAATGCTCAATCGCCTGCTGCATGAGCGCGGCGTTGAGCGTATTTGCCTGGACTCGCGGGCGTTGTTCAGCGTCCGTTCACAGGACCCGGCGGTGCTTCATGCGCAGGCGAAGAAGCCCCGGGTACCCGTGCGGCCCACGGCCTTCAGTACCCGTCCTCAAGTACGCTTCATCGGCGGGCCGGACCTAGACGCCAACCAGCCGTTCCTCGAACCCTGGCTGGAAAAGGTCGCCGGCTGGATCGAACAGGGGCTCACGCCCAACATCTTCCTGCACACGCCGGACAACCACCTGGCTGCAGCCCAGGCCCTGCGCTTCCATGCCGCCCTGTGCAAGCGCCTGCCCGGACTGCCGGCCCTGGTGCTGCCGCAACCGCCGGCCGAACAACTCGGCCTCCTCTGAGCCTTGGGCTAGGCTATCGGCCTCTGCCCCTGATTCCGGAGCCTGCCATGACCACCCAAGCGCAACGCGGTGAAGCCTTTGCCGCTCTGCACCGAGCTCCCGGCCTGTTCGTCCTGCCCAATCCCTGGGATGCCGGATCGGCGAAGATGCTCGCCCATCTAGGTTTTTCCGCGTTGGCCACCACCAGCGCCGGCCTGGCATTCGCCCTCGGCCGGCGTGATGCGGAGGGTAATGTCAGCCGGGAGGAAGCCCTGGCGAATGCCCGCGCCATAGTCGAGGCCACGCCCCTGCCGGTGGCGGCGGATCTGGAGAATGGCTACGGCGATCGTCCCGAAGACTGCGCTGCGACCATTCGTGCGGCTGCTTCAGTCGGGTTGGTGGGTGGCTCGATCGAAGATGCCAGCGGTCGCAGTGACGATCCCATCTACCCGCTGGAGTTGGCGGTCGAGCGCATTCGCGCCGCAGTGGCGTCCGCCCGCAGCCTTGGATTCCCCTTCACCCTGGCGGCCAGGGCGGAGAACTACCTCCACGGTCGTGCTGACCTGGACGACACCCTGCGTCGCCTGGTGGCTTATGCCGAGGCGGGGGCTGACGTGCTATATGCACCGGGCTTGACCACTCGCCAACAGATCCATGAAGTGGTGCATGCCGTGGCGCCACGGCCGGTGAATGTGCTGGTGGGGTCACCTGGCCTGAAGCTGAGCCTGGAGGAACTGGCCGAACTGGGGGTCAAGCGGGTGAGCGTAGGTTCCAATCTGGCGCGGGTGGCGTATGGGGCGTTTTTTCGTGCTGCCGAAGAATTGCACCAGGGCAACCTGGCGGCAATGGGGCAGGCCATCCCGTTCGATCGCATCAACGACCTGTTCGGGCCCTGAGTCGAGGCTCCTCTCCCGCTTGGGCTGATGGGGACGCTGGCTGCCGGCTCTGGCAGAATGCGCGGGTTTTCCGATCAGGCGTGTAGGTTCATGAGTGAAGATTCCGTCAGGGTAAGGGCAGAAGCCCTTGAGCCGGCCTATGCCGAAGCGCTGGAGGCCTGGGCGGCGCGCCTGGGGCTGATGCGGGAAGGGGAGGCAGATTTCGCCTTTCAGCTCGGTGGTGACGGTCTGCAACTGCTGCAGCTGGGGCCTGATTCGCCAGGCCCGGTGCGGGTGGATTTCGTCGAAGGGGCGGCAGCGCACCGGCGCAAGTTCGGGGGCGGCAGTGGGCAGATGATCGCCAAGGCCGTCGGCGTGCAGCCGGGTGTTCGGCCGAAGGTGCTGGACGCCACCGCGGGCCTGGGCCGCGATGCTTTCGTCCTGGCCACCCTGGGCTGCGAGATGACCCTGATCGAGCGCCAGCCGTTGATCGGCGCACTGCTGGAAGACGGTCTGGCCCGCGCCGGGCGGGACCTGGAGACAGCCGCCATCGTCGCGCGCATGCGACTACTGCAGGGCAACGCCATCGAGTTGATGCGGGGGTGGCAGGGGGAGGCGCCCCAGGTGATCTACCTGGACCCGATGTTCCCGCACCGCGACAAAAGCGCCCTGGTGAAAAAGGAAATGCGCCTGTTCCGTCCACTAGTGGGTGATGACCAGGATGCGCCGGCGCTGCTGGAGGCCGCCCTGGCCCTGGCCAGCCACCGGGTGGTGGTGAAGCGCCCGCGCAAGGCGCCGATCATCGAGGGCGCCAAGCCGAGCTATGCGCTGGAGGGCAAATCCAGCCGCTACGACATCTATCCGAAGAAAAAGCTCGACGCCTGAGGTCAGCCAAGGGCCTCGCAGTCCTGTGCTATTTCAGTCAGGGCCGGTAGGCCCTGATGAATAGCTCGACCACTTCCCGTACGTGCAACTCGGCCTCTTCTCCCTCCAGCGCCGCCCCGCAGCCGATCAAGAGGCGGAAGTTGTGCCCGCCCTTGATCAGGCAGAAGAAGTGCTCCGCGGCGTTCTGTGGACGGTCGATGTGCAGCTTGCCGGCCTCGTTGGCATGGGCCAGCAGCCCGGTCATCTCCTGCAGGATCTGCAGCGGTCCCGCCTCGTAGAACATCCGTGAAAGCTTCGGATCCTGGTTGGCCATGGCCACCATCACCCGGTGCAGTTCGAGGGATTCGCGGCTGTTGATCAACTGATGGAAGCTACGGCCGATGTTCAGCAGCACGCTCTCGATGCTGGCGTCGGCCGGTAGCTCGAACAGCAGCTCTGGCAACTGCTCCTCGCATTTGGCCTTCACCGCAGCGGAGAACAGCTTCTCTTTGTCCGTGAAGTGGCTATACACGGTCAGCTTGGACACGCCGGCCTCGGCGGCGATGGCGTCCATGCTGCTGCCGTCATAGCCGTTTCTTAGGAAAAGATTCTTCGCGGCTTCGAGAATTGCCTTTCTTTTCGCCGGATCTTTCGGACGGCCTGGGCCGCTGGTCGGAAATGAATTGTCTGACATTTCTTTATAAATACTGGACTGGTGAGTTTGCTATTTTTACTATACCCAGCAGTATAAATATTCCAGCTGCTCTTCGCGAAAGGTCATTCATCATGTTTCGCCATGCCTTGCCCCTCGCTCTGCCCCTTTCCCTCTCTCTTCTGATCGCGGCCTGCGGCAATGGGGAGCCTGTTCAACAGGCGGTTCGTCCGGCCATGGTGATACAGCCCGAACCGGCGGCAGATGCGGTGGATACCTTCCCGGGCGAAGTGCGCTCGCGCTATGAGCCGGAATTGGCCTTCCGCATCGGTGGAAAGATCGCCAAGCGCCTGGTGGAAGTAGGTCAGCGGGTGAAGAAGGACCAGGCCCTGGCCGAGCTGGACCCTCAGGACGTGCGCCTGCAACTGGAGGCGAGCCGGGCGCAGGTGGCTGCGGCTGAGGCCAATCTCAAGCTGGTTCGCGCCGAGCGCGATCGCTACCGCACCCTGTTGGATCGCCAGATGATCAGCCGCTCCCAGTACGACAACGTGGAAAACACCTTCCGCGCAGGCGAAGCGCGGGTGAAGCAGATCAAGGCCGAGCACAACGTCGCCAGCAACCAGGCGGCCTACACCGTGCTGCGTGCCTCCCGGGATGGTGTGATCGCCGCTCGTCGCGCGGAAGTCGGGCAGGTGGTGGCCGCCGGCCAGACCGTCTTCACCCTGGCCGTCGATGGTGAACGCGAAGTGCTGATCAGCCTGCCGGAACACGCGATCGACCGTTTCAAGGTTGGCCAGGATGTGGCGGTTGAGCTCTGGTCGCTGCCCGGTCAGCGTTTCCCGGCACGCATCCGTGAACTGGCGCCGGCCGCTGATTCGCAGTCCCGTACTTTCGCTGCACGGGTCGCCTTCGCCGACAACAAGGTCCCGGCAGAGCTGGGCCAGAGCGCTCGCGTATTCATCCGCAGCAACGGCGCGGTGCCGCTTTCCGTACCGCTGTCGGCACTGACTGCAGAAGCGGGCCAGCCCTATGTCTGGGTGGTCGATCCCAAGGACTCCACGCTCAAACGTCGCCTAGTGCGCGTCGGTCCCTATGGCGAAGACCGCGTGCCCGTGCTCGAAGGCCTGCAACCCGATGACTGGGTGGTGGCGGCCGGCGTGCAGGTGCTGCGCGAAGGCCAGCAGGTGCGGCCGGTGGACCGCGCCAACCGTTCGGTGAAGCTGTTGGCCAAGGAGTAAGGCGCCGTGAATTTCAATTTGTCCGCCTGGGCGCTGCAGAATCGCCAGATCGTCCTCTACATCATGCTGCTGCTGGGCATTGTCGGGGCCATTTCCTACACCAAGCTGGGGCAGAGCGAAGACCCGCCCTTTACCTTCAAGGCCATGGTCGTGCGCACCAACTGGCCGGGCGCCAGTGCCGAGGAAGTCTCCCGCCAGGTCACCGAACGCATCGAGAAGAAGCTGATGGAGACCGGCGAGTACGACAAGATTATCTCCTTCTCCCGTCCCGGTGAGTCGCAGGTGACCTTCATTGCGCGCGACTCCATGCATTCCAACGAGATTCCCGAGCTCTGGTACCAGGTCCGCAAGAAGATCAGCGACATTCGCCATACCTTGCCGCCGGGCATCCAGGGACCGTTCTTCAACGACGAATTCGGCACCACCTTCGGCAATATCTACGCGCTGACCGGTGAAGGTTTCGACTACGCCGTGCTCAAGGACTATGCCGACCGCATCCAGCTGCAGCTGCAGCGGGTCAAGGATGTGGGCAAGGTGGAGCTGCTCGGCCTGCAGGACGAGAAGATCTGGATCGAACTGTCCAACGTGAAGCTGGCCACCCTGGGGCTGCCGCTCGCCGCAGTACAGCAAGCCCTGGAGGAGCAGAACGCGGTCGCTACCGCCGGTTTCTTCGAGACGCCTAGCGATCGTGTACAGCTGCGCGTTTCCGGCCGTTTCGATTCGGTGAAGGAGATTCGTGACTTCCCCATTCGCGTGGGTGACCGAACCTTCCGAATCGGCGATGTGGCAGAGGTTCGTCGCGGCTTCAATGACCCGCCGGCACCGCGCATGCGCTTCATGGGCGAGGACGCCATCGGCCTTGCGGTGTCCATGAAGTCCGGCGGCGACATCCTGGTGCTTGGCCAGGCGCTGGAGGGCGAGTTCGCCCGCCTGCAGGAGAACCTGCCGGCCGGCATGCAGTTGCGTAAGGTGTCGGACCAGCCGGCAGCGGTGAAGACCGGGGTCGGGGAGTTCGTTCGCGTGCTCACCGAGGCGCTGGTCATCGTGCTGCTGGTGAGTTTCTTCTCACTGGGCCTGCGCACCGGCCTGGTAGTGGCGCTGTCGATCCCGTTGGTACTGGCGATGACCTTTGCCGCGATGTACTACCTCGGCATCGGCCTGCACAAGATTTCGCTCGGCGCCCTGGTGCTGGCACTGGGGTTGTTGGTGGACGACGCGATCATTGCGGTGGAGATGATGGCCATCAAGATGGAGCAGGGCTATGACCGTCTCAAGGCGGCGAGCTTCGCCTGGAGCAGCACGGCCTTCCCCATGCTCACCGGCACCCTGATCACCGCCGCCGGCTTCCTGCCCATCGCCACCGCGCAATCCGGCACCGGCGAGTACACCCGCTCGATCTTCCAGGTGGTGACCATCGCCCTGGTTGTGTCCTGGATTGCTGCGGTGGTGTTCGTGCCTTATCTGGGTGACCGTCTGCTGCCCGACCTGGCTAAGCTGCACGCCAAGAAGCACGGCGGCAGCGACAAGGGCCACGATCCCTACGGCACACCCTTCTACCAGCGAGTCCGTCGCGTGGTGGAGTGGTGTGTGCGGCGACGCAAGACCGTGATCCTGCTGACCCTGGCTGCTTTCGTGGCCTCCATCGTCCTGTTCCGTTTCGTTCCCCAGCAGTTCTTCCCCTCCTCAGGTCGCCTGGAACTGATGGTCGATCTCAAACTGGGCGAGGGTTCGTCCCTGGCCAACACCGAGGCTGAGGTCAAGCGCCTGGAACAACTGCTGCGTGAGCATCCGGGTGTGGATAACTACGTGGCCTATGTCGGCACCGGTTCGCCACGCTTCTACCTGCCATTGGATCAGCAACTGCCGGCGGCCAGCTTTGCCCAGTTCGTGGTGCTGGCCAAATCCATCGAGTCCCGCGAGGAAATCCGCAGCTGGCTGATCCAGGTGCTGAACGACGAGTTCCCAGCCCTGCGCAGCCGCATTTCACGCCTGGAGAACGGTCCGCCGGTGGGCTACCCGATGCAGTTCCGTGTTTCCGGTGAACACATCGACGAAGTCCGCGCACTGGCCCGCCAGGTGGCCGACAAGGTGCGTGAGAACCCCCATGTGGTGAATGTGCACCTGGATTGGGAAGAGCCGAGCAAGGTGGTGCGGCTGAATATCGACCAGGACCGCGCCCGCGCCATGGGTGTGAGCACCGCCGATCTCTCGCGCTTCCTGCAGAGCTCGCTGACCGGCGCGCCGGTGAGCCAGTACCGCGAGGACAACGAGCTGATCGAGATCCTGCTGCGCGGGACCGTGCGTGAACGCCAGGAACTGGCCCTGCTGCCGAGCCTGGCCGTGCCCACCGACAATGGCCAGAGCGTGCCGCTGTCGCAGATCGCCACCCTGGAGTACGGCTTCGAGGAAGGCATCATCTGGCACCGCAACCGCCTGCCGACGGTCACCGTGCGCGCCGATATCTACGACAAGTCCCTGCCGGCCAGTCTGGTCAAGGACATATCGCCGACGCTGGACCCAATCCGCGCCGAACTGCCGGACGGCTACCTGCTGGAAGTCGGCGGTACGGTTGAAGACTCCGCTCGTGGGCAGAAGTCGGTGAACGCCGGCATGCCGCTGTTCATCGTGGTCGTGCTAACGCTGCTGATGTTGCAGCTGAAGAGCTTTTCGCGCTCGGCCATGGTCTTCCTGACGGCGCCCCTGGGGCTCATCGGCGTGACCTTGTTCCTGTTGGTATTCCGTCAGCCCTTCGGCTTCGTCGCCATGCTCGGCACCATTGCCCTGGCGGGGATGATCATGCGCAACTCGGTCATCCTGGTGGACCAGATCGAGCAGGACATCGCCCAGGGTCTGGATCGCTGGCACGCGATCATCGAAGCCACGGTGCGACGCTTCCGGCCTATCGTCCTTACCGCCCTGGCGGCGGTGCTGGCGATGATCCCGCTGTCGCGCAGCGTATTCTTCGGTCCCATGGCCGTTGCCATCATGGGCGGCCTGATCGTCGCCACCGCCCTGACCCTGCTGTTCCTGCCCGCGCTCTATGCGGCCTGGTTCCGGGTCAAGCCGGCGGAAGCTGAACAGACAAGACCGGTGCTGGCGCCGGACGTCCAGCCCAGCCACTGACGACAAAGGCCCCTTCGGGGGCCTTTTTCATGTGTATTTGGGCTGTTTCTGCCAATCCTGCGGCCACTTCCTCTCCGGCCCTTGGCGTCTTCGCCAGCCAGGCAGAGACTGGCCGGGCTCGCCACCGCCAATAGCCACAAGAAGAGGTGCCCATGCAGCATGCGACCCAGGTGGAATTGCTCAAGCGAACCTTGGCCCTGGTAGAGCGGGGCGTATCCGAATGCCTCGAGACGCCTTCATCGTTGCCGGTGGACGCCTATCTCGATGAACAGCGATACCGCCGCGAGCGCGACGAGGTTCTGCGCCGCGAACCGCTCTTGGTGGCTCGTTCCAGCGAGGTTCCACTTGGTCATTTCATCACCCGCGACCTCTTGGCTCCGCTGCTGCTGACCCGCGATGAGCACGGCCGGCTGCGCGCGTTTCTCAATGTCTGCAAGCACCGGGGCACTCAGTTGGTGGGTGATGCCAGTGGGCGTAACCGGGTATTCGTCTGTCCCTATCACGCCTGGTCCTACAACCCAGAAGGCCAACTGCGCGGCATCCCCTACGGCTATGGTTTCGAGGGCATAGACCGGGCTTGCCTGAACCTCACTGAGGTACCGGTGGCCGAGCGCTTCGGCGCCGTGTGGGCGCGACACTCACCCGGGCCGGCACTGGACATGGATGCTTTCTTCGGCGAGCAGATCCTGGCCGACTTCGACAGCTTCGCCCTGGATGATCATGTGGTCTTCGATCCCCGGGACATTCGCCGGCCGGTGAACTGGAAGCTGACCATCGACACTTTTCTGGAGAATTACCACGTCTCCAGGGCTCACCAGGCCACCATCGATCACCTGTTCTGGCCCAATCTGGGGCTGTTCGAGCGCTTCGACCGGCATATCCGCAACTACTACGTGAAGCGCAACTTGCGTGAGGTTCTCGATCAGCCTGAACGTGACTGGAACCTGCGGCACCACGGTAACCTGCTGTATTTCCTCTGGCCCAACACCCTGGTACTGGTGGAGCCGGACCATATCGATTTTTCCACCGTGTTCCCAGACGGCCCCCTCGCCACACGCGTGCTAGGCCACACTCTGCTGCCGGAAGCTCCGGCGACGGAGAAGGCGCAGCGTTATTTCGAGAAGAACAATGCCATTCTCTACTCGGCCCTGGAGGAGGACTTCGCCATGGCGGCACGGGTGCAGACCGGAATTCAGGCCGGCGCCAGCGAGCAGCTCTGGCATGGGCGTTTCGAGCAGGCGCTGCGCTGGTTCCACCAAGGGCTGGATGAAGCGTTGGGGGATGAGCGGGTGGCGGTGTTGGCCAAGTGAATTCACATCGGATTGCCAATCCGATAGGCCGCTCATTCACTGGCGCTTGGTGGTCGTTCAAAGAAAAAGCCCGGCATCACGCCGGGCTCATCAGTACCTGGTTAAGGCTCAAAGCGCTCCAAATACCTTCTTCGCCAGACCAGTGGCGGCACCTGCCGGGTTCTGGCGAATGCTGGCCTCCTGCTCGGCAATCATCTTGAACAGGCCGTCCAGGGCTTCTTCGGTCACGTAGCTTTCGATATTGGCGCTCTTGGCATCCACTACGCCGAAGCTTGCGGCCTGACCGGCGAAGCTGTTGTATTGCTGGGCCAGACCGACCTTGTCGGTGGCTTGCTTGACGATGGGCAGGAACTTGGCGCGCAGTTGGTCGCGACTGGACTTGTTCAGGTATTGGGTGGCGGCGTCATCCGGGCCGCTGAGGATGCCCTTGGCGTCCTGCACGGTCATTTTCTTCACTGCGTCCACCAGCATTGCCTGGGCCTGCGGTACTGCGGCTTCGGCGGCCTTGTTCATGGTGTCTTCGAGTTGTTCCACCTGGGCGCCCATGCCCATCATCTTCATGGTCTTGGCGGCCTTGCCGAGGTTGCCCGGAAGTTCGATGCGGACGTCCGGGTTTTCGGCGAAGCCTCCCGGTTTGCCCAATTGCTGGACGGCGACCTTGGCACCCTGGGTCAGCGCGTCCTTCAGGCCGCCAGTGGCATCCGACTGACTGAGATCGGCGATGGACAGGGCGAAGGCGCTGGCAGACAGGGCGAGGCCGGCGCAGAGGGTGGCAAAGCGGATCATTGCTGCATCCTTGTGGCTAGGGGGGAGGACGGTCTTTTTGTGCTCAGCGGACCGGATCGACCTTGATGCGAAGTGGCTGCGGGTCGGATCCGTCGAGTTTAACCGAGTGCTGCTCGGTACTGATGAACATCAGCCTGCCGTCCAGTTCGATGCGCGCACTTACCGCGTAGCGGTGGTTGGGCTGTATCTTGGCGGGGTCGTAGGCGAGTCGGAAGGCCAGCGGCACCTGGCCCTCTATCGGTCCCTGCTGGCGGGCCAGCTCCATGGCCGGGGCATCGGCCAGCGATACGTCCTGGAGACTGACGCTGAGGGTCGCGGCCGGGGGAAGGGCCATGCGTTGCAGGTAGAAGACTTCGCCTTCCAGTTGGCGAGTTTCGCTGGCGGGCTGGCCGGCGCAGGCAACCAGCAGGCTACCGGCAAGGATCACGGGCAGTGCTTTCATCAGGACCTCGGGGTCATGTGGGATCGACAGATGCCACTATAGAAGGCCAGGCACAATGAGCCATGGTTCCAGGTCAAGACGCCCGAAACTGAAATCGCCCCCGAGTGGGGGCGATGTGGCGGAGGGGTCAGTGCTGATTGTCGTCCAGTGCCGTGCTGGATATGGCGTTGAGGGTGTCGTTGAACTGCACCGTTTCGTTGAAGGCCTTGACCAAGGCGCGGAAACGGTCCTTGGCGGCGATCAGTTGCTTGAGTTTCTCGGCCAATTCGTCGTCCTTGCGATTGAGCGCGGCCTCGCGCTCCTCCAGGGCTTCGGCACGGCGCCCCAGGGAATCGGCCAGCTCATCATTGCGTTGCTTCTCCAGGCGCAGGCTTTCGGCAAGCTTGGCGGTACTGCGGTCGCGCGCTTCGACGCTTTCGGCCAGGGCCTTGAGGGCGGCGCTGCGCTCGGCGAGGGCGCGCGCGTTGTCCTCGGTGCTCCGTTCCAGATTGGAGACTTCGCGTGTAAGGCGTGCTTCCAGCAGTCGCAGTTGTTCGTCCTTGTCTGCAAGGAGGCGCTCCTTCTCCTGCAGCTGCGACTTGCGTTGCTCCAGGTTTTCCTGATGCTTCAGTGCGTCCAGTTTCTGCTGGGTCAGGCTCTTGGCCATGTCCGCGAGGGAGTCGAGGGTGCTCTGCACGTCGTACAGGACACTGTCGGTATCGCTGCCGAGGAACGCCGCATGGGGACTGTCTGCGGAGCGCTCGGCTACCCCTTCGGTCTCGGTGTTGGTCATCGATGAGGGCGTCCCAGACTGAGGGATGTAATGTCGCATGTCCTCGATTTCGAGGGGGCTTTCAGCCTCGGTCCTGGGCTGGGGTTCAGGTTCAGGCTGGGGTTCTGGTTCTGGTTGGGGCTCAGGCTCAGTCTCGAAGGGGGCTGCCGAGGACGGCGCGTCATCAACAGCGTCCGCATCACGGGTGTGTACTTCATTTTGCTCGTGCGAGATCACTTCCAGGGCTTTCTCGGCTGTCTGGGTGGGCTCCGCAACGGCGGTGTCGGCGGTAGCGGGAACGGTCAGGCTGAAGTCCACGCCAAGGGAGCGGCTGTCGATGGGAGAGGGCGGGGTTGCCGTGATGACGGCTTCCTCCACCAGTGGTGGGCGGGTGGACGGCAGTGGCTCACCGGTGTTGGCACTTTCGCGGGTGGCGATCAGCCTGTTCACTGCGGACCGGTTGATGGCCAGGTTGTGGTGCGAGCCTGTCACGGCTGGCTTCTGGTCGCCGCCCGTGATCTCTCCCTTGAGCTGAACGAAGTGGAATTCCAGCTTTTCAGTCGTGCTCATGATTCATCTCCCTTGGTGATCTGCTTGAGCACCTGCACGGCGTACTGCCATTCCTGCTCGGACTCCAGGCCGGCCAGGCGATAGCCGCTTTCCTGGGGTACGGCGCTGGCCACGTACACCTTCGAGGCGCCGTTGCGGCCATCTTCGTTGAGGGTGTAGACGAGGATGTTGCGGTCGATAAGGGGGATGGCGAAGCTGCACAGGACGGCAGCGTTGACCACCTCTCCGGTGTCTTTCTCGACAGTGATGGTTCTCAGCAGCATGGGCGGGGTCTTCCATGTTCGGGACTGGTGGTACGCTCGGATGACCGAAGCGGCGCAGTGCCGAATGGTACGGAGGGGACCCCGGTACGCCTGCCGGGAGCGGTCTTATTGTGACGTGGGAACGGTCTTGGTCGGGCTGCGCAAAGGAGGCGCCAGGCCCGGAGGCCTGGTATTGCAGGGGTCAGCTGGCTTCTGCTGGGGCTTCCGGCTCGGCCTCGGTCTGGCGATCGAGTGCCACCTGGCGGATGGACAGGCGGATCTCCGCCGGCAGCACGCGCTTGGCGGCGCCTTCAGCCAACTCGCCGAGCAACTCGTGGTAGCTCAGCTTGCCGGCTTCGTCGCGACGCAGGACGCGCTGGTCCAGCAGGGTCTGGATGAAGTGCCGGAACAGGCTCTTGTCGAAGAACTCCGGGGCGTTCAGGCCATGGAGAATCGACAGACGCTGCGCCATGACGGTGCAGAGGTCTTCCAGTTCCTCGGCGCTCAACTGGTTCTGCCCAGCGTTCAGCAGCAGCGCGATGGACATGTAGAAGCGTTGAAGCGTCTGGACGATGGCGCGGGCCAGCAGTGTCAGCAGGACGAACTGTCGCGAGCTCGGTGCCGGGCGAACATACACGTCGCCTTCGACTTTGAGCAGGCCTTGCTCGACGAAGGCGGCCAGCCATTGGTCGACCACGCCTTCCACCTCGCTGGCGTCCCAGCGGATGAACAGCTCGGCCTGCAGGTAGGGATAGAGCGCGCGCGTATAGCGCAGGATCTGCTCACGGCTCATTCGCGCGCTGCTCTGGAAGAAGGACGCCAGCAGCGCCGGCAGCGCGAACACGTGGAGCACGTTGTTGCGGTAGTAGGTCATGAGGACGGCGTTCTGCTCGTCCAGATAGAGGATCTTGCCCAGCGCATCTTTCTGCTCGGCCAGCAGGTTCATGCTCTGCACGTACTGGATGAGCGCCTGGCCATCGCCTTCCGGCAGGGTGGCGTGGGGCGAATAGGGGACGGCGCGGAGCAGCGCCAGGTAGAGATCGAGCACACGGGTCAGGGCGCGTTCGTCCAGGGCCAGGCGACTGGTGGAGAGCAGTGCCAGGGCCACCAGGTTGACCGGGTTGATCGCCGCCGCGTCGTTGAGGTGGCGGGCAATGCGCACGGCCAACTGATTGGTAGTGTCGTTGAGCCAAGCCGGGCGGAACTGCGGGCCCAACTCCTCGGTGCGCCAGTCCGGTTGCTGCTGGTCGAGGAACTCGGCCAGCTTGATCGGTTCGCCGAAGTTCACCGCCACTGAGCCAAAGCGCAGCTTCAGCGCGCCGATGACTTTGAACAGGTCGAAGATGGATTCCTTCTTCTTGCTCGCACCGCGCAACTCACCCAGGTAAGTGCGACCTTCCAGCACGCGCTCGTAACCGATGTATACCGGCACGAAGACGATGGGCAGACGCGAGGAGCGGAGGAAGCTGCGCAGGGTGATGGCGAGCATGCCGGTCTTCGGATGCAGCATGCGCCCCGTGCGCGAGCGCCCACCTTCGACGAAGTACTCCACCGGGAATCCGCGGCTGAACAGGGTGTGCAGGTATTCGTTGAACACAGCCGTGTAAAGCGGGTTGCCCTTGAAGGTGCGGCGCATGAAGAACGCGCCGCCACGGCGCAACAGGCCGCCGATCACCGGCATATTGAGGTTGATGCCGGCGGCGATGTGCGGTGGGGTCAGGCCGTTGCGGAACAGCAGGTAGGACAGCAGCAGGTAATCGATATGGCTGCGGTGGCAGGGCACGTAGATGACTTCATGGCCCTGGGCGATGTCTTGCACGCCTTCGATATGGTTGACCTTGATGCCTTCGTACAGCTTGTTCCAGAACCAGGACAGCACGACCTCGAGGAAACGGATGGCGGTGTAGGCGAAATCGGAGGCGATTTCGTTGCCGTACTTCAGCGCCAGGGCCTCGGCTGTGGGCAGGCTGATCTTCTCGCGCTCGGCTTCCTCGGCCATGGCCTGGCGGACCATGGGCGCGCGTACCAATCCCTTGACCAGGTTTCGGCGATGGGAAAGGTCGGGGCCGATGACGGCGGTTTTCTGATTGCGGAAGTGCACCCGCAGGATGCGGTTGACCATGCGCAGGGTGCGCTCCGGGCCCTTGTCCTGCGCCACCAGCTCGCGCAGGTGGATCGGGGCGGAGAACTGCACGCGGGTCTTGCGGCCGAGGATGAGGATGCTGACCAGCTTGCGCAGGCGTCCGGTTACCGCCCAGCTGTCGGCGAACAGCAGCTTCCATGGGCTCGTTTCGCGATCAGGCGACTGCCCCCAGAAAACCGTTACCGGGATGATCTGCGCATCCTCCACCGCATTCTGCTGAATGGCGCCCAACACCCGTACCAGAGTGGGGGAGGCACCGCGCTTGTCCTGGCCGCCAAGCCAGCCCGGCTCCGGCGACAGGTAGAAGAACGCGGCTGGCTCCAGCAGGTCGCCCACCGCCACCGGCAGCACCGGACGAGGCAAGCCGGCCTTGGTGCATTCCCGGTCCACCACCGCCAGGTCGCTGGCCGACGGTTGCTGCAGTACGTAGAGCACCGGTTTGCTGCGGTCGAGCTTCAAGGTGAAGGCGGATTGGTTGATGGTCTCCGAGCGCACCCAGATGTAGAGCAGGCGGCGCAGGGCACCAAAGGCAAGGCGGCGGAAGGGGGAGCGGGTCATGACGGGGGTAATGCTGTGAAACGAGCGATTGCTCGGGGCGGCTAGTTTGCCGTATTCGCCGCCGGGTCGCAAAAAGCCGCTGGCTGTCGTTTCTACCCGAATATTCCTGCAACTTTTCGCACAAGTGGCTGTCTTGCAATGCCTGCGGGGGACTCCTTATAGTCCGCCAGCGTTTTGCAAGGCCCCGGTGGCCAGCATGGCCAGGGGCTGCTCCCTTCGGGACTAGAGGCCATGATCGAGATAACAAATCTGACCAAGCGCTTTGCGCACCATACTGCCGTGGACAATCTGTCCTTCAGCGTCGCACCTGGGGAGGTGCTGGGGTTTTTGGGCCCCAACGGCGCAGGCAAATCCACCACGATGAAGATGCTTACCGGTTTCCACGCGCCTACCTCCGGTACCGCGAGCATCTTCGGCTTCGATATCCAGACCCAGACACTCAGGGCTCAGCGGGAAATCGGCTATTTGCCTGAAGGTGCCCCGTGCTACGGCGACATGACCGTGCGCGGCTTCCTCGAGTTCATTGCCGAGGTCCGTGGCTATCGCGGTGCCGAGAAAAGGGAGCGGGTAAGCCGGGCGGTGGGCCAGGTCGAGCTCGAGAATGTCTGTGGCCAGTCCATCGAGACGCTCTCCAAGGGCTTCAAGCGTCGTGTCGGCCTGGCTCAGGCCATACTCCACGACCCGCGCGCGCTGATTCTCGACGAGCCTACCGACGGACTCGACCCGAACCAGAAGCACCAGGTCCGCCAGCTCATCCAGAGTCTGGCCCGCGACAAGATCGTGATCATCTCCACGCATATCCTCGAAGAGGTCGCGGCGGTCTGCACCCGCGCTCTGGTGATCGCTTCCGGCAAGGTAGTGGCAGACGGCACCCCGTTCGAACTGGAAAGCCGTTCGCGCTATCACCAGGCTGTCACCCTGGTAGCCGAGGAGCCGCTGGACATGCTCGCCCTGGCCGTACTGCCGGGCGTTGCCGGTATCGAGGAGAACGCCATCGAAGGTGGCCTGACCATCCTGGCCAAGCCGGGTGAGGTGATCTTCCCGCAGGTGAACCAGTTGATTCACCAGCGTGGCTGGAAAGTGAAGGAGCTGGACGTGGAGCGCGGCCGTCTCGACGAAGTATTCCGCCGACTGACCCGGGGAGAAGCGGCATGAGGCAGTTGCCGGTGATTTTCAAACGCGAGCTGGCGAGCTACTTCGCCACCCCGCTGGCCTATGTGTTCATCGTGATCTTCCTGGTGCTCTCCGGGGTCTTCACGTTCTATCTGGGCGGCTTCTACGAAAGCGGCCAGGCGAGCCTCGCGCCGTTCTTCAATTTTCACCCCTGGCTCTACCTGTTCCTGGTGCCGGCCATCGCGATGCGCCTTTGGGCCGAGGAGCGCAAGTCCGGCTCCATTGAGTTGCTGATGACCCTACCCATCACCCGTTTCGAAGCGGTCACCGGCAAGTTCTTCGCTGCCTGGGCCTTCTCCGGGCTGGCGCTGCTGCTGACGTTCCCGATGGTGCTCACGGTCAACTACCTGGGCGAGCCGGACAATGGCGCCATCGTTACCGGCTATATCGGCAGCTGGTTGCTGGCGGGTGCCTTCCTGGCCATTGGATCGTGCATGTCGGCGCTGGCCAAGAACCAGGTGATCGCCTTCATTCTCGCCGTCAGCGTGTGCTTCCTGTTCATCGTCAGCGGCTTCCCGCTGGTGCTCGACGCGTTCAGCGCCTGGGCACCCCAATGGCTGCTGGATGCCGTGGCCTCGCTGAGTTTCCTGACCCGTTTCGATGCCATCAGCAAGGGCGTGATCGATCTGCGTGACCTGCTCTACTTCGTCACCCTGATCGCCGCTTGGCTAGCCGCCACTGCCGTGGTGGTCGATCTGAAGAAGGCCGACTGAACATGAAGAAACTGATGTATTCCAGTGCCGGGCTGCTGCTGATCGCCTTGGCTTTCCTGGCGTTCAACATGCTCGCCGGGCTGACCCTGACCAACGCGCGGGTCGACCTGACCGAACAGAAGCTCTACACCATCTCCGACGGGACGAAGAAGATCCTTGGCGAGATCGACGAGCCCATCAATCTCTACTTCTTCTACTCCGACAAGACTGCCAAGGATCTGGTGGTACTGCGTAACTACGCGCGGCGGGTTGAGGAGATGCTGAAGGCCTATGAGCGGGCCGCCGACGGCAAGATCAGGCTGCACATCGTCGACCCGGAACCCTTCTCCGAGGACGAGGACAAGGCCGCCGAATTCGGTCTGCAGGCTGTGCCGCTTCAGCAGGGGGGTGACCAGGTCTACTTCGGGCTGGCCGGTACCAACGGCGTCGACGACACCCAGATCATCCCGTTCTTCCCGCTGGACCAGGAGGAGTTCCTCGAGTACGAGATCAGTCGCCTGGTGCAGAGCCTGGCCAAGCCGGAGCGACCCGTGGTGGGTGTGCTCTCCGGGCTGCAGCTCAATGGCGGTTTCGACATGATGAGCCGCCAGCCGACCCCGGCCTGGATGGTGATGGAGGAGATTCGTCAGCTGTTCCAGATCGAGAGCCTGAAGAGCGACATCGACCAGATTCCCGAGAAGGTTTCGGTGCTGCTGTTGGTGCATCCGAAGAACCTGCCAGAGCAAACCCAGTACGCCATCGACCAGTTCGTCCTGCGCGGTGGCAAGCTGCTGGCCTTCGTCGACCCTTGGAGCGAGGCCGACAGCGGTATGGAGATGCCGGGTGAGCCCGGCGGCGACAAGTCCTCCGATCTGGATTCCCTGTTCAAGGCCTGGGGCCTGCAGATGGTGCCTGGCAAGGTGCTTGGCGACGGCGCCAATGCCATGTCGGTCAGCATGGGCCAGGACAAGCCGCCGGCGCGTCATGCCGCATGGCTCAACCTGCCCAGGCACAGCCTCGACCAGAGCGATGTCAGCACGGCGGGTCTGGAGAACATTACCGTAGCCACCGCCGGGATTCTGAAACCGCTGGATGGCGCCAAGACCCACTTCGTGCCGCTGATTCAGAGCTCCGAGTACTCGATGCCGTTCGACGTGCAACGCTTCGGCATGCTTGCCGATCCAGAGGAGCTGATTCGCGAACTCAAGCCCACGGGTGATCGCTACACGGTGGCCGCACGCATCAGTGGCCCGGCGGAGTCGGCTTTCCCCAATGGTATCGAAGGGCGCAAGGATGGCCTGAAGTCAGCAGCGAACATCAATGTGATCGCTGTCGCCGACACCGATATCCTCAGTGACCGCATGTGGGTGCAGGTGCAGGACTTCTTCGGCCAGCGCGTACCGCAACCCTGGGCCGATAACTCCGGCTTCGCCATCAACGCGCTGGATAACCTGGCCGGTTCCGATGCGTTGATCAGCGTGCGCTCGCGTGGCCGCTTCAGCCGTCCGTTCGACGTCGTGGAGAATCTCCAGCGCGAAGCCGAGGTGAAGTTCCGCGAACAGGAGCAGGAACTCCAGCAGCGGCTGGCCGACACTGAGCAGAAGCTGGCATCGCTGCAACAGAGCCAGGACCCCGCCAAGGCCCTGGAGCTGACCCCGGAACAGCAGACTGCGTTGCAGCAGTTCGTCCAGGAGAAGCTGCGCATTCGCAAGGAACTGCGCGATGTGCGCTTCCAGCTCAATGCCAACATCGAAGACCTGGGACGCACCCTGAAATTCATCAATATCGCCCTGGTGCCGCTGGTGTTGACCCTGGGTGTGCTGGTGCTGTGGTTCTGGCGCCGTCGGCGCAAGGCATAAGGGGAGCAGCATGGGACGCAAA
The DNA here is from genome assembly GCF_029871195.1 of Pseudomonas sp. BN415. Lineage (NCBI taxonomy): Bacteria > Pseudomonadati > Pseudomonadota > Gammaproteobacteria > Pseudomonadales > Pseudomonadaceae > Pseudomonas > Pseudomonas sp. BN415. Next base: position 50,280 of record NZ_SSOK01000066.1, read on the forward strand.
GGTCTGATCTTTCTTGCCCTGCTGGCCGCTGGCCTGACGGCAGCCTACTTCATCCAGCAGGACGGCTCGCGGCCTCAACCGCAGCCATCCAGCGCCAGCCGCGAGTTATGGCTGCCCGAGCTGCAAGGCGAGTCGGCAGGGGTGACCACGCTGGACGTGCGACTGCCCGGGCAGCCCGATATCCAGTTGGTACGTAAGGACGGTGTCTGGGTACTGCCGGCCAAGGCCGACTACCCGGCAGCGGGACAACCTGTGTCGGCCTTGCTACGGGCGCTGACGGAAGCGCGCAAGGTGGAAGCCAAGACCGCCAATCCCGAATTGCATGGCCGTGTCGGACTGGCCGACAAGGGCAGCGTCGAGGAGCAGGGCACGCGGATCACGCTGGAACGCGGCAGCGAAGCGCCTCTGGAGTTGCTGGTCGGCAAGCCCGCACAGCAGGGCAAGGGGCAACTGGTTCGTCGCTACGGTGACAACCAGGTGTGGCTGGTCGACCAGGCCATGCCGATGCCGCAGACCGAACTCAACTGGCTGGATCGCCGAGTGATCGAGATTCCGTTTTCCAGTGTCCGGCAGGTGGAGGTGGTCTATCCGAACGGCAGCCGCCTGACCGTCTACCGCGACTCGGCTGAGGAGCCCAATCTCAAGCTCAAGCAACTGCCGAAGGGTCGCCGTCTGGCCTACGAGGCTGCAGCCAATGGTATGGCCACCCTCTTCGCTGGCCTGGAATTCGCCGACAACGCTCCATTGGCGCAGGTGCAGTTCAAGGGCAAGCCGATGCTGGTGTTCAGCCTTTCTACCTTCGACGGTGGCGAGTTGCGTGGCGAGGTCTACGGCCAGGGCGAGCAACCCTGGCTGGTACTCAAGGACAGGCAGAAGCTGAGCAACGACCAAGTGCCGGGCAAACTGGATTGGGCCTATCGACTGGAGCCATTCCAGTATCAGGCACTGGCCAAGAGGCTCGAGGATGTACTTGCCGCCAAGTAGTGCAAGTTATTGAAGGACGGCGGTAAATCGGACAATGGACCGTTCATTTCCGCCTCTCCTTATGCCCCATTTTGTACTTCCAAAGAACCAAAAAAGGGCGTCCAGCCCGCGTGGCACGGCCTTCCTGCACTGTCATAAAAAAGTGCTTTTCAGCGCGAACTCTTGTCGTATACTCCGGTCGCGGTCATAAAAAGAACGCCATTCGAATACCCGCTCCAAGCTTGATTCCGCCGGGGTTGGATATAACAAGAAGAACGTCTTTACCGCACCGTCGAAACCCCCAGTAAAGGGGGGCAAACAACAAAATTGCGAGTTGGAGAGAGCAGTAATGGCTGATCGTGAGGTCGGAACCGTCAAGTGGTTCAATGACGCCAAGGGCTATGGTTTCATTCAGCGCGAAAGCGGTCCTGATGTGTTCGTTCACTACCGCGCTATCCGCGGCGAGGGTCACCGCTCTCTGCTGGAAGGCCAGAAAGTGGAGTTTTCCGTGATCCAGGGTCAGAAGGGCCTGCAGGCGGAAGACGTCGCCAAGGTCTGAGACTCAAAAACAAAAGGCCCGTCAGTGACGGGCCTTTTGCTTTCTGTGATTCCTGTGTCCGGGCAGCCGGTTTTTCAATCGGTGCGCCAGATGAATTCCTGCTCGCCTTCTGCATTCACCTTGATCCAGCGGTCGGCATCCTCTTCGCCCTGCGTTTCCTGCCAGCCACCTGGCGCACAGCGGATTTCGATCCCAAGGGCCGCAAAGGCTGCGCGGGCGCAACCCAGATCATCGTCCCAAGGCGTGGCGTCGCTCTCCAGGTAGAGACTGTTCCATTTTCCGACGGCCTTCGGCAGCCAGGTGACAGGGATGCTTCCCGCCAGGCATTTGAAGGTTTGTCCCTTTTGCTGCCAGGGCGTGCAGGCACCCAGCGCCTCGTTGAGCCAGGCAGTCACGGCGTCCTGGTCGGTGTCCTTGAGGTAAATCTCGATATCGGGTTGGCGCATGGGGGACTCCCTAAACTTTCTCGATCCAATCGTAGCGAATGGACACCGTCACATCGAAGGCTTCTGCCACCACAGCTGCGCGGCGCTCGGCATTGGCGCGCCAGCCGTGCGGCGTCATGGCCAGCAGGTCGGCGCGAGCCTCGGCGTCGGCCAGGTGGAGGCGATAGGTCAAGGTCTCGCTGTGGGCCAGACGCATACCTGCCGGAATCTGCGCCAGGTGCTTCTGATCGTCGTAGTCGCGGACCTCGTCGTAGAGCTTCTCGCGCAACTCCAGCAGGTGGCCGCGGGTTGGTCCCATGCGCAGCAATCCACCGCCGGGCGCTAGAAGGCGCAACGCCTCCTGCCAATCCAGCGGACTGAAGACGCTGGCCAGCAATTGGCAGCTGCCATCAGCCAGGGGCACTCGCGCCATGCTCGCCACCAGCCAGTGCAGCTGCGGGGTGCGGCGGCAGGCGCGTTTCACCGCTTCACGAGAGATATCCAGGGCGTAGCCGTCGGTCGCGGGCAGGGCCATGGCCAACTGGCTGGTGTAATAGCCCTCGCCGCAGCCGATATCCAGCCAGCGCTCGGGATCGTACTTGGCCGCGAGCGCAGCCAGGCGGTTGGCCAGCGGCGCGTAGTGGCCGCCATCTAGGAATCGCCGGCGGGCTTCGACCATGGTGGCGTTGTCGCCTGGGTCACGGCTTTTCTTGTGCTGTACCGGCAGCAGGTTGTAGTAGCCCTGGCGCGCGCGGTCGAAGCTGTGGTTGGCCGGGCATACCAGTCCCCGGTCGTGGGCGCTCAGAGCGCCCTGGCAGAGGGGGCAGATGAGCATCATTGGGCGAGCAGGCGGACCAGGGTCTGCTGGTAGATGTCGGCCAGCAGGTCCAGATCGCTGGCCAGCACTCGTTCGTTGACCTGGTGGATTGTCGCGTTCACCGGGCCGAGTTCGACCACCTGGGTACCCATGGTGGCGATGAAACGGCCGTCGGAGGTGCCGCCGCTGGTGGACGGGGTGGTATCGCGGCCGGTGATGGCTTTGATGCTGGCGGAAACCGCGTCCAGCAACTCACCCGGCTGGGTGAGGAAGGGCAGGCCGGACAGGGCCCATTCCAGGTGGTAGTCCAGGCCGTGCTTGTCGAGGATGGCCTCGACGCGGCGCTGCAGGCCTTCCACGGTGGATTCGGTGGAGAAACGGAAGTTGAATACCGCCACCAGCTCGCCAGGGATGACGTTGGTGGCGCCGGTGCCGGAATTGAGGTTGGAGACCTGGAAACTGGTCGGCGGGAAGAAGGCGTTACCGTCGTCCCAGTGCTCGGCAGCGAGTTCGGCCAGGGCCGGGGCGATCAGGTGAATGGGGTTCTTCGCCAGGTGCGGGTAGGCCACGTGGCCTTGCACGCCGCGTACGGTCAGCTTGCCACCCAGGGAGCCGCGACGGCCGTTCTTCACCACATCACCTACCAGCGAGGTGCTCGACGGCTCACCGACGATGCACCAGTCCAGGCGCTCGCCGCGGGCGGCCAGGCGCTCGACCACGGCCTTGGTGCCGTGGTGGGCGGGGCCTTCTTCGTCACTGGTGATGAGGAAGGCGATGGCGCCCTTGTGGTGCGGGTGCTCGGCGACGAAACGCTCAACCGCCACCACCATGGCCGCCAGGCTGCCCTTCATGTCCGCCGCGCCACGGCCGCAGAGCATGCCCTGTTCGTCGATCAGGGCATCGAATGGCTGATGCTGCCAGGCTTGCACCGGACCAGTGGGCACCACGTCGGTATGACCCGCGAAGCAGAGCACCGGGCCCTCGCCGCCACGGATGGCCCAGAAGTTCTCAACGTCCTCGATACGCATGCGCTCGATGCGAAAGCCCGCAGCTTCCAGCCGGCGCATCATCATGTCCTGGCAGCCTTCGTCGACCGGGGTGACCGAGGGGCGACGAATAAGCTCGCAGGCGAGTTCGAGAGTGGGGGACAGGGCAGGCATGGAAGGCTCCGAAAAGCAGCGCGGAAACTGACAGGGTGAAAAGGCGGTTATCTTAAAGCAAGAACGGCGGCCAATGGCCGCCGTTTAAGGGTTTCGCTCGCTATCAGGCTGTAGCGACTTCTTCTTCCTGCTCCTCCTGGCCCTTTGGCAGGGAGGAGAGCAGGGCCATGATCAGCGCCGCCAGGTAGGGCAGTGACTGTACCAGCAGCATGGCCACCCAGAATTTCACGTCCGGACTGGGCATCCCCTGGACGATGGCGATACCAATGGCTGCGCCCCAGAGCAGCAGCATCACGAAGACCTCTTCGCGTGCTTCGGCCAGGGCCATCAGCAGCCCGTGGTTGGTCCGCATCTTCGGCGTGCGGAAGAACGGAATGCTCTTGGTGAAGAAGCCATAGAGCACGGCCTTGGCGATGGTGTGCGAAAGCGCAAGCCCCGCCACCGCGGCGCAGAAGGCGTCCTTTAGGTTGACTCCCACCGCGCGCTGGTAGAGGAACACGATCTTGCCCACCTTGAAGAAGAACAGCGCCAGCGGAGGGATGGCGAAGATCAGCAGTGGCGGGTCGACCCGTTGCGGCACGATGATCATCGCCGCGGACCAGAGCAAGGCACCGATGGTGAAGAAGATGTTCAGGCCATCGGCGACCCAGGGCAGCCAGCCAGCAATGAAGTGGTAGCGCTGGCCTTGCTTGAGCTTGGAGTCCTGCCCCAGGAACAGGCTGCGGGCGTGCCCCTTCATGATCTGGACAGCGCCGTAGGCCCAGCGGAAACGCTGCTTCTTGTAGTCGATGAAGGTGTCCGGCATCAGTCCACGGCCAAAGCTCTCGTGCGCATAGGCTGCCGCATACCCGCTCTTGAACACGCGCAGACCCAGTTCGGCGTCTTCGCAAATGGTCCAGTCGGCCCATTTCAGCTCGTCCATCACGCTGCGACGGATCATGGTCATGGTGCCGTGCTGGATGATGGCGTTGCGGTCGTTGCGGGTGACCATGCCGATATGGAAGAAGCCCTTGTACTCCGCATAGCAGAGCTTCTTGAAGGTGTTTTCGTTACCGTCGCGATAGTCCTGCGGCGACTGCACCACGGCGATTTCCGGGTCGGCGAAGTGCGGAACCATGTACTTCAGCCAGTTGCGGTCGACACAGTAATCGGAGTCGATCACCGCCACGACTTCGGCGTCCGGTGCGGTGTACGGCAGGATGTAGTTCAGCGCGCCACCCTTGAAGCCTTCCAGCGGGGCAACGTGGAAGAACTTGAAGCGCGGGCCCAGTTGCTCGCAGTAATCGCGCACCGGTTCCCAGACGGCCGGGTCCTTGGTGTTGTTGTCGATGATCAGGACTTCGTAGTCCGGATAGTCGAGGTTGGCCAGGGCGTCGAGGGTCTGTTTGACCATCTCCGGAGGCTCGTTGTAGCAGGGCACGTGCACCGAGACTTTCGGGCGGTAGGCGCTGTCGGCCAGTACCGGCAGGAAGGGACGTCGGCGCTTGCGTACCCAGACGGCTTCGGCCAGTTCGTGGGCCTCGGTCAGCAGCACGATGAACACGCCGAGGGCGCCGACACCGAGCAACAGGCCGACAGTCAGGCTGAACCAGGTGCTGTACTGCTGGCTGTAGTCGTAGGCGATCCAGACCAGTACCGAGCCACCGGCGAAGGCGACGAAGGTCAGGAAGGTGCGGCCGCGCTGGCGCAGGGCGCTTCCGTCGATCAACATCAGGGCCAGGGCCAGTAGCGCCATGACTACCGAGGCCACCGCGAGCATGCGCCATTGTGGGATGGCAATCACCGGGCCTTCGAAGGCGAATTTCGGCTGGCGTTCCAGGTTGTAGACGCCCCAGTAGGCGCCCACCGCTCCCTCGTCACTGGCCTTCCACGGCTGGTCGAAGGCTTCGATCACGAAGTAGTTGTAGCCCTTGGCGTTCAGGGCGTTGACCAGGGTGCGCAGGTAGATGGCCTGGTCGGCCTGGGAGGCGTCGGCACCGCCGCGCATGCGGCCGTTGCTTGGCCAACCCACTTCAGAGAGGAGCAGGGGCTTTTTCGGGAAGGCCTTCTTCAGGTCCTTGGCGCGTTCCAGGACGAACTCGGTGGAGTCCTCCATCGGCACGAATTCCCAGTACGGCAGCACGTGGGCGGCAACGAGGTCCACGTGTTTGGCCAGTTCCGGGTATTTCAGCCAGATGTGCCACTGTTCGGACGTGGTCACCGGCACTTTCACGGCAGCGCGGACGCGGTCCAGGTAGACCACCAGGTCCTTGCGGCTGATTTCGCGGCGGAACAGGGCTTCGTTGCCTACGACCACGCGAACGACGCTGCGGGAGGTGTTGGCGATTTCGATGGCCTTGGCGATCTCGCGCTCGTTGCGCTCTTCATCCGGGCTGATCCAGACGCCCAGGGTCACCCGCAGGCCGAATTCCTCGGCCAGGCGAGGGATGTCCGCCAGGGTGCCATCGACTGAGTAGGTCCGGATGTTGTCGGTCTGCTTGCTCAGCAGCTCGAGGTCCTGACGGATTTGCTCGTCGTTGGGGTAACGGTTTTGCTGGGGGTTCTGATCCGCGCGGAAGGGCGAGAAGGAGTAGCCGGAGATCTGTTCCGGCCAGTCCGGCGCGGTGACCGGGCGGTTGTAAAGTGCCCAGATACCGGTGAACAACGCGGCAACTGCCACGAAGACCACCAGGTTGAGTCCAAATTTACGCGATGGCATAGAGGTCAAGGGTTCCGAAGCTTGGAACTAGGGTAGGGCCAGCGGGTTGCTGGTCGGCGCGAATCCTACCCCGGCGCCCAACAGCTGTATAGATTGCAACCAGCCGGAGAGCCAGATGGCTGTCTCCGACCGTTCTTTTGTTTGCCAGAGGCCCCAGAAGTTCGGGCGATGTGGCAAAAAGCCGCTTCGGATCGTTCCGGGTCAGCCTCACAGCGCCCTGAGCAGAATGCGTTCGCTGACCTCCAGATCGAGATCGCGGCGCTCGCTCAGGGCGGTCATGCTGTGGCGCTCCAGTTGTGCCAGCACCTGGGGGATCACATCGGCGTCCAGGCCGTGCTCAGACAGGCGGGTGGGCACGCCCATGCGTTTGAAGAAGTCGCGGGTGGCCTGGATCGCAGCATCGATGCGTTGTTCTTCGTCCCCTTCCTTTAGGCCCCAGACGCGGGTCGCGTATTGCATCAGCTTTTCGCGCTTGACCTGGCGGCGCTCTGCCAGCAGTGCGGGCAACACCACGGCCAGGGTCTGGGCGTGGTCAATGTGGTAGAGCGCGGTCAGTTCGTGGCCGATCATGTGAGTCGACCAATCCTGCGGCACGCCGCAGCCGAGCAGGCCATTCAGGGCCTGGGTGGCGCACCACATCAGGTTGGCGCGCACGGCATAGTCCTCGGGGTTGGCCAGTGCCTTCGGGCCCTCTTCTATCAGGGTCAGCAGCAGGCCTTCGGCGTAACGGTCCTGCAGGGGGGCATCGGCTGGGTAGGTCAGGTACTGCTCGATGGTGTGGACGAAGGCATCCACCACGCCGTTGCCGATCTGCCGTGCAGGTAGGCTGAAGGTGGTGCGCGGGTCAAGGATGGCGAAGCGCGGGTAGAGCAGGGCACTAGAGAAGGGCAGCTTCTCTTGGCGGGCGACATGGGTGACCACGCCGTGCGGGTTGCTTTCGGAACCCGTGGCGGCCAGCGTCAGGACACACCCCATGGGCAGGGCGGCGGTGATGCGCTTGCCGCTGAGCAGCTCCAGCGGGTCGCCGTCATGGCAGGCAGCGGCGGCGATGAACTTGCTGCCATCGATCACCGAGCCGCCCCCCACTGCGACGATGAAGTCGCACTGCTCGGTCCTGGCCAGCTGGGCGGCCTTGACCAGGGTGTCGAACTGTGGATTGGCCTCGATGCCGCCGAATCGGGTCAGTTGATGGCCTGCCAGTGCTTCTTCCACCTGCTGCCAGACGCCGTTCTGGAAGATGCTGCCGCCGCCGTGGGTGACCAGCACCCGGCTACCAGCCGGAACATCCCGCGTCAGTTTGGATATCTGGCCTTCGCCGAAGTGGATGCGGGTAGGGTTGTAGAAGGTGAAATTGCGCATGACCGGCTCCCTTGTCGTTATCGAGCGACTATAGCCCTGGCGGACCGTGACCGAATCTATGGGCCACCATTCAGCGGCGATGGACTTGGGCCGAGGGATCGCGCTTCCTATAATGCGCGCCCGCCCGAAGGTTGGCGATGGGAGTGATTGGCATGAGTACAGACGAGCGTTTCGGCGGTATTGCCCGGCTTTATGGCCTGGAAGGACTTGCCCGGTTGCAGGCGGCCCATGTGGCCGTGGTCGGCATCGGCGGCGTGGGTTCCTGGGCGGCCGAGGCCCTGGCGCGCTCCGGGGTGGGGGAAATATCCCTGTTCGACCTGGACGACGTCTGCATCACCAACACCAATCGCCAGGTGCATGCCATCGAAGGTGCCGTGGGCAAGGCCAAGGTCGATGTAATGGCCGAGCGCATTCGTGCCATCAACCCGGCTTGCGTGGTTCATGCCGTAGCGGACTTCGTTACCCGCGAGACCATGGTCGAGTACATCACTCCCGAGCTGGATGCGGTGATCGACTGCATCGACAGCGTCGCGGCCAAGGCGGCGCTGATCGCCTGGTGCAAGCGGCGCAAGATCCAGATTGTCACCACCGGCGGCGCCGGTGGCCAGGTGGACCCGGCGCAGATCCAGGTTGCCGATCTGAACAAGACCTTCAATGACCCCCTCGCGGCCAAGGTGCGCTCTACGCTACGCCGCGACTACAACTTCTCCCGCACGCCGGGACGCACCTACAGCGTGCCCTGCGTGTTTTCTAGCGAGCAGCTGCGTTATCCGAAGCCGGACGGTTCGGTGTGCCAGCAGAAGAGCTTCGTTGGTGAAGGCGTGAAGCTGGACTGCGCCGGAGGGTTTGGCGCGGTGATGATGGTGACCGCCACTTTCGGCATGGTCGCTGCGGCACGGATTGTGGATAAGTTGGTGGCCGGAGCGCGCAGGCCGTCGGAACGAAACGTATCCTGATTCGTAGGATGGGTTGAGGAACGAAAACCATGCGGACCCCGGTAGATGGGTTTCGCGGGCTCTACCCATCCTGCGGAATATCGGCCTTGTGCCTTGGCGAATGAATTCGTCCCTACAGGGCCATCTCACGCATTTTCTTGAGCACGGCATTCAGGCCGTTGCTGCGTGATGGCGACAACTGCCGGCCTAGCCCCAATTGGTTGAACCAGGCCGCCAGGTCGACAGTCGCCAATTCTTCGGCCGCAAGGCCCTCGACCCGCGCCAGCAGCACCGCCAGCAGGCCTCGGATCAGCCGAGCATCGCTGGTCGCGCGGAAGTACCAATGGCCATCGCGCATCTCTCCCACCAGCCAGACCTGGCTTTCGCAGCCATGCACCCGGTTAGCGTCGCTGCGCTCGGCGTCGGTCAAGGCATCCAGTCGCTCGCCCCATTGCATGAGCAGGCGCGCGCGCTGTTCCCAGCCACCCGCAGCGGTGAAGGTATCCAGGGCTGTGCGTGCTTGTTCCGGCAGGCTCATCGCAGCAGTTCCAGGGCGTTGTCCAGGGCGCTGAAGAAGCGCTCCAGATCTTCGCCGTCGTTATAGAGGCCTAGAGAGGCACGTATGGCGCCTTGCAGGCCGAGGTTCCGCATCAGCGGCATCGCGCAGTGATGGCCAGCACGCACGGCAATCCCTTGCTCGGTGAGCAGGTGGGCCAGGTCGGCGTTATGCACACCCTCGATGGTGAAACTGGCCAGTGCCAGCTGAGGTTCGCCCAGCAGGTGTACGCCGTCTCGGGCGGCCAGTCCGGCCAGCAGTTTGGCGTGCAGGGCAGCCTCGTGGCCGGCGACGGCGGCGGCGTCCAGGCTGTTCAGGTACTCCAGCGCTGCGCCCAAGCCGATTACCGAGGCGATGGCCGGGGTGCCGGCCTCGAAGCCCAGGGGGGCGCCGTGGAAGTCGGCCGTCTGGTAGGTGGCGGTATGCACCATTTCGCCACCGAACTGCCAGTGTTTCAGGCGTGTTAGCGAGTCACTGCGGCCGTAGAGCACACCAACGCCGTCCGGGCCATAGAGTTTGTGGCTGGAAAACGCGTAGAAATCGCACCCGAGCGCCTGGACGTCGTGGCGGCCATGGACTGCGCCCTGGGCACCGTCCACTACGGTCAGGGCACCCTGGCTACGCGCCAAGGGCAGCAGCTCGGTCAGCGGCTGCCAGCGGCCGAGGACGTTGGAGAGCTGGCTCAGCGCGATAAGGCGGGTGCGCGAACCGATCAGCGCGCGCGCCTGCTCCAGGTCGATCCGGCCTCGGTGGTCCAGAGGCAGGACAACCAGCTTGAGCTGCTTGCGCAGTGCCAGTTGCTGCCAGGGCAGCAGGTTGGCGTGGTGTTCCAGGGCGCTGACAACGATCTCGTCGCCGGAGTGGAAAAGATGTTCCAGGCCATAGGCCAGAAGATTGATGGCTTCCGTGGTACCACGGGTGAAGAGAATTTCCGCCGGGCTCGCCGCATTCAACCAGTGCGCCACATGGGTGCGGGTACCTTCAAAGGCTCGGGTGGCGCGCTCGCCTGGCAGATGCTGGGCTCGATGCACATTGGCGGCGCCGCTGGCGTAATAGCCAAGCAGGGCGTCCAGTACAGCTTGGGGCTTTTGTGCGGTCGCGGCGCTGTCGAGGTAGGTCTGTCCCTCGGCCGCGAGGGCCGAAAGGGCAGGGAAGTCGGAACGCCAGGGAGAGGTCAGGGACATGGCACGCTTGAACGCTGGAGGCGGGAAGGGAAGCTGGAAGCCATTCTGCTTCGGGCCTCCAGCTTCAAGCTTAGTTTCAGTTGTGAGCGTGGAGGGCTTCGTTCAGCTCGATCGCGGTCTTGTTGGTCTTGCACTCGACCGCGCCGTTCTGCGAGTTGCGGCGGAACAGCAGGTCCGGTTGGCCGGCCAGGTCGCGCGCCTTGACCACTTTCACCAACTGATTCTGGTCGTCCAGCAGGGCCACTTTGGTGCCGGCTGTGATGTACAGACCAGCTTCGACGATGTTGCGGTCACCCAGCGGAATGCCGATGCCGGCGTTAGCTCCGATCAGGCAGCCTTCGCCTACGGAAATGACGATGTTGCCGCCGCCGGACAGAGTGCCCATGGTGGAGCAACCGCCGCCCAGGTCCGAGCCCTTGCCGACGAAGACGCCTGCGGAAACGCGGCCTTCGATCATGCCAGGGCCTTCGGTTCCGGCGTTGAAGTTGATGAAGCCTTCGTGCATCACAGTGGTGCCTTCACCCACGTAGGCGCCCAGGCGCACACGGGCGGTGTCGGCGATGCGGACACCGGCCGGAACCACGTAGTCGGTCATTTTCGGGAACTTGTCCACGGAGAAGACTTCCAGCAGTTCGCCCTTCAGGCGGGATTCCAGTTGGCGCCCGGCCAGTTCGGACAGGTCGACGGCGCCCTGGCTGGTCCAGGCCACGTTTGGCAGCAGCGGGAAGATGCCGGTCAGGTTCAGGCCATGGGGCTTGGCCAGGCGGTGGGACAGCAGGTGCAGCTTGAGGTAGGCCTCAGGCGTGGAAGTCAGTGCGGCGTCTTCGGCCAGCAGGGTGACGACCAGCGGCTTCTGGCTCTCGGCAAGGCGGGTCAGCAGCGCGGCCTGGATGGCGTCGATGTCCTTCAGGGCGGTGGCCAGCTGGCTGGCCTGGGCATTGCTGATGGCGATGGCCTGATTGCCGGCGCTGTAGCCGATCACGGGGGCGACGGCAGCGACCAATTGCTCGGAGGGCTTGAGCAGGGGCTGGGCGTAAAAGACTTCGAGCCAGTTGCCCTGGCGGTTCTGGGTGCCGACGCCGAAGGCGATGCTGAAGAGTGCGTTGGACATGAGGATTCCTCTTGCTGAAGGGTGGTGATCAGGCGTTGCGCATAGCCGTGTACGCAGGTTCCGGCGCACGGCTGGCAAGTGGGATGAACGCCTGGGCGGTAGTCATGGTTGCTTGAAGGCGGCGGCGTAGAGGTCCGGCTTGAAGCCGACCAAGGTACGGGTACCCAGGTCGAGCACCGGGCGCTTGATCATCGACGGCTGGGCCAGCATCAGGGCGATGGCCTTGTCCTGGTCCAGGTCCGCCTTCTGCGCGTCATCCAGTTTGCGGAAGGTGGTGCCGGCGCGGTTCAGGACGGTTTCCCAGCCGTGCTCGGTGCACCATTTCTCCAGGTTGGCGCGGTCGATGGCCGAGGCCTTGTAGTCATGGAAGCTGTAGCTCACGCCCTGCTCTTCGAGCCAGGTTCGGGCTTTCTTCATGGTGTCGCAAGCTTTGATGCCGTAGAGGGTGATGCTCATCGTGTCGTTCCTTTGAGGCTCACAGTCCCTTGATGAAGGCGCGGATGCGCTCACCGGCTTCGACGCATTCGGCCAGCGGGGCCACCAGGGCCATGCGCACGCGGCCAGCACCAGGGTTGAAGCCGCCGACGGCACGCGACAGGTAGGAGCCGGGCACCACGGTGACGTGCTCGCGGGCGAACAGTTCACGGGTGAAGGTCTCGTCGTCGACCGGGGTCTTCGGCCAGAGGTAGAAGCCGCCGTCGGGGCGCTTCACGTCCAGAACCGGGCCGAGGATATCCAGCATGGCATCGAACTTTTCGCGGTACAGCGCGCGGTTGGCGCGTACGTGGACTTCGTCGTTCCAGGCGGCGACGCTGGCCAGCTGGGTCTGCACCGGCATGGCACAGCCGTGGTAGGTGCGGTACAGCAGGAAGGACTTGAGGATGTCAGCGTCGCCGGCGACGAAGCCGGAGCGCAGGCCGGGCAGGTTGGAGCGCTTGGACAGGCTGTGGAAGACCACGCAGCGCTTGAAGTCCGATCGGCCCAGTTCGGCACAGGCGGTGAGCAGGCCGGCTGGCGGGTTCTGCTCGTCGAAGTAAAGCTCGCTGTAGCACTCGTCGGCGGCGATCACGAAGTCATGTTCGTCGGCCAGGGCGATCAGTTTCTTCAGGGTGTCCAACGGGATCAGCGCGCCGGTGGGGTTGCCCGGCGAGCAGAGAAAGAGGATCTGGCAGCGTTGCCAGACGTCCGCTGGAACGGCGTCGAAGTCCGGGTTGAAGCCGTTCTCCGCCAGGCACGGCAGGTAGTGGGGCTCGGCGCCGGCCAGCAGGGCTGCACCTTCGTAGATTTGATAGAAGGGGTTCGGGCTGACCACCAGGCCGTCGTCGGTGCGGTTGACCACTGCCTGAGTGAAGGCGAACAGCGCCTCACGGGTGCCGTTCACCGGCAGCACGTGGCGAGCGGCCTCAAGCCAGCCAGCCGGTACCTTGAAACGGTGCTCGCACCACTGTGCGATGGCTTCGCGCAGGGCCGGGATACCCAGGGTGGTGGGGTAGACCGACAACTGGTCGAGATTGGCCGCCAGGGCCTCGGCGACGAAGGCCGGGGAGCGATGCTTGGGCTCGCCGATGGACAGGGCGATGGCCTTCTTCTCCGCCGGTGGCTGGGCGCCGGCCAGCAGGGCGCGGAGTTTCTCGAAGGGGTAGGGCTGCAGTTGGTTCAGGGCTTCGTTCATGGTTGTAGGGCGTCAACAGGGAGGTCGTGGGTGAATCGGTGCAATCCGGCCAGCGGCCTTATTGCACCCTACGGGTTCAGATTTTTATCCGTGTCGGGTCCAGGCTCTGTCCGTTGGCTTGGGATAACTGGGAGACGATGGCCTCCTGGAGCCGCAGGCAGAACTCGGGGTCGGAAAGCGGCTGGTTGTTGGCGTCGGTGACGAAGAAGACGTCTTCCACCCGCTCGCCCAGCGTGGCGATCTTGGCGTTCTGCAGCGACAGATCGAACTCCAGGAAGATGCGCCCTATACGCGCCAGCAGACCGGGGCGGTCGGGGGCGATCAGTTCGAGGATGGTCACCGGGCGCTGGGCGTCGTTGGAGATGGTCACCTGCGGCGGGAAGGCGAAGTGCTTGAGCTGGCGCGGTACGCGGCGCTGGATGATGGCCGGGTATTCGTCCGGGTTCTTCAGGGCGTCGATCAGACCTTCGCGGATCTCGCGGATACGCGCCGGGTTCTCGCCGATCCGCCCGCCATCGGCATCGAGCACGATGTAGGTGTCGAGGGTGAACTGGCTGGTGGACGTGATGATTCGCGCATCGTGAATGTTCAGGTTCAACTGCGACATGGCGGCCACGGTCACGGCGAAGAAGTCGTGCTGGTCCGGTGCATAGATGAATATCTGGGTGGCGCCCTCGAACTCGCGCTGGGCGGTTTCCTTGATCAACACCAGGGGATCGATGCCGGCCGGGTGCTGGAGAATGGCCTCGGTGTGCCAGGCCACGTCATTGGCGGTGTGGCGCAGGAAATAGTCATCGCCCAGCTGCGACCAGAGCTGCTCGGCCTCGTCCTGGTCGATACCGTTGCGTACCAGGATGTCGATGGCGGCGGACTGGGTCTGGCGGATCTGCTCTTCGCGGTCCAGCGGGTTCTCCAGGCCGCGACGCAAGGCGCGCTTGGTCTCGGTGTACAGCTGACGCAGCAGGCTGGCGCGCCAGGAGTTCCACAGGCTCGGATTGGTGGCGTTGATGTCGGCCACGGTAAGTACGTAGAGGTAGTCCAGACGAGTCTGGTCGCCCACCAGGCGGGCGAAGTCGTAGATCACCTGCGGGTCGGATAGGTCTTTGCGCTGGGCGGTGGTGGACATCACCAGGTGGTGCTGCACCAGCCAGGCTACCAGGCGCGAATCCCATACCGGGAGATGGTGGCGGGCGCAGAAGATCTCGGCATCCACAGCGCCCAGCTCGGAGTGGTCACCGCCGCGGCCCTTGCCGATGTCATGGTAGAGCCCGGCGAGGTAGATCAGCTCCGGCTTGGGGAGCTTGTCGATGAGCTTGCTGGCCAAGGGGAATTTCTCCGCCAGCTCCGGCCACTTCAGCTTGCGCAGGTGCTTGATCAGGTTGAGGGTATGAGCATCCACCGTATAGATGTGGAACAGGTCGTGCTGCATCTGCCCGATGATCTGGCCGAACTCCGGCAGGTATAGGCCGAGAATGCCGTAGCGGTTCATCCGCCGCAGGTTGCGGTGGATGCCTTGGGCAGATTTGAACAGCTCGATGAACAGGCTGGTGTTGCGGATATCCTTGCGGAAATCGTCGTCGATCAGGTGACGGCTGTCCCGCAGCAGGCGGATGGTATCCGCGCGCACGCCCTTTATCGCCGGGTGCTGGGCCATCAGCACGAAGATTTCCAGCATGGCGAAGGGGGTACGCTTGAAAACGTTGGGGTGGGTCACCTCGATGTAGCCGTCACGCAGTTGGAAGCGGCTGTTCAGCGGCTGCGCCTGGCCGGTTTCGCCGGCGCGGAGGATAACCTCCTCGAAATGCTGGTTGATCAGGTCGCTGAGTTCGGAAACCCCCATCACCACCCGGTAGTACTTCTGCATGAAGCGCTCGATGCCGAGCTTGTCGTCACCGTCCTCGAAGCCCAGCAGGGCGGCGATCTTGCGCTGGTGGTCGAACAGCAGACGGTCTTCGGCGCGGCCGGCCAGCATGTGGAGGGCGTAACGGACCTTCCAGAGGAACTCCTGGCTGGACGCGAGCATGCTGCATTCGCTTTCCACCAGAAAACCCTGTTGCACCAGACCATGCAGGTTGAGGCTACCGAACTGGCGACGGGCGACCCAGAGAATGGTCTGGATATCGCGCAGCCCGCCTGGGGAGCCCTTCACATTGGGTTCCAGGTTGTATTCGGTGTCGTTGTACTTGGCGTGACGTGCCTTTTGCTCGTTGCGCTTGGCGAGGAAGAAGTGCTTGCTCGGCCACATCTGCTCGGGGCTGGTGACTTCCAGCATGCGCTGGCGAAGGTGCTCTGGGCCGGCGATGGTGCGGCTTTCCATCAGGTTGGTAACCACCGTCAGGTCGGCGCGGGCTTCTTCGGCGCACTCGGCTACCGAACGTACACTCTGGCCGACTTCCAGGCCGATGTCCCAGAGCAGGGTGAGGAAGCCTTCGATGGCCTCGCGGAATACTTCGTGGTCAGCGCTGTCCAGCAGGATCAGCAGGTCGATGTCGGAGAAGGGGTGTAGCTCGCCGCGCCCGTAGCCGCCGACCGCCAGCAAGGCGATGTCGGCGTCCTCGCTCCAGTCGAAACGCTCCCATGCCGCCCGCAGGATCTGGTCGACGAACCAAGCGCGGTCTTCCACCAGGCGACGGATGTCGCGACCGTGGGTGAAACGGTTGTCGAGCACTTCACGGGCCTGGCGTATGGCTTTCTTGAAGGCAGCGATGGGGCTGGACTTCAAAGCCAGTTCCGCCTGGAACTGCCCGCGGTCGAACAACTCGGGATCCACCTGCGGCATGGGGCGGCTTTCCTTATATAAGTCGGTGATCAGGGCGAGGTGCGCGCCAGCGTATCGTCGCTGCGCAGCGTGAGGATCTCGTAGCCATCGGCAGTCACCAGGACGGTGTGCTCCCACTGGGCGGAAAGCTTGCGGTCCTTGGTGATGGCGGTCCAGCCGTCACCCAGCAGGCGGGTTTCCGGGCGGCCCTGGTTGATCATAGGCTCGATGGTGAAGGTCATGCCTTCCTTGAGCTCCATGCCGGTGCCGGCGCGGCCGTAGTGCAGGACCTGGGGCTCTTCGTGGAACACCGCGCCTATGCCATGGCCGCAATATTCACGGACCACCGAGTAACCGAGCTTCTCGGCATGCTTCTGGATCACTTCGCCGATATCACCCAGACGCGCGCCGGGCTTCACCAACTGGATGCCCTTGTACATGCATTCCTGGGTTACGCGGCAGAGCTTGTCGGCCCATTCCGGCACCTTGCCCACCAGGAACATCTTGCTGGTGTCGCCGTGGTAGCCGTCCTTGATGACGGTGATGTCGATATTGAGGATGTCGCCATCCTTCAGCGGCTTCTCGTTGGGGATGCCATGGCACACCACATGGTTGACCGAGGTGCAGATCGACTTGGGGAAGCCCTTGTAGTTGAGGGGGGCGGGGATGGCCTGCTGCACATTGATGATGTAGTCGTGGCAGATACGATCCAGTTCCTCGGTGGTCACGCCGGGTTTGACATGCTCGCCGATCATCTCCAGCACTTCGGCGGCCAGGCGGCCGGCAACGCGCATTTTCTCGATTTCTGCGGGCGTCTTGATGGTGACGGTCATATTGGGTCTCGGGCGCAAACGGAAAAGGCTTGATATTAACAGCTTCAAGCCGCAAGCCATAAGCGGCTAGCAGGAAGCGGCCTGTTTTGCGGCGTATCGTTCCAGTAGCTTGGGTCTGCTTTTTGTGCTATAAAACGCGCCGCTTTACGGGCGTACTGTCCGAAAGCACAAACCCACACACGTATCGACACGATCTCCTGGGTGCCCGAAAGGGTTGGATATTGGGATACGTGGAGGCCTAACCCGACTTATCGAGGAATAGAAATGTCCCAAGTCAACATGCGCGATATGCTGAAGGCCGGTGTGCACTTCGGCCACCAGACCCGTTACTGGAACCCGAAAATGGGCAAGTACATTTTCGGCGCGCGTAACAAGATCCACATCATCAACCTTGAAAAAACCCTGCCGATGTTCAACGAGGCCCTGTCCTTCGTTGAGAAGCTGGCTGCAGGCAAGAACAAGGTTCTGTTCGTCGGCACCAAGCGTTCCGCTGGCAAGATCGTTCGCGAAGAAGCTGCTCGTTGCGGCTCCCCGTACGTCGATCACCGCTGGTTGGGCGGCATGCTGACCAACTACAAGACCATCCGTCAGTCCATCAAGCGCCTGCGCGAGCTGGAAACCCAGTCCCAGGACGGCACCTTCGCCAAGCTGACCAAGAAAGAAGCCCTGATGCGCACCCGCGACCTCGAGAAGCTCGAGCGCAGCCTGGGTGGTATCAAGGAGATGGGCGGTCTGCCGGACGCTCTGTTCGTGATCGACGTTGATCACGAGCGCATCGCCATCAGCGAAGCCAACAAGCTGGGCATCCCGGTTATCGGCATTGTCGATACCAACAGCAGCCCGGAAGGCGTTGACTACGTCATCCCGGGTAACGACGACGCCATTCGCGCCGTTCAGCTGTATCTGGCCAGCGTTGCTGATGCTGTAATCCGCGGTCGTCAGAATGCCGTTGGTGGCCCTGACGAGTTCGTCGAAGAAGCTGCTTCCGAGGCCGCCGAAGGCTGAGTTGACAGCCGTCTAGCGTTACCCGGTGCGCAAGAAGGGGGCTAGGCCCCCTTTTTGCCACCTCCGAATTGTGAATGCCCGGATCTCTGGGCTGAATGGTTGAAAACCTATTCAAGAGGATTGCGACATGGCAGAGATTACTGCAGCCCTGGTTAAAGAACTGCGCGAGCGTACCGGCCTGGGCATGATGGATTGCAAGAAGGCCCTGACCGCCGCTGAAGGCGACATCGAGAAGGCCATCGACGACATGCGCGCCGCTGGCGCCATCAAGGCTGCCAAGAAGGCTGGCAACATCGCCGCCGAAGGTGCCATCGCTGTCAAAGTAGCTGACGACAACAAGGTTGCCGTCATCATCGAAGTCAACTCCCAGACCGACTTCCTGGCCCTGCAGGACGACTTCAAGTCCTTCGTTGCCGCGTCCCTGGATCAGGCTTTCAACGAGAAGCTGACCGACGCTGCTCCGCTGGTTGAATCCCGCGAAGAAGCTCGTCTGGCCCTGGTTGCCAAGACCGGTGAGAACGTCAACATCCGTCGCCTGACCCGCGTTGAAGGCGATGTGGTAGGTGCCTACCTGCACGGCCACCGCATCGGTGTAGTCGTGAACCTGAAAGGCGGCAACCCGGAACTGGCCAAGGACATCGCCATGCACGTGGCTGCCAGCAACCCGCAGTTCCTGAACTCGACCCAGGTTTCCGAAGAAGCCGTTGCCAAGGAAAAGGAAATCTTCCTGGCCCTGAACGCCGACAAGATCGCCGGCAAGCCGGAAAATATTGTCGAGAACATGGTCAAGGGTCGTATCGCCAAGTTCCTGGCCGAAGCCAGCCTGGTCGAGCAGCCTTTCGTCAAGGATCCGGAAATCA
The DNA here is from genome assembly GCF_029871195.1 of Pseudomonas sp. BN415. NCBI lineage: Bacteria > Pseudomonadati > Pseudomonadota > Gammaproteobacteria > Pseudomonadales > Pseudomonadaceae > Pseudomonas > Pseudomonas sp. BN415. Next base: position 69,175 of record NZ_SSOK01000066.1, read on the forward strand.
AGGTCGGTGAGCTGGCCAAGAAAGCCGGCGCAGAGATCGTTTCCTTCGTTCGCTACGAAGTAGGCGAAGGTATCGAGAAAGTCGAAGTAGACTTCGCTGCCGAAGTAGCTGCCCAGGTCGCCGCTACCAAGCAATAAGACGGCCTCGGCTGTCGCCCCGCAAGAGGCTGCCCGCTTACGCGTGCGGCCTCTTCGTCAAACTGGGGAACCATTTCGGGGCGGTTTCCACGGCGGGTTCCGGTTGTCGGGCACCAACCGCCGTTTGCGCAGTCTCAGGACTCGCCAGTACACAGGGCCTTTGGAGGTCCGTGAATTCAAATAGCGCCGCAGGAGAGATACGCAATGGCTCAGCAGGTGAGTGGTCGCCAACCTCGCTATAAACGCATTCTGCTCAAACTCAGCGGTGAGGCCCTTATGGGCTCCGAGGAGTTCGGTATCGATCCGAAAGTTCTCGATCGCATGGCGCTGGAAATCGGCCAACTGGTCGGTATCGGTGTCCAGGTCGGCCTGGTGATCGGTGGCGGCAACCTGTTCCGTGGTGCGGCCCTGAGCGCCGCCGGCATGGATCGGGTAACTGGCGACCACATGGGTATGCTGGCCACCGTGATGAACGCCCTGGCCATGCGCGACGCGCTTGAGCGTTCCAACATCCCCGCCATCGTGATGTCGGCCATTTCCATGGTTGGCGTGACCGATCACTACGATCGCCGCAAGGCCATGCGCCACCTGGCTTCTGGCGAAGTGGTGATTTTCTCCGCCGGCACCGGCAACCCCTTCTTCACAACCGACTCGGCCGCCTGCCTGCGCGCCATCGAAGTGGATGCGGATGTGGTGCTGAAAGCCACCAAGGTCGATGGCGTGTACACTGCCGACCCGTTCAAGGACCCCAATGCTGAGAAGTTCGAGCACCTGACCTATGACGAGGTGCTGGATCGCAAGCTGGGAGTCATGGACCTCACGGCCATCTGTCTGTGCCGTGATCAGAAGATGCCGCTGCGGGTCTTCAATATGAATAAACCGGGTGCCCTGCTGAACATCGTGGTCGGCGGCGCCGAAGGAACCCTGATCGAGGAGGGCGAAAAGTGATCAACGAGATCAAGCAAGAAGCGCAGGAGCGCATGAAGAAAACCCTGGAATCGCTGGATCATGCTTTCGCCAAGATCCGCACCGGGCGTGCGCACCCGAGCATTCTGGATAGCGTGATGGTGTCTTACTACGGCACCGACACTCCCCTGCGCCAGGTTGCCAACGTGATCGCAGAGGACTCCCGCACCCTGGCCCTGACCGTGTTCGACAAGAGCATGATCCAGGCTGTGGAAAAGGCCATCATGACCTCCGACCTGGGGCTGAACCCGGCCACTGCCGGTACCACCATTCGCGTGCCGATGCCCGCCCTGACCGAGGAAACCCGCAAGGGCTACACCAAGCAGGCACGTGCTGAAGCTGAAAACGCCCGTGTTGCCGTGCGCAACATCCGTCGTGATGCGCTTGCGCAGCTGAAGGATCTGGTCAAGGAAAAGGAAATCAGTGAAGACGACGAGCGTCGTGCCGCTGACGACGTCCAGAAGCTGACCGACAAGTTCGTCGGTGATGTCGACAAGGCTCTGGAAAACAAAGAAAAAGACCTGATGGCCGTCTGACGTCCGGAATCGTCATGGACAAATTCCAGCAAGGCGCGTACCCCGCGGTGCCACGGCATGTGGCAATCATCATGGACGGTAACAACCGTTGGGCGAAGAAGCGCCTGCTGCCCGGTGTCGCCGGCCATAAGGCTGGCGTGGATGCGGTCCGGGCGGTGATCGAGGTGTGCGCCGAGGCCGGCGTCGAAGTGCTCACCCTGTTCGCCTTCTCCAGTGAGAACTGGCAGCGCCCGGCTGACGAGGTCGGCGCCTTGATGGAATTGTTCCTGGGGGCGTTACGCCGTGAGGCGCGGCGCCTGGACCAGAACGATATTCGTTTGCGCATCATCGGCGATCGTTCGCGCTTCCACCCGGAGCTGCAGGCCGCCATGCGCGAGGTTGAGCAATTGACCTCCAGCCATCAGAAGTTCGTCCTTCAGGTCGCCGCCAACTATGGCGGACAGTGGGACATCACCCAGGCCGCACAGCGCCTGGCTCGTGAGGTTCAGGCTGGTCACCTGCAGGTCGACGATATTTCCCCGCAGTTGCTGCAAAGTTGCCTGGTCACCGGCGACCTTCCGCTGCCCGACCTGTGCATTCGCACCGGTGGCGAGCATCGCATCAGCAACTTCCTGCTTTGGCAGCTCGCCTATGCCGAGCTGTATTTCTCCGATCTCTTCTGGCCTGACTTCAAGCACGAAGCCATGCGCAAGGCGCTGGCAGACTTTGCCAAGCGACAGCGTCGCTTCGGCAAGACCAGCGAGCAGCTAGAAGCCGAGGCCCGAGCCAAATGCTGAAACAACGCGTCATCACCGCCCTGGTGTTGTTGCCGATCGCCCTTGCAGGCTTCTTCTGGCTGGATGGCGGCGCCTTCGCCCTGTTCATCGGCGCCGTGGTAAGCCTCGGCGGTTGGGAGTGGGCACGCCTGGCGGGCTTTTCGCCTCAACCCCTGCGCATCGCCTACGGCCTGCTCGTGGCGGCGCTGCTGTATGGGCTCTATCTCGTGCCGGCCCTGGCACCCCTGGTCCTGGTGCTGGGTGTGCTCTGGTGGGGCGCGGCGACTGTCCTTGTGCTGGGCTATCCCGAAACCAGTCGCTACTGGGGCGGTACGCCTGGAAAGCTGGTGATTGGCCTGCTGATCCTGTTGCCAGCCTGGCAAGGTCTGGTGCTGTTCAAGCAGTGGCCGCTGGCCAATTGGTTGATCCTGGCCGTGATGGTGCTGGTCTGGGCGGCCGATATCGGTGCTTATTTTTCCGGCAAGGCCTTCGGCAAGCGCAAGCTGGCCCCTCAGGTAAGTCCTGGCAAGAGTTGGGAAGGCTTGATAGGAGGGCTGCTGGCCAGCCTGCTGATTACTGCTGGTGTCGGTTTCTACCGCGGCTGGGTCGGTTCAGAGCTGCTGCTCGCCCTGGCGGGTGCGGCCCTGGTGGTACTGATTTCAGTGGTAGGTGACTTGACTGAGAGCATGTTCAAGCGCCAGTCCGGCATCAAGGACAGCAGCAATCTGTTGCCGGGCCATGGCGGTGTGCTGGACCGAATCGATAGTCTGACGGCGGCCATTCCGCTTTTCGCCGCGCTGCTATGGGCCGCCGGCTGGGGTGCGCTGTGAGTCAGCCGCAACGCATTACCGTGCTGGGGGCCACCGGTTCCATCGGTCTAAGCACCCTGGATGTCATCGGTCGTCACCCCGACCGGTACAGGGCTTTCGCCCTCAGTGGCTTCAGCCGTCTGGGTGAGTTGGAAGCCTTGTGTCTGCGTCATCGTCCCGAGTTCGCCGTAGTGCCGGATGCCGATGCGGCCCGGCACCTTCAGGGCGGCCTGTTGGCGGCCGGTTTGCAAACTCGCGTTCTAGTGGGCGAGCAAGGGCTTTGCGAAGTCGCTGCACACCCGCAGGCGGAATCTGTGATGGCCGCCATTGTGGGTGCTGCAGGTCTTAAGCCGACTCTCGCGGCGGTCGAGGCAGGCAAGCGGGTGTTGCTGGCCAACAAGGAGGCGCTGGTGATGTCCGGTGCCTTGTTCATGCAAGCGGTGCGCAAGAGTGGTGCCGTGCTCCTTCCGATCGACAGCGAGCACAACGCGATCTTCCAGTGCCTGCCGCAGGATTATGCGCGTGGGCTCGCACCTGTTGGCGTGCGTCGCATTCTGCTGACTGCATCTGGCGGTCCCTTCCGTGAGATGCCGCTGGAGCGGCTGGCGGACGTTTCCCCGGAGCAGGCATGTGCTCATCCCAATTGGTCCATGGGGCGCAAGATTTCCGTGGACTCGGCCAGCATGATGAACAAGGGGCTGGAGCTGATCGAGGCCTGCTGGCTGTTCGATGCCAGCCCGGCCCAGGTTGAGGTCGTGATTCACCCGCAGAGCGTGATCCACTCCTTGGTGGATTATGTGGATGGCTCAGTGTTGGCGCAGCTCGGTAATCCGGATATGCGCACTCCCATCGCTCACGCCTTGGCTTGGCCGGAGCGCATTGATTCCGGGGTATCGCCGCTCGATCTGTTCTCCGTGGCTCGCCTGGACTTCCAGGCCCCGGACGAAGTGCGCTTTCCTTGCCTGCGGCTGGCTCGCCAGGCGGCGGAGGAGGGGGGGAGCGCCCCGGCCATGCTCAACGCTGCGAATGAGGTGGCTGTGGCGGCATTCCTGGATAGACGCATCCGCTTCACCGAGATCGCGAGTATCATCGACGAAGTGCTGAACCGCGAAGCGGCGACGGCTGTCGAAACGCTGGATTCCGTGCTGCAGGCAGACGCCCGTGCCCGGGCAGCTGCGCAGCAGTGGTTGGTCCGTCAAGATCGCTAGCAGGTAGCCCTCAAGCGACCACCTGCTCCAGAGGAAACCGATGAGTACTCTATATATGATTCTTGGCACCCTGGTCGCTCTGGGGGTGCTGGTCACTTTCCACGAGTTCGGTCACTTCTGGGTGGCGCGGCGCTGCGGGGTCAAGGTCCTGCGCTTCTCCGTAGGGTTCGGCACGGCGCTGTTCCGCTGGCATGATCGCCACGGCACCGAGTTCGTTATCGCCGCCATCCCTCTTGGCGGTTACGTGAAGATGCTGGACGAGCGCGAGGCGGACGTGCCTGCGGAGTTGCTCGACCAATCCTTCAACCGCAAAACGGTGGGGCAGCGCATCGCCATCGTGGCTGCCGGCCCCGTCGCCAACTTCCTCTTGGCACTGTTGTTCTTCTGGGTGCTGGCCATGCTCGGCAGTCAGCAGGTGCGGCCTGTCATCGGCAGTGTCGCGTCGGACAGCATTGCCGCTCGGGCTGGCCTTGAAGCTGGCGAGGAAATCGTTTCGGTGGACGGGAAGGCCGTCAGCGGCTGGTCCCAGGTGAATCTGCAACTGGTTCGCCGACTGGGTGAAAGCGGCGCGCTCCAGGTCGGCGTGCGTGAGGCTGGCGCCACAACCGAACAGTTCCGAGAGCTGCAGTTGAACGCTTGGCTCAAGGGTGCCGATGAGCCTGACCCTATTGGCGCTCTGGGTATCACGCCCTGGCGTCCGGCCATCCCGCCGGTGCTTGCCGAACTCGACCCGAAGGGGCCGGCCCAGGCGGCAGGACTCAAGATCGGTGACCGCCTGCTGGCCCTTGACGGCCAGCCGCTTGATGACTGGCAGCAGTTGGTGGAGCGGGTGCGCAAGCGTCCCGCCGAGCGAGTCACGCTTAGCGTCGAGAGCGACAGCCAGGTTCGCGAAGTTCAACTGACCCTGGCTAGCCGTGGCGAGGGCGAAGCCCGTAGTGGTTACCTTGGCGCGGGGGTGAAAGGCATTGAATGGCCGCCGGAAATGCTTCGGGAGGTCAGTTTTGGTCCGCTCGACGCGGTGACCGAGGCAGCGGCCAGGACTTGGTCCATGAGCCTGCTAACTCTGGATTCCCTAAAGAAAATGTTGCTCGGCGAGCTCTCGGTAAAAAACTTGAGCGGGCCGATAACCATTGCTAAAGTGGCGGGCGCTTCGGCCCAGTCCGGGGTGGGGGATTTCCTTAACTTCCTCGCCTATCTGAGCATAAGCCTGGGGGTTCTCAATCTGTTGCCAATCCCTGTCCTGGATGGGGGGCACCTGCTGTTCTATCTGATCGAATTGGCGCGAGGTCGTCCATTGTCAGAGCGGGTGCAGGCTTGGGGGGTGCAGATCGGTATCAGTCTAGTCGTGGGGGTGATGTTGCTCGCCCTGGTAAACGATCTGAGCCGTCTGTAACAAGTCACTGAATGCCGAGTCTGCCGCCTTGTGCGGCAGATTCTTTATTACCGGTTGGAATAAAAAAGGACTTCATGAAACGCCTGCTGCTACCTGCGGTGCTTGCCGCACTCATGATCGCCGAGGTTCACGCCGAGTCCTTCAACATCTCCGACATTCGCGTCAATGGCCTGCAGCGGGTATCCGCTGGCAGCGTATTCGGCGCACTGCCACTCAACGTCGGCGACACAGCTGATGACCGCCGCTTGGTCGAGGCCACCCGCGCCCTGTTCAAGACGGGTTTCTTCCAGGATATCCAACTGGGCCGCGAAGGCGACGTGCTGGTTATCACCGTAGTCGAGCGCCCGTCGATCTCCAGCATTGAGATTGAGGGCAACAAGGCCATCAGCACCGAAGACCTGCTCAAGGGCCTGAAACAGTCGGGCCTGGCTGACGGAGAAATCTTCCAGCGCGCGACCCTCGAAGGCGTGCGTAACGAGCTGCAGCGCCAGTATGTCGCCCAGGGCCGTTATTCCGCCGAGATCGAGGCTGACGTGATTCCGCAGCCGCGCAACCGCGTAGCGCTCAAGATCAAGATCAACGAAGGCTCGGTCGCAGCCATCCAGCACATCAACATCGTCGGCAATACGGTCTTCTCCGATGAGGATCTGATCGACCTGTTCGAGCTGAAGACCACCAACTGGCTGTCCTTCTTCAAAAACGACGACAAGTACGCCCGCGAAAAGCTGTCCGGCGACCTGGAGCGTCTGCGTTCCTACTACCTGGATCGCGGCTACATCAATATGGATATCTCTTCCACGCAGGTATCCATCACCCCGGACAAGAAGCACGTCTACGTCACCGTCAACGTGGACGAGGGCGAGAAGTACACCGTTCGCGACGTGAAACTCTCCGGCGACCTGAAGGTGCCCGAGGACGAAGTGAAGAAGCTGCTGCTGGTACAGCAGGGGCAGGTTTTCTCGCGCAAGGTGATGACGACCACGTCTGAGTTGATTACCCGCCGCCTGGGTAACGAGGGTTATACCTTCGCCAACGTGAACGGCGTGCCGGAAGCTCATGACGAGGACAACACCGTTTCCATCACCTTCGTGGTGGACCCGGGCAAGCGTGCCTACGTCAATCGCATCAATTTCCGTGGCAATACCAAGACAGAAGACGAAGTGCTGCGTCGCGAAATGCGCCAGATGGAAGGTGGCTGGGCGTCGACTTATCTGATCGACCAGTCCAAAACTCGTCTGGAGCGCCTGGGCTTCTTCAAGGAAGTGAACGTCGAGACCCCGCAGGTGCCCGGTACCGACGACCAGGTCGATGTGAACTACACCGTGGAAGAGCAACCGTCCGGCTCCATCACCGCCAGCGTGGGCTTCGCCCAGAGTGCCGGTCTGATCCTCGGTGGTTCCATCAGCCAGAACAACTTCCTGGGTACTGGTAACAAGGTCAGCATCGGTCTGACTCGTTCCGAGTACCAGACCCGCTACAACTTCGGCTTTGTCGACCCCTACTGGACTCCGGATGGCGTGAGTCTGGGCTACAACGCCTTCTACCGCAGTACCGACTACGATGACCTCGACACCGATGTATCCAGCTATGCGGTGGACAGCTACGGTGCCGGTGTCAGCATCGGTTATCCGATCAGCGAAACTGCGCGTCTGACCTATGGCCTGACCGTGCAGCAGGACAAGATCAACACCGGTATATACACCGTCGACGAGATCTTCGATTTCCTTAAGGAAGAAGGCGATAGCTACACCAACTTCAAGGGCTCGATCGGCTGGTCCGAATCGACCTTGAACAAAGGCGTAATGGCTACACGCGGCCACTCCCAGAGCCTGGTGCTGGAAAGCACCATTCCGGGTAGCGATCTGTCGTTCTACAAGCTCGACTACCGTGGCCAGCTGTTCACGCCGCTGACCCAGAACACGGCGCTGCGTTGGCACACCGAACTGGGTTATGGCGACAGCTATGGTTCCACCTCCGAGCTGCCGTTCTACGAACACTACTTCGCGGGTGGCTTCAACTCGGTACGCGGCTTCGAAGACAGCAGCCTAGGGCCGCGCAGCACACCTAGTCGTGGTCAGGCTGTAACTGGCAACGAAGGAACCGCGGCTGACCCGGACCAGGATCCGCTGCCTTTCGGTGGCAACGTTTTGATCCAGGGTGGTGTGGAATTGCTATTCCCGCTGCCATTCGTCAAGGATCAGCGCCAGCTTCGGACCGTGCTGTTCTGGGACGTGGGTAACGTGTTCGACACTAGTTGCTCGTCCACTGCGACCAATTGCAGCAGTATCAACGCAGGTGATTTGGCGAGTTCGGTCGGTGTAGGCCTGACTTGGATTACTGCGCTAGGTCCGTTGAGCTTCAGTCTGGGCATGCCGATCAAGAAACCGGACAATGCCGATACCCAGGTGTTCCAGTTCTCCCTGGGCCAGACTTTCTAAGCATTTCATCAAGACAACAGTATGTGTTGCAGGAGTTGCATCGTGCGTAAGTTGACTCAATTCGTTCTGGTTGCCGCTGCCTTGATGGCGACTCCGGCTTTCGCAGAAATGAAGATTGCGGTTCTGAACTATCAGATGGCCCTGCTCGAATCCGACGCCGCCAAGAAATACGCCGTCGATGCAGAGAAGAAGTTCGGCCCCCAGCTGAACAAACTGAAAACCCTTGAAAGCGACGCCAAGCGCATTCAGGACCGTCTGGTGAAAGACGGCGAGAAGATGCAGCAGGCCGAGCGTGAGCGCCTGGAGCTCGAGTTCAAGCAAAAGGCTCGTGACTTCCAGTTCCAGTCCAAGGAACTGAACGAAGCGAAAGCTGTCGCCGATCGTGACATGCTCAAGCAACTCAAGCCGAAGCTGGACAAGGCTGTTGAAGAGGTCCTGAAGAAGGGCAGCTTTGACCTGGTGCTGGAGCGTGGTGCTGTCGTTGACGTCAAGCCGCAGTACGACATCACCCGCCAAGTCATCGAGCGCATGAATCAGCAGCGTTGATGATGACTGCCCCGGTCTTCACTCTCGGCCAACTGGCCGAACGCCTCGGTGCCACCCTGTGTGGTGCCGAAGGCACAGCGATCAGTGGCCTGGCTACCCTTCAGGAAGCCGGTCCGGGCCAACTCACTTTCCTGGCCAATCCGCAGTATCGCAAGTTCCTCGCCGACACCCGTGCTGCCGCTGTATTGCTGACCCCGGCCGATGCCGAAGGTTACAGCGGCAATGCTCTGGTGGTGGCCAACCCCTACCTGGCTTATGCCGAGCTTTCCCATCTGTTCGACCCCAAGCCCAAGGCTCAACCTGGCATCCATCCGACTGCCGTGGTCGCCGAAGATGCCAAGGTCGATCCGAGCGCGAGCGTCGGTGCCTATGTGGTAATCGAGTCCGGCGTACAGGTCGGTGCCGGGGTGACGTTGGGCGCTCATTGCGTGGTCGGTGCCCGCACTGTGATCGGTGAAGGTGGCTGGCTGGCTCCGCGTGTGACGCTCTACCACGATGTGATCATCGGCAAGCGCGTGGTGATTCAGTCTGGCGCCGTGATCGGTGGCGAAGGTTTTGGCTTTGCCAACGACAAGGGCGTCTGGCAGAAGATTGCGCAGATCGGCGGTGTCGTCCTGGGTGACGACGTCGAGGTGGGTGCCAACACCACCATCGACCGCGGTGCCCTGTCCAATACCCTGATCGGTAATGGCGTGAAGCTGGATAACCAGATCATGATCGCGCACAACGTGCAGATTGGTGACAACACTGCCATGGCCGGCTGCGTTGGCATTTCCGGCAGCACCAAGATTGGCCGCAATTGCATGATCGCCGGTGGTGTGGGGATGGTTGGCCACATTGAGGTATGCGACAACGTGTTCGTCACCGGTATGACCATGGTGACTCGAAATATCACCGAGCCGGGTGCCTACTCTTCCGGTACCGCGATGCAGACTGCCGCGGAGTGGAAGAAGAGCGCTGCCCGTATTCGCCAGTTGGACGACATGGCGCGTCGTCTGCAGCAACTGGAAAAACGCCTGGCGGCAGTGACCCCGGGCGGGGATGCTTCATCAGAAGCCTGATTTACGTAGCGCCGTGCATCCCCAATACTTTGAAAAGGCTCCAGGAACATGATGGACATCAACGAGATTCGCGAATATCTGCCGCACCGCTACCCCTTCCTCCTGGTGGATCGAGTGGTGGAGCTGGATGTTGAAGGCAAGCGCATTCGCGCCTACAAGAATGTCAGCATCAACGAGCCCTTCTTCAACGGCCATTTCCCGCAGCACCCGATCATGCCAGGTGTGCTGATCATCGAAGCCATGGCCCAGGCGGCCGGCATCCTCGGTTTCAAGATGCTCGACGTCAAACCAGCTGACGGCACCCTCTACTACTTCGTGGGTTCCGACAAACTGCGCTTCCGCCAGCCCGTGCTGCCGGGTGATCAACTGATCCTCAGTGCGCAGTTCCTCAGCGTCAAACGCGGCATCTGGAAGTTCGACTGCAATGCCAGCGTCGATGGCAAGGAAGTATGCTCGGCCGAGATCATCTGTGCGGAACGCAAACTATGAGTTTGATTGACCCTCGCGCCATTATCGATCCGGCAGCGAAGCTGGCGGATGGCGTTCAGGTCGGCCCCTGGTCGATCATTGGACCCGATGTGGAAATCGGCGAGGGGACCGTGGTCGGACCGCATGTGGTCATCAAGGGACCGACCCGTATCGGAAAGCACAACCGCATCTACCAGTTCTCTTCGGTGGGCGAGGACACTCCCGACCTGAAGTACAAGGGTGAGCCGACTCGCCTGGTGATTGGTGATCACAATGTGATCCGCGAAGGCGTGACAATCCATCGCGGCACAGTGCAGGACCGATCCGAGACCACCATTGGCGACCACAATCTGCTGATGGCTTATGTTCACATCGGTCACGACAGCGTGATCGCGAATCATTGCATTCTGGTGAACAACACCGCGCTGGCCGGCCATGTACATGTGGACGACTGGGCGATTCTCTCCGGTTACACCCTGGTGCATCAGTTCTGCCGTATCGGCGCCCACAGCTTCTCGGGTATGGGCACGGCCATCGGCAAAGACGTGCCGGCATACGTCACCGTCTTTGGTAACCCGGCCGAGGCCCGCAGCATGAACTTCGAGGGTATGCGCCGTCGCGGTTTCAGTGCCGAAGCCATTGCTGCCCTGCGTCGTGCCTACAAGGTGGTCTACCGCCAGGGCTTGACCGTCGAGCAGGCACTGGCCGAACTCGCCGAGACCTCCGACCAGTTTCCGGAAGTTGCTGTTTTCCGCGACTCCATCCAGTCCTCGACCCGCGGCATCACCCGCTGAGCCCATGAATCGTCCTTTGCGCATCGCGCTGGTTGCCGGCGAGGCGTCCGGCGACATCCTTGGTTCCACCCTTATGCAGGCGCTCAAGGTGCGCCATCCCGACGTGCAGTTCATCGGCGTTGGTGGTCCGCGCATGCAGGCTGAGGGGCTGGAATCCTATTTCCCCATGGAACGCTTGGCAGTCATGGGCCTGGTGGAGGTGCTTGGGCGTCTCCCCGAGTTGCTGGCGCGCCGTAAGCGTCTGATCCAGACCTTGATCGATGAGCGTCCCGACGTCTTCATCGGCATCGACGCGCCGGACTTCAACCTGGGTGTCGAGCTCAAGCTTCGACGTGCCGGTATCAAGACTGTGCACTACGTCAGCCCCTCGGTCTGGGCCTGGCGGCAGAAGCGTGTGTTGAAAATTCGCGAAGGCTGCGACTTGATGCTCACGCTCTTTCCCTTTGAAGCGCGGTTCTATGACGAACATGGGGTGCCGGTGCGCTTTGTCGGCCACCCACTGGCCGATGCCATTCCGTTGCAGGCCGATCGCGCGGCTGCGCGGGTCGCGCTGGACCTGCCCGAGGACTCGCCCGTGGTGGCGTTGTTGCCGGGTAGCCGGGGCGGTGAGGTTGGCAAGTTGGGGGCCTTGTTCCTCGACGCCGCCGAACGCCTGCGTTCGATTCGTCCCGGCATTCGCTTTGTGTTGCCCTGCGCGAGTCCGGAGCGGCGCGCACAGGTCGAGGCGATGGTCGCCGGTCGCGACCTGCCATTGAAACTGCTCGATGGTCGTTCCCACGAGGCCCTGGCCGCATGCGATGCGGTACTGATCGCCTCCGGCACCGCCACGCTGGAAGCCCTGCTGTACAAGCGCCCGATGGTAGTGGCCTACAAGGTTGCACCGCTGACCTACCGGATTCTCAAACGCCTGGTGAAGAGCCCCTACGTGTCGCTGCCTAACCTACTGGCCCAGCGCCTGCTGGTGCCTGAGTTGCTGCAGGATGCCGCGACGCCCGACGCCCTGGCCCAGGCTGTTTCGCCCTTGCTGGAAGACGGAGAGGTGCAGACCCATGGCTTCGATGTCATTCACCGTTCCCTGCGTCAGGACGCATCGCGCCAGGCGGCCGATGCCGTCCTGCAACTGATTGGAGTGTCCTGATGCAGCTCGGTCTGGATTTCAGCCTGGTAGAAGAGCTGGTGGCCGGCGTCGACGAAGTTGGCCGTGGTCCTCTCTGCGGTCCGGTGGTTACCGCCGCGGTCATTCTCGATCCGGCGCGGCCGATCATCGGTCTCAATGATTCGAAGAAGCTCTCCGAAGCCCGCCGGGATGCACTGTTCGACGAGATCCGAGAGAAGGCCCTCGCCTGGTGCATCGCCCGAGCCGAGGTGGAGGAGATCGATAAGCTGAACATCCTCCATGCCACTATGCTGGCGATGCAGCGCGCCGTGGAGGGCCTCAGCGTTACGCCGAAATTGGCCCTGATCGATGGCAACCGCTGCCCCAAGCTCAAGGTGCCCAGCGCACCTGTTGTCAAGGGTGATAGCCAGGTGCCGGCCATTGCTGCTGCGTCTATCCTGGCCAAGGTCAGTCGCGACCGCGAGATGGCCGAGCTGGACGCGCTCTACCCCGGCTACGGCATCGCCGGGCACAAGGGCTATCCCACGCCAGTTCACCTTGAGGCCTTGCGTCGCCTGGGGCCGACGCCCATCCATCGACGCTCCTTTGGCCCGGTTCGGGAGCTGATCGAGGGCGGCCGCTGAGGTCTGTTGTCGCTCCCGTCCGCGACCTTGCCCCAAGCCTGTAGCTTTATTCGATGGCCCGGTACAATCCGGGCCTTGTCGTTTTCGCGTTATGCATAGGACTTCCATGACCGCTTCCTTCGTCCATCTGCGTCTGCATTCCGAATACTCCCTGGTAGACGGCCTGGTACGGGTCAAGCCGCTGGTCAAGGCCGTGGCGGGAGCGGGTATGCCGGCGGTGGCGATTACCGACCAGAGCAACATGTGCTCGCTGGTGAAGTTCTACAAAACCGCCATGGGTGGTGGCATCAAACCCATCTGCGGGGCCGATATCTGGCTGGCAAGCCCCTTGGAGGACGGGCCCTTGAGCCGCATGACCCTGCTGGCGATGAACGCCAAGGGTTACCGCAACCTGACCGAACTCATCTCCCGTGGCTGGACCGAAGGCCAGAGCAATGGTCTGGTGATCATCCAGCGAGAATGGGTGAAAGAAGCTGCCGAAGGCCTGATTGCCCTGTCCGGTGCCAAGGAAGGTGAGATCGGCATGGCCCTGCTCAATGGCGACCACGCCGGCGCCGAGGCCTTTCTGGCCGAGTGGCAGGTCGCCTTCCCGGATCGCTTCTACCTGGAACTGCAGCGTACCTCCCGCGTCCTCGACGAAGAACATGTGCATGCCGCGGTTGCCCTGGCTGGGCGCTGCGGCGCTCCATTGGTGGCGACCAACGATGTGCGCTTCCTCAAGCCCGGCGATTTCGAGGCCCATGAGACCCGTGTCTGCATCGGTGAAGGCCGGGTTCTGGACGACCCGCGTCGGCCGCGTAACTATTCCGATCAGCAGTACCTCAAGTCCCCTGAGGAGATGGCCGAGCTGTTCGCCGACATCCCCGAAGCGCTGGAAAACACTGTCGAGATCGCAAAGCGCTGCAATATAGAGGTCCAACTGGGCAAGCACTTCCTGCCCGACTTCCCCACGCCCAATGGTATGAGCATTGATGACTACCTTCGTCATGCTTCCTTCGAGGGCCTGGAAGAGCGGCTGGCCGTGCTCTTGCCGAAGGACACCACGCCTGACTACGAGGAAAAGCGGCAGCTCTACATCGACCGACTGGAGTTCGAACTCGGCACCATCATCCAGATGGGCTTCCCCGGTTACTTCCTGATCGTTGCGGACTTCATCCAGTGGGCCAAGAACAACGGCGTGCCGGTGGGGCCGGGCCGGGGCTCGGGTGCGGGCTCGCTGGTGGCCTACGTACTCAAAATCACCGACCTTGATCCGCTGGCCTACGACCTGCTGTTCGAGCGATTCCTCAACCCCGAGCGGGTCTCTATGCCCGACTTCGACGTCGATTTCTGCATGGACGGCCGCGACCGGGTGATCGACTACGTTGCCGATAAGTACGGGCGCAACGCGGTCAGCCAGATCATCACCTTCGGCTCCATGGCGGCCAAGGCGGTGGTGCGCGACGTGGCGCGGGTACAGGGCAAGTCCTACGGTCTGGCCGATCGTCTGTCGAAAATGATCCCCTTTGAAGTGGGCATGACCCTGGAGGCAGCGTTCAACCAGGAAGAAGCGCTGCGGGACTTCCTCAAGGTGGACGAAGAAGCCCAGGAAATCTGGGACATGGCCCTGAGGCTGGAAGGCATTACCCGGGGTACTGGCAAGCACGCCGGTGGCGTGGTGATCGCGCCGACCAAGCTCACCGACTTCTCGCCGATCGCCTGCGACGAAGAGGGCGCTGGCCTGGTGACCCAGTTCGACAAGGACGATGTGGAGGCCGCCGGCCTGGTGAAGTTCGACTTCCTCGGCCTGCGCACCCTGACGATCATCAAGTGGGCCATGGAGATGATCAACCGCGAGCAGGAGAAGCATGGCCTGCCGCTGGTGGACATCGATCGTATCCCGCTCGACGACAAGAAAACCTATGACATGCTGCAGAAGGCGGAGACCACCGCGGTCTTCCAGCTTGAATCGCGCGGCATGAAGGAGCTGATCAAGAAGCTCAAGCCCGACTGCCTGGAAGACATGATCGCACTGGTGGCGTTGTTTCGTCCCGGCCCCCTGCAGTCAGGCATGGTGGACGACTTCATCAACCGTAAGCACGGCCGCGCCGAGCTCTCCTACCCGCACCCTGACTACCAATATGCGGGGTTGGAGCCCGTACTCAAACCGACCTACGGCATCATCCTGTACCAAGAGCAGGTGATGCAGATCGCCCAGGTGATGGCCGGCTATACCCTTGGCGGCGCCGACATGCTGCGACGTGCCATGGGTAAGAAGAAGCCCGAGGAAATGGCCAAGCAGCGCGGCGGCTTCATCGAAGGCTGCTCGAACAACGGCATCGACCCGAACCTCTCGGGCAACATCTTCGACCTGGTGGAAAAGTTCGCCGGCTACGGCTTCAACAAGTCCCACTCCGCCGCCTACGGCTGGGTCTCCTACCAGACCGCGTGGCTCAAGGCGCACTTCCCGGCACCCTTCATGGCCGCGGTGCTCACTGCGGATATGCACAACACCGACAAGGTGGTAACGCTGATCGAAGAATGCCGGCACATGAAGCTGCGCATCGTCGCCCCCGACGTGAACAATTCCGAGTACCGATTCACCGTCGATGAAGATGGCCAGATCGTGTACGGTCTCGGCGCCATCAAGGGTGTGGGTGAAGGCCCGGTGGAGGCCATCACGGAGTGTCGAGCCGAGGGTGGACCTTTCAAGGACCTGTTCGATTTCTGCAACCGCGTCGACCTCAAGCGCATCAACAAACGGACCCTCGAAGCGCTGATTCGCGGCGGTGCCCTCGATCGCCTGGGGCCGTTCTTCAGCAACGAGGCCAAGGCCTACCAGGCTGGTATCGACCGCAACCGTGCGGTGTTGCTGGCCGCCATGGAAGAAGCTATCCAGGCCGCCGAGCAGACGGCGCGCAGCCACGACAGCGGCCACATGGATCTCTTCGGGGGGCTGTTCGCCGAGCCCGAGGCGGACGTCTACGCCAACCACCGCAAGGCTAAGGAGCTTTCCCTCAAGGAACGCCTGAAGGGCGAAAAGGACACCCTGGGCCTCTACCTGACCGGTCACCCGATCGACGAGTACGAAGGTGAGGTCCGCCGCTTCGCCCGCCAGCGCATCGTTGAGCTGAAGCCGGCACGGGACACCCAGATCATCGCCGGTCTGATCGTCAACCTGCGGGTAATGAAGAACAAGAAAGGCGACAAGATGGGCTTCATCACCCTCGACGATCGTTCCGGCCGTATCGAGGCGTCGCTCTTTG
This sequence comes from Pseudomonas sp. BN415, assembly GCF_029871195.1. Taxonomy (NCBI): domain Bacteria; kingdom Pseudomonadati; phylum Pseudomonadota; class Gammaproteobacteria; order Pseudomonadales; family Pseudomonadaceae; genus Pseudomonas; species Pseudomonas sp. BN415. The sequence continues at coordinate 85,271 of NZ_SSOK01000066.1, forward strand.
CTGAAGCCTTCAACGCCGCCCACGGCCTGCTGCAGACGGACGCTCTGGTCGTGGTGGAAGGGGAGGTCAGTCACGATGATTTCTCCGGCGGTCTGCGCCTGCGTGCCAAGCGTGTGCTCAGCCTGGAGGAGGCGCGCACCGGTCTGGCCGAGAGTTTGCGCATGAAGGTGGATTTCAGTGCCCTTCAGGGCGATCGCCTGCGCTGGCTGGCGGAACTCTGCGGTCGTCATCGTGGCTCTTGCCCGCTGACCCTGGACTACAGCGGTAATGACGCGAAGGCCCTGCTGCAGTTCGGCGACGACTGGCGAATAGCGCCGGCCGACGCTTTGATTCAGGCATTGCGTGACCAGTTCGGGCGCGACAACGTCTTCCTGCACTACCGCTGATGCGAACGTGACAGAACGCCCGCAGAGGCCCGATTTCGATTTGATCTCGACCCGAACGCGCCCGATCCCTTAAGGTAGGGCGCCAAATGGAACCAGCCGCCTGGCCCCAAGCGCACGACGGAAGCCTATGAACCCGAACTTTCTGGATTTCGAACAGCCCATCGCCGATCTGCAAGCCAAGATCGAGGAGCTGCGTCTGGTCGGTAACGACAACGCCCTGAACATCACCGACGAGATCTCCCGCCTGCAGGAGAAGAGCAGCGCGCTCACCGAGAGTATCTTCGGTAACCTTTCCAGCTGGCAGATCGCCCAGCTGGCGCGCCACCCGCGTCGGCCTTACACCCTTGACTATATCGAGCACATCTTCACTGAGTTCGACGAACTGCACGGCGACCGTCACTTCTCCGACGACGCGGCCATCGTTGGCGGCGTTGCCCGCCTGAACGACGAAGCGGTCATGATCATCGGCCACCAGAAGGGTCGTGAGGTGCGCGAGAAGGTCCGTCGCAACTTCGGCATGCCGCGCCCCGAGGGCTACCGCAAGGCCTGCCGTCTCATGGAAATGGCCGAACGTTTCAAGATGCCGATCCTCACTTTCATCGACACCCCCGGCGCTTACCCGGGCATCGATGCCGAGGAGCGTGGCCAGAGCGAAGCCATTGCCTGGAACCTGCGCGTCATGGCTCGCCTGAAGACCCCGATCATAGCCACCGTGATCGGTGAAGGCGGTTCCGGCGGCGCGCTGGCCATCGGCGTCTGCGACCGTCTGAACATGCTGCAGTACTCGACCTACTCGGTAATTTCGCCGGAAGGCTGCGCCTCCATCCTGTGGAAAACCGCTGAGAAGGCGCCGGATGCGGCGGAGGCCATGGGCATCACCGCCGAGCGCCTGAAAGGCCTGGGCATTGTCGATAAGGTGATCGCCGAGCCCCTGGGTGGCGCCCACCGCGATCCAGCAGCCACTGCAGAGTCCATCCGCGCGGAACTGTCCGAGCAGTTGAAGATGCTGCAGAAGCTCAGCAACGAGGATCTGCTGAAGCGTCGTTATGATCGCCTGATGAGCTACGGCGTAGCCTGACCCCTCGCTTCAGGCTGCGCGTCTCGGGCCCCGGCTTTATGCTTGGGGTCCGAGTCGGCTACCCGAGCCTCCCATGTCCCTCGAATCCTGCCTGTTGTCCGCCCTGGCCCCATGGCGCCATGCGCCGGCCTGGCGAGTCGCCTTCTCCGGCGGGCTCGACTCTACTGTCCTCCTTCACCTTCTGGTGCGCCTCGCCCGCCGCGAAGCCTTGCCGCCGCTTTCCGCCATCCATGTCCATCACGGCCTGCAGGTTGCGGCCGATGCCTGGCCGAATCATTGCCAGCGGGTTTGCGATGAGCTGGGCGTTCCACTCCAGGTGTTGCGGGTAACCGTAGATTCCGGGCCGAGTCTGGAAAGGGCCGCGCGGGATGCGCGATATGCCGCCTTCATCGATGAGCTGGGTGTCGGGGACGTGCTGTTCAGCGCCCAGCACCGTGACGACCAGGCCGAGACACTGCTTTTCCGCCTGCTGCGTGGTGCCGGCGTGCGTGGGTTGGCAGGCATGCCGGAAAGCCGCTCGTTGGGGCAGGGCACCCTGGTCAGGCCATTGCTGCGCGCAGCCCGTGCCGAGTTGGAAACCTACGCTCGCGCCGAAGGGCTCCAGTGGGTGGAAGACCCGAGCAACGCCGACACGTCGCTATCCCGCAATTTCCTCCGCCACCGTATCTTCCCGGTGCTGCAGGCTCGATGGCCGCGGGTGGCGGAAAGCCTGGCGCGTAGCGCCGAACATTTGACCGAGGCAGAGGCCCTGCTGGGCGAGTTGGCGCACGCCGATCTCGAAAGCGCACGGGGCTACTGTGATTTCCCTTGGCTGCCCCTGCCGTCTCTCGAGCTACAGGCGCTGGTCGGCCTGTCGCCAGCGCGGCAACGCAATGCACTGCGTTACTGGCTGGCGAAGCTGACGCCGCTTCCCGACAGCGGCCATTGGGCGGGATGGGAAAACCTGCGTGATGCTGCCGTCGATTCGGCGCCAGTCTGGCGTCTGGCGCGGGGCGAGCTTCAACGTGCCGACGGACGGTTATGGTGGTTATCCGGGAACTGGCTCGCGGCACCGGTTTCGAATCTTGTCTGGCACGATCCCGCTCAACCGCTCGAGCTGCCCGGTAACGGCCTGCTGGCGTTGCAGGGCGAGGCGCCGACTGGTCGGCTCGAGGTTCGCTATCGGCAAGGAGGTGAAGTGCTGGAAATAGCAGGGCGAGGGCGTCGCGACCTCAAGCGGCTGCTCAATGAGTCGCGGCTGCCCGCTTTTGCCCGTGGCCGATTGCCGCTGCTCTTCTTCGAAGGCGAACTGCTGGCCGTGGCCAATCTGCCGGGGTTGGACGGTCCGCAGGCGGGTAACTGGCATCTGCGCTGGACCCCACCGACGAATGACCAAGGTTTGAGCTGATAGGGTCTTTCCGGTAGACTACGCTCCCGTCTTACATAGCATCCGCTGACTCCTTCGGAATCGGCGGTTGCTGCTTTTGAAGCAGCGCCCCAGTGGCGCTCCATGGTTGAAGGCCATAGCCCTTCATCGCTTTCCCCGGCGGCTTTCCGCCTAAACGCAGACTTCTAGGGTTTTTCATGACGCGCTACATCTTCGTCACGGGCGGTGTTGTTTCTTCTTTGGGGAAAGGCATCGCCTCGGCATCCTTGGCCGCCATTCTGGAAGCGCGGGGGCTGAAGGTCACCATGCTCAAGCTCGACCCGTACATCAACGTGGACCCGGGTACCATGAGTCCCTTCCAGCACGGTGAAGTCTTCGTGACCGAAGACGGTGCCGAGACCGACCTCGACCTGGGTCATTACGAGCGCTTCGTAAGCACCACCATGACCCAGAACAACAACTTCACCACCGGCCGCGTCTATGCCGACGTGCTGCGCAAGGAGCGCCGTGGTGACTATCTGGGTGCCACCATCCAGGTGATTCCGCACATCACCGACGAGATCAAGCACCGTATCATCAAGGGCGCCGCTGGTGCGGACGTGGCCCTGGTGGAAATCGGCGGCACCGTCGGCGACATCGAGTCCCAGCCCTTCCTCGAAGCTATCCGCCAGTTGCGCGTGGAAGTGGGCGCCAAGCGCGCCATGCTGATGCACCTGACCCTGGTGCCCTACATCGCCACCGCCGGCGAGACCAAGACCAAGCCGACCCAGCACTCGGTGAAGGAGCTGCGCTCCATCGGCCTGCAGCCGGACGTACTGATCTGCCGTTCCGACCATGACGTCGACCTGTCCTCCCGCCGCAAGATCGCCCTGTTCACCAACGTGGAAGAGCGCGCGGTGATCTCCCTGCAGGACGTCGACACCATCTACAAGATTCCGTCCGTGCTGCACGCCCAGGGCCTGGACGACATCGTCGTCGAGCGCTTCGGCCTGCAATGCGGCAGTGCCGACCTCTCCGAGTGGGACCGCGTGGTGGATGCCAAGCTGAACCCCGAGAAGGAAGTCACCATCGCCATGGTCGGCAAGTACATGGAGCTGCTGGACGCCTACAAGTCGCTGATCGAAGCGATGAGCCACGCCGGTATCCAGAATCGCACCAAGGTGAACCTGCGCTACATCGATTCCGAAGACATCGAAACCCAGGGCACTGCCTTGCTGGAGGGCGTTGACGCCATCCTGGTTCCAGGCGGATTCGGTCTGCGTGGTGTGGAAGGCAAGATCTCCACCGTGCGCTATGCCCGCGAGCACAAGATTCCCTACCTCGGCATCTGCCTCGGCATGCAGGTTGCGGTCATCGAATATGCTCGTAACGTGCTGGGCTGGACCGACGCCAACTCCACCGAATTCGACAAATCCAGCGGCCACCCGGTCGTGGGTCTGATCACCGAGTGGGAAGACGCCACTGGCGCTACCGAAATCCGTACTGAAGCCTCTGACCTCGGCGGCACCATGCGCCTTGGTGCCCAGGCTTGCCAGTTGGAAAATGGTTCCCTGGTACACGATTGCTATGGCAAGGACGAGATCGTCGAGCGCCATCGTCACCGCTACGAAGTGAACAACAACCTGCTGCCGCAATTGCAGGAAGCCGGCTTGAAGGTCACCGGTCGTTCTGGCGACGGTGCCTTGGTGGAAGTCGTGGAAGCTCCGGATCATCCGTGGTTCGTGGCTTGCCAGTTCCACCCGGAGTTCACCTCCACCCCGCGTTACGGCCACCCGTTGTTCAGCGGCTTCGTCAACGCCGCCCTGGCGCAGAAAGCGAAGAAGGCCTGACCCATGGCGCAGAAGATCGTTCGCGTCGGCAATATCGATATCGCCAACGACAAGCCGTTCGTGCTCTTCGGTGGCATGAACGTGCTGGAGTCCCGCGACCTGGCCCTGAAGGTTTGCGAAGAATACGTGCGGGTGACCGAGAAGCTCGGTATCCCCTACGTGTTCAAAGCCAGCTACGACAAGGCGAACCGCTCCTCGATCAACTCCTTCCGTGGCCCAGGCCTGGAAGAGGGCATGAAGATTTTCGAGGAAGTGAAGAAGACGTTCGGCGTACCGGTGATCACCGACGTCCACGAGCCCTACCAGGCAGCTCCAGTGGCCGAGGTATGCGACATCATCCAGCTGCCTGCCTTCCTGTCCCGGCAGACCGATCTGGTGGTGGCCATGGCCAAGACCGGTGCGGTGATCAACATCAAGAAAGCCCAGTTCCTTGCGCCCCAGGAGATGAAACACATCCTGGCCAAGTGCGAGGAAGCCGGTAATGATCGCCTGATCCTCTGCGAGCGCGGCTCCTCCTTCGGTTACAACAACCTGGTCGTGGATATGCTCGGCTTCGGCATCATGAAGCAGTTCGAGTACCCGGTATTCTTCGACGTCACCCACGCCTTGCAGATGCCGGGCGGACGCGCCGACTCCGCCGGCGGCCGCCGTGCCCAGGTCACCGACCTGGCGAAGGCCGGCATGAGCCAGGGCCTGGCCGGTCTGTTCCTTGAGGCCCACCCGGACCCGGACAACGCCAAGTGCGATGGCCCTTGCGCACTGCGCCTTAACAAACTCGAGCCCTTCCTGTCCCAGCTCAAGCAGCTGGACGACCTGGTCAAGAGTTTTCCGCCGATCGAGACTGCCTGAACCGGCCTTTCTCCGGTAAAGTGCCGCGTGGGCACAATCTGACCGATCGGTCAGGACATTCGCCGGGTCAGCCGACCCCGAGGCCCGGCGAATCGCCTCACTTTCTGCTGAGCGTTTTCGTCAACTTTTGGAGTGCTAACAACAATGGCAAAGATCGTCGACATCAAGGGCCGCGAGGTTCTGGACTCCCGTGGCAACCCCACCGTGGAAGCCGATGTGATCCTCGAGAACGGCATCATCGGTAGCGCTTGCGCGCCTTCCGGTGCTTCCACCGGTTCCCGCGAGGCACTGGAACTGCGTGATGGCGACAAGAGCCGTTACCTGGGCAAGGGCGTACTGAAGGCTGTGGCTAACATCAACGGCCCGATTCGTGACCTGTTGCTGGGCAAGGACGCTGTCGATCAGAAAGCCCTGGACCGCGCCATGATCGAACTGGACGGTACCGAGAACAAGGCCAAGCTGGGCGCCAACGCCATCCTCGCCGTGTCCCTGGCCGCCGCCAAGGCCGCTGCCCAGGCCAAGGGCGTGCCGCTCTACGCTCACATTGCCGACCTGAACGGCACCCCTGGCCAGTACTCCATGCCCGTCCCGATGATGAACATCATCAACGGCGGCGAGCACGCCGATAACAACGTCGACATCCAGGAGTTCATGGTTCAGCCGGTTGGCGCCAAGAATTTCGCCGATGCCCTGCGCATGGGCACTGAAATCTTCCACCACCTGAAAGCCGTGCTGAAGGCCCGTGGCCTGAACACTGCCGTAGGTGACGAAGGTGGCTTCGCGCCGAACCTGGCTTCCAACGAAGACGCCCTGGCCGCCATCGCCGAAGCCGTCGCCAATGCCGGCTACAAGCTGGGCACTGACGTGACCCTGGCACTGGATTGCGCCTCCAGCGAATTCTTCAAAGACGGCAAGTACGACCTGGCCGGCGAAGGCAAGGTGTTTGGCGCTGCCGGTTTCGCTGATTACCTGGCGGGTCTGACCCAGCGCTACCCGATCATCTCCATCGAAGACGGTATGGACGAGTCCGACTGGGCCGGCTGGAAAGACCTGACCGACAAGATCGGCGCCAAGGTCCAACTGGTGGGTGACGACCTGTTCGTGACCAACACCAAGATCCTCAAGGAAGGCATCGAGAAGAGCATTGCCAACTCGATCCTGATCAAGTTCAACCAGATCGGCTCCCTGACCGAGACTCTGGAAGCCATCCAGATGGCCAAGGCTGCCGGCTACACCGCGGTGATCTCTCACCGTTCGGGCGAGACCGAAGACAGCACCATCGCCGACCTGGCCGTGGGCACCGCCGCCGGTCAGATCAAGACCGGCTCCCTGTGCCGTTCCGACCGCGTCTCCAAGTACAACCAGCTGCTGCGTATCGAAGAGCAGCTGGGCGGCAAGGCGCCTTACCGCGGCCGTGCCGAGTTCCGCGGCTAAGTCCGCAGCTGCAATCGGTCAGGCCGGGTTGAAATCAGCCGCTGAATGCCTCTTTACTTCATGTAAACTGCGCGTCATCACCTGATTTCAACCTGCCCGGCCGGCAGGGACTGGTAGGAGGGCAGCGCAAGCTGCCCTTTTCGCATGGATACTCCCTGGCAAAATGACTCGCCCTAACACTTACTGGTTGTTCGTTGTCCTCATCCTGCTGCTGGCTGGCCTGCAGTATCGACTGTGGGTGGGCGACGGCAGCCTGGCGCAAGTCCAGGACCTGCAACGGCAGATCGCCGAGCAGCAAGGCGAGAATGAGCGCCTGCTGGAGCGCAACCGTATCCTTGAAGCGGAAGTGATGGAGCTGAAAAAGGGTATGGAGACCGTAGAAGAGCGTGCCCGTCACGAACTGGGCATGGTCAAGGAAGGCGAAACCCTCTACCAGATTGCCGAATGAACCAGGCCGATACTCCTTTCTTCTGGGCGGTGATTCCCGCCGCCGGTGTCGGTGCCCGCATGCGTGCCGACCGGCCCAAGCAATACCTCGAACTTGCCGGGCGCACCATTCTCGAGCACAGCCTCGATTGTTTCCTCGATCACCCTCAGCTCAAGGGGCTGGTCATCAGCCTTTCGGTGGATGATCCCTACTGGCCGGCGCTGCTGTGCGCAAGTGACGAGCGCATCATCCGCGCGGACGGCGGCAAGGAGCGTGCGGACTCGGTGCTCAGCGCCCTGTTGCGACTGGCCGAAAACGGTGCCCGTGCTCACGACTGGGTGCTGGTGCATGATGCGGCGCGGCCGAACCTGTCGCGTTTCGACCTCGATCTGCTGCTGGCCGAGTTGGCCGATGATCCGGTGGGTGGCTTGCTCGCCGTCCCGGCACGGGACACCTTGAAGCGCGCCAGCGCGGACGGCCGGGTAGCGGAAACCGTCGATCGCAGCCTGATCTGGCAGGCCTATACGCCGCAGATGTTTCGCTTCGGCGCGCTGCATCGCGCGTTGGCTGATGCCCTGGTAGCCGGCGTCGCCATCACCGACGAAGCCTCCGCCATGGAGTGGGCCGGTAATGCGCCCAAGCTGGTGGAAGGCCGCGCCGACAACCTCAAGATCACTCGCCCCGAAGACCTCGACTGGCTACGTCAGCGCTGGTCGACGCGCGGCTGATCCAGCGCGTACTCAGGCCGTTCGGCCAACCCTTCTTTCAGCAGATCCACCAGTTGCCGCACCTTGGGCGAGAGGTGACGTTGCTGTGGATAAAGTGCCCACACTGCCGTGTTTGGCGGTCGATGTTGTTCCAGCAGAGACACCAATGCGCCGCTGCGCAGGTGCTCCAGCACGTAGTAATCAGGTAGTTGGCAAAGGCCGAAACCGCGCAAGGCTGCATCCAGCACTGCTTGGCCGCTGTTGCAGCGCCAATTGCCCTGGACGCGTATGGCGTGTTCGCGCCCCTGCTGCAGAAAGTCCCAATGGTCGGCACTACCAACCAGACAATTGTGCCGGGCCAGTTCCGAGAGGCTGTGGGGGCGACCATAGCGTTCAAGATAGGAAGGCGCCGCGCACAAGTACATGACCCGCGGTGCCAGACGTGTGGCAACCAGCCGCGAATCCTGCAAGCGGCCCAGGCGTATCGCCAGGTCGAGGCCTTCATGCACCAGGTCCAGGGTACGGTTGCTGAGCTCGATATCCACCCGCAGTTGTGGGTGGCGCGCCATGAATTCGTTGACCAGCGGCACGATGAAACGCTCGCCATAGGCCACCGCGCAGGTCAGGCGGAGCAAGCCCTTGGGTTCGCTGGTCAGATCGCTCACCGCGCGCAGGGCTTCCTCGCGCGCATCCATCAGGCGTTGGCAATGTTGCAGGAAGGTTTGTCCGGCCTCAGTGAGGGCGACCTTGCGGGTGCTTCGATAGAACAACCGCGTCTGTAGGCGTTCTTCCAGGCGAGCGATCTGTCGGCTGACATGGGACGACGAGATGCCCAGGCGCTCGGCAGCAGCAGTGAACTGGCCTGACTCTGCGACCGCAACGAACTCGTCCAGGCCTTCCCACCGACTCATTGATTATCCCTCAATTGCAATAATGTTTTGCTTTGTGGCTGATTATTTACCATTGGCAGCTCAACTACACTCATTGGCCATTTCAATCAGGTGGAGAATGACCATGATCAAGTCCCGTGCCGCTGTGGCGTTCGCGCCCAACCAGCCGTTGCAAATCGTCGAAGTCGACGTGGCACCGCCCAAGGCCGGCGAAGTCCTGGTGCGGATCGTGGCCACCGGTGTTTGCCACACCGATGCCTACACGCTGTCCGGCGCTGATTCCGAAGGTGTGTTCCCCTGCATCCTTGGCCATGAAGGGGGCGGCATCGTAGAAGCCGTGGGCGAGGGCGTCACTTCGCTGGCTGTGGGTGACCATGTGATTCCGCTGTATACGGCCGAATGCCGTGAGTGCAAGTTCTGCAAATCCGGCAAGACCAACCTGTGCCAGAAGGTACGCGCCACCCAGGGCAAAGGCCTGATGCCGGATGGCACCAGCCGCTTCAGCTACAACGGCCAACCGATTTATCACTACATGGGCTGCTCCACTTTCTCCGAGTACACCGTGCTACCGGAAATCTCCCTGGCGAAGATTCCGAAGGAAGCGCCGCTGGAGAAGGTCTGCCTGTTGGGCTGCGGTGTGACCACGGGTATCGGCGCCGTGCTCAACACCGCCAAGGTGGAAGAGGGCGCCACCGTGGCAATCTTCGGTCTGGGCGGCATCGGTCTGGCCGCGATCATCGGCGCCAAGATGGCCAAGGCCTCGCGCATCATCGCCGTCGACATCAATCCGGAGAAGTTCGACGTGGCCCGTGAACTGGGTGCCACCGACTTCGTCAATCCGAAGGACCACGCCAAGCCGATCCAGGACGTCATCGTCGAAATGACCGACGGCGGTGTGGATTACAGCTTCGAGTGCGTCGGCAACGTCAACCTGATGCGCGCGGCGCTCGAGTGCTGCCACAAAGGGTGGGGCGAGTCCGTCATCATCGGCGTGGCGCCGGCCGGTGCGGAAATCAGTACCCGTCCGTTCCAGCTGGTAACCGGTCGCGTGTGGCGCGGTTCGGCCTTTGGCGGCGTGAAGGGCCGTACCGAACTGCCGAGCTATGTGGACAAGGCGCAGAAGGGCGAAATCCCGCTGGATACCTTTATCACCCACACCATGGGGCTGGACGACATCAACGAGGCCTTTGACCTGATGCACGAAGGCAAGAGCATCCGTTCGGTCGTCCACTACTAATCAGACGGGCAGCCCGAGGCAGGCAAGGCTTCCCGCCTCGGGCTACCTGCTTCGACGGAGATCGCTCCATGACCCTTGAGATCGTTTCCAGCAACAAGAGCTTCGGTGGGTGGCACAAGCGCTATCGTCACCGCTCTACCAGCCTGAACTGCGACATGGTGTTCGCCGTCTACCTGCCGCCCCAGGCGGAGCAGGGTGGAAAGTTGCCCGTGCTCTACTGGCTGTCGGGACTGACCTGCACCGATGAGAACTTCATGCAGAAGGCCGGCGCGCAGCGCCTGGCCTCGGAGCTGGGACTGATCATCGTTGCGCCGGACACCAGCCCGCGTGGCGCGGATGTACCCGCTGACCCGGACAACGCCTGGGATTTTGGCCTGGGCGCTGGCTTCTATCTGAATGCCACCCAGGAGCCCTATGCGCGCCACTACCGCATGCATGACTACGTGGTGCACGAGTTGCCGGCGCTGATCGAGGCCAACTTCCCGGTCTCCGAGAAGCGCGGGATCAGCGGCCATTCCATGGGCGGTCACGGCGCGCTGGTCTGCGCCCTGCGAAACCCGGGGCGCTATCAGTCGCTGTCGGCATTCGCGCCTATCAGTAACCCCATGGCCTGCCCCTGGGGTGAGAAGGCCTTCGGCCGCTATCTGGGCGAGGACCGTGCCCGTTGGCGTGAATGGGACGCCAGTGTGCTGTTGGCCGAGGCGTCTGAACGTTTGCCGATTCTGGTGGACCAGGGTGATCGCGACGACTTCCTCGCCAATCAGCTAAAGCCTGAGGCCCTGCAAGCGGCGGCCAAGGCGGCGGGGCACCCACTGACCTTGCGCCTGCAGCCGGGTTACGACCACAGCTACTACTTCATCGCCAGCTTCATTGGCGATCACCTGCGGCACCATGCCGAGGCGTTGAAAGCCTAAGCACAACCAAAGCAGGTAGAATCACGCCCTGACTTTTCAGGGCGTTCTTCCTTATGCGAATTGGCCACGGCTACGACGTACATCGCTTCGGTGAAGGTGACTTCATCACCTTGGGCGGCGTGCGCATCCCCCACAAGTTCGGGCTCGTCGCCCATTCCGACGGCGATGTGCTGCTTCACGCGCTTTGCGATGCCTTGCTTGGCGCTGCGGCGCTGGGGGACATCGGCAAGCATTTCCCGGACACCGATCCACAGTTCAAGGGCGCCGACAGCCGCGCGCTATTGCGTCACGTGCTGACGCTGGTGAAGGCCAAGGGTTGGAAGGTTGGGAACGTCGACGGAACCATTGTTGCTCAGGCACCTAAGATGGCTCCCCATATCGAGGCCATGTGCGCCAATATCTCCGCCGACCTGGGGGTCGAGCTGGATCAGGTCAACGTCAAGGCCACTACTACTGAGAAGCTGGGCTTTACCGGTCGCGAGGAGGGCATTGCCGTGCATGCGGTGGCCCTGTTGCTGCCAGCATGACCGAACTCGAACTGCTGGGCCCGCGCGCCCATGGCGAACCTTTGGGACAGGCACAGCTGAAGGCCGTGGCTGAAGATTTTCAGGTCGATGAAGTGCTGGACATCCCGCTGGAGGGTGCAGGCGAGCATCTCTGGCTCTGGGTGGAAAAGCGCGAGCTGAACACCGAGGAAGCAGCCCGGCGCATTGCACGTGCTGCTGGCGTACCGCTGAAAGTGGTTAGCTACGCCGGACTAAAGGATCGGCAGGCATTGACCCGGCAGTGGTTCAGCCTGCACCTGCCAGGCAAGGCCGATCCCGACCTGACTGCTGCCGAGAATGCCAACCTGCGCGTCCTCAAGATTGTGCGCCACAAGCGCAAGCTGCAGCGCGGCGCCCATTCGGCGAACGGTTTCACCCTTCGTTTGACTCGTCTGGTGGCGGATCGTGAGGCGATCGACGCGCGACTGAAGTGCCTGGCGGAGTTTGGTGTGCCCAACTATTTCGGCCTGCAGCGTTTCGGGCATGGTGGTGGCAACGTGGTCGACGCTCGCGCCTTCGCCGAGCGCAAGGAACTGCCGGTACAGCGTAACCTTCGTTCGCGGCTGCTCTCGGCCGGACGTAGCTACCTGTTCAACCGGGTGCTGGCCGAGCGCGTCGCCGCGGGTACCTGGAACCAGGCGCAGGTAGGTGACTTGTTGGCCTTCACCGACAGCCGCAGTTTCTTCCTGGCAGGCGAGGCTGAATGCAGCGACCCGCGCTTGGCGCAACTCGATCTGCACCCGACCGGTCCGCAATGGGGAGAAGGACCATCGCCCGCCCAGGGACGGCCGCAAACGCTGGAGACAGCAGTAGCCGCGACTGAGCCGGCACTTTGCCACTGGTTGGCGGAAGCGCGAATGGCGCACGAACGGCGCATCCTCCGCCTCCCCATCGGCGGCCTGACGTGGCATTATCCCGAGCCTGACGTTCTGCAACTGGAATTCGTCCTGCCGGCTGGATGCTTCGCCACCGCAGTGGTGCGTGAGCTCGTCGATCTGCTGCCGGCGGGGCAGATGGAAAACCCATGCGCATTCTGATTTCCAACGACGACGGGGTGAATGCCCCGGGTCTCGCCGCTCTACATGGCACGCTCAAGGATTACGCCGACTGCGTGGTCATTGCGCCAGACCAGGACAAGAGTGGTGCCAGCAGCTCCCTGACGCTGGACCGCCCGCTTCACCCCAGCACGCTGGATAACGGTTTCATCAGTCTCAATGGCACGCCGACCGACTGCGTCCACCTTGGGCTCAACGGTATGCTCGAGCATTTGCCAGACATGGTGGTGTCGGGCATCAACCTCGGAGCCAATCTCGGGGATGACGTGCTCTATTCCGGTACCGTGGCCGCCGCCCTGGAAGGGCGCTTCCTCGGGCTGCCGGCGTTCGCCTTCTCACTGTTGTCGCGTCAGGCGGACAACCTGCCTGCTGCCGCGCATATCGCCCGTCGACTGGTGGCTGCCCATGACCGACTCGACCTACCGCCGCGCACCGTGCTCAACGTAAATATCCCCAATCTGCCGCTAGAGCGTATCCGCGGTATCCAGCTGACCCGGCTGGGCCATCGCGCGCGGGCAGCAGCGCCCGTGAAGGTGGTCAATCCCCGGGGTAAGGAGGGATACTGGATCTCCGCAGCCGGCGACGCTGAAGATGGTGGGCCAGGGACGGATTTCCATGCGGTGATGCAAGGTTATGTGTCCATCACGCCCCTGCAACTCGATCGGACTTTCAACGAGGCTTTCCAGAGCCTCGATAGCTGGTTGGAGGGCCTGCTCTAATGCCCCGGGAACAGGACGACCTGATGCGGCGCGGGATCGGCATGACTTCCCAGCGCACCCGTGAGCGCCTTATCCAGCGTCTGTACGAGGAAGGGCTGTCCAACGCCCGCGTCCTCGAGACCATTCGCCGGACACCGCGTCACCTGTTCGTCGATGAGGCCTTGGCCCATCGCGCCTACGAAGACACCGCGCTGCCGATTGGGCACAACCAGACCATCTCGCAGCCCTACATGGTTGCGCGGATGACCGAACTTCTGCTGGCTGCCGGCCCGCTGGACAAGGTGCTGGAGATCGGCACTGGTTCGGGTTATCAGACTGCGATACTTGCGCAGTTGGTTGAGCGGGTGTTTTCTGTCGAGCGCATCCAGGTACTGCAGGATAAAGCCAAGGAACGCCTCGCAGTGCTCAACCTGCGCAACGTGGTGTTCCGCTGGGGCGACGGTTGGGAAGGCTGGCCAGCGCTGGCACCCTACAATGGCATTATCGTGACTGCTGCCGCGGCGGACGTCCCGCAGGCGTTGCTCGATCAACTGGCGCCGGGCGGACGTCTGGTGATTCCGGTAGGCGCTGGCGACGTCCAGCAACTGATGCTGATCATTCGTGAAGAACAGGGCTTCACCCGTCATGTGCTCGATGCGGTGCGCTTCGTACCGCTGCTCAGTGGACCCCTGGCCTGAGCCCGCTGTTGGGGGAACCTGCGTCGCAGGTAACTTTCTGATGCATCGCCAAGCTGCCCTCCTGCTGTACTTTGTGCGGCAGGCGGCTGGCTCGTCCGGATATTTCCGGCACAATAATTAAAACCTAGGAACGTTGGGAAAGGGGACAAGAGTGAGCCTGATGGCCATTCGGCAGTGGATTCGCGTGGGGAATGGGCTCATCTGGTTGCCCGCTTTTGCCGTTGGCGTCTTGCTCGCCGGCTGTACCAGCACCCAGAAGAGCAGCGTCGGGGTGGTCGACCGCAACCACTCGGGGGCGAACTCTGCCGTGCAGCGGCAACCCGTTACCAGTGGCCAGTACCGCGTCCAGCGCGGTGACACCCTCTATTCCATCGCTTTTCGCTTCGGTTGGGATTGGAAAGCCCTGGCCGCGCGCAATGGGATTCCCACTCCGTACGTGATACGTCCTGGGCAGATCATCCGATTCGATGGCCAGCCGGGTCAGACCCGTCCAACTGCAGTTGCCACGGCACCTGTGGTGACCAATCCTAGGACCGGAAGCAGCGCTTCCGGCCGCCCGTCCGTGCCGACCCAGCAACCGGCTGTCCGCCCGCAGTCACAGCCTCAGAAAACCGTGGCAACTGCGCCGGCATCTGCGCCGAACGCCTCTATTTCGCGCTCTGCAGCCGGCTGGGTGTGGCCGGCGAGTGGCCCTCTGATTGGGCGTTTTTCGTCAAACGGCAGTTTGAATAAAGGGATTGATATCGCTGGGGAATTAGGCCAGCCTGTCTTGGCTGCGTCAGATGGATCTGTTGTTTATGCCGGAAGTGGATTACGGGGCTACGGCGAATTGGTCATCATCAAACACAGCGATACCTACGTAAGCGCCTATGGTCATAACCGTAGGCTGCTGGTGCGGGAGGGACAGCAGGTCAAGGTCGGGCAGACAATTGCCGAGATGGGCTCAACGGGGACTGACCGGGTGAAGCTTCATTTTGAGATTCGCCGTCAAGGTAAACCTGTAGACCCGCTGCAATACCTGCCTCGTCGTTGATCCGTTTTTCAGCCCGTTCCACCACGTGGTAAGGACGGGCTCGGGCGGCGCCAGGGATATAAGGCATCGCCAGGGCTTGTTGTCGAACTCAGCAAGGGACAACAACAATGGCACTCAATAAAGAAGCGCCGGAGTTTGACGTCGATGACGAGCTGCTCCTCCTGGAGCCGGGCGTTATTTTGGATGATACGTTGAGCGAGGAGAACGACGCGCCTCTGCCCACCGCGAAATCCCGGCATTCAACCTCACCCAAGCAACACAAGTACATCGACTACACCCGCGCGCTAGACGCGACTCAGCTGTACCTCAACGAAATCGGTTTTTCCCCTCTGCTAACCCCGGAAGAAGAAGTGCACTTTGCGCGCCTGGCGCAGCGCGGAGATCCTGCCGGGCGCAAGCGCATGATCGAAAGCAATCTCCGCCTTGTGGTGAAGATCGCGCGACGCTATGTCAATCGTGGTCTTTCGCTGCTGGACCTGATCGAAGAGGGCAACCTTGGTTTGATCCGGGCAGTGGAAAAGTTCGATCCCGAACGGGGATTCCGCTTCTCTACCTATGCGACCTGGTGGATCCGTCAGACCATTGAACGGGCCATCATGAACCAGACCCGAACGATCCGCCTGCCGATCCATGTGGTCAAGGAACTCAACGTTTACCTGCGTGCAGCTCGCGAGCTGACCCACAAGCTGGATCACGAGCCGTCGCCGGAAGAGATCGCCAACCTGCTGGAAAAACCGGTCGATGAGGTCAAGCGCATGCTCGGTCTCAACGAGCGGGTGACTTCGGTGGATGTGTCCCTCGGGCCGGATTCGGACAAGACCCTGCTGGATACCCTCACCGACGACCGCCCCACTGACCCCTGCGAACTGCTACAGGACGATGACCTTTCGCAGAGCATCGACCAGTGGTTGTCCGAGCTGACCGACAAGCAACGCGAAGTGGTAGTGCGTCGCTTTGGCCTTCGGGGCCATGAAAGCTGTACGCTTGAGGAGGTGGGTCAGGAGATAGGCCTGACCCGTGAGCGGGTACGGCAGATTCAGGTCGAAGCGCTGAAGCGTCTTCGGGAAATCCTGGAAAAGAACGGCTTGTCCAGTGATGCGCTGTTCCAGTAATGAGTTAGCGATTCGAAAGAGCCCGGCTTAAGCCGGGCTTTTTTATGTCCTGCTGTTGGGAACCCCGGCCGCTTGTTTCCCTTTTGGGAGGAGGGGGCGGCCGCCTCGGCGGGAATCACAAAGGTCCTCTTTTATGCATTGCTGTGTAAGTCATTGCTTACACGCTGTGTACGTAATCAGAGGAAGCTCCTGCTCGTGAATGGTGGGATATGTGCTGAGTTGAAGTACAAGATATTGAAATATAAGGTTTTTATTGTTTTCTCTGACCGCCCTTCCACTCTTCTAAGCACCGGAACAGCAACTTGCTCGGTACTCCCGGATCGCTAATATCACTCTTGCGTACAGGATGTATGCAGGTTGATAAGGACATCGACCAAGGACATCGCCGGATGCGATTCATCAGGATGATGAGCAAGGAATACAGGGAATAGGGACAAAAGAGTGGGCGGGTATCCCCCGCCCCTTTTTTTGTCCTCAGGAAAGCAAAAGGCCCGCAGATGCGGGCCTTTTGCGTTGGGGCACCGAAGTGGATCAGCGCTCCAGATGTTCCAGCTTGCCTTTGACGCCATCCCACTCTTCGGCGTCGGAGAGGGCGTCCTTCTTCTCGGTGATATTTGGCCAGACCTCGGCCAGATCACGGTTCAGCTCGATGAACTCCTGCATATCCTCAGGCACTTCATCCTCGGAGAAGATGGCTTGCGCCGGGCATTCAGGCTCGCAAAGTGCGCAGTCGATGCACTCGTCCGGGTGAATGACCAGGAAGTTCGGGCCTTCGTAGAAGCAGTCCACCGGACAGACTTCCACACAGTCGGTGTATTTGCATTTGATGCAGTTGTCGGTGACGACGAAGGTCATTTCTATTCTTCTCCTCAAGCGGCGGCTCGGAAGCCTTCTGTATCAGGCTTCTCGGCTCGGGAACTCACGGCGCCGGGCAGGCTGATTCCCGGGTGCATTCCAGAGCGCGCGGGATTCTAGCAGCTTGTGCGGTTCAGGGGTTAGATGCGTGACTTCAATGTATATAACAGCTCCAGCGCCTGGCGGGGTGTCAGATCATCCGGCTTTATCTTCGCCAATTCGTCCAGCACCGGGTGAGGCAGACTGGCGAAGAGGTCACTCTGCATGGGGGCGCCCGGTTGGCCGGGGCTCTGGCGCGGGGTTTCATGGGGCAGGCTGGTAGTTTCCAGTCGCGCCAGATGTTCGCGAGCACGCTGGATCACGTCGCCAGGTACTCCCGCCAGTTGTGCCACCGCCAAGCCATAGCTCTGGCTTGCCGGACCGGGCAGGACGTGGTGCAGGAAGACGATGCGCTCGTTGTGCTCGGTGGCGTTCAGGTGGACGTTGGCCACTACCGACTCGCTTTCCGGCAGTACGGTCAGTTCGAAATAGTGGGTGGCAAACAGCGTGAAGGCGCGCAGGCGGGCCAGGTGTTCAGCCGCCGCCCAGGCCAACGACAGGCCGTCGAAGGTGCTGGTGCCGCGGCCGACTTCGTCCATCAGCACCAGGCTGCTGGCGCTGGCGTTGTGCAGAATGTTAGCGGTTTCGCTCATCTCCACCATGAAGGTGGATCGGCCGCCAGCCAAGTCGTCGCTGGAACCGATACGAGTGAAGATACGGTCCACCAGCGATAGTTCGCAGCTGGCCGCGGGCACGAAGCAGCCGATATGGGCGAGCAGGACGATCAGGGCTGTCTGGCGCATGTAGGTTGACTTACCGCCCATGTTCGGGCCGGTGATGATCAGCATGCGGGTGGCATCGTCCAAGTCCAGGTCGTTTGCTACGAAGGGTGTATCCAGCACCTGTTCCACCACTGGGTGGCGGCCCTCGCTGATGCGTATGCAAGGTTCTTCGACGAAGCGTGGGCGGTTCAGGTTGAGGTTCAGTGCGCGCTCGGAGAAGTTGCTCAGCACGTCCAACTCGGCGAGGGCGCCGGCCGTATCCTGCAGCGGTGCCAGTTGCTCGATCAGCAGTTCCAGCAGTTCGTCGTAGAGCATCTTTTCCCGTGCCAGGGCTCGGCTCTTGGCTGACAGCGCCTTGTCTTCGAAGGCCTTCAGCTCCGGGGTGATGAAGCGCTCGGCGCCCTTCAGCGTCTGGCGGCGGATATAGTCCGCCGGGGCCTGCTCGGCCTGCACGCGTGGCAACTCGATGTAGTAGCCGTGGATGCGGTTGTAGCCGACCTTCAGGTTAGGCAGGCCGGTGCGGGCCTTTTCCCGAGCTTCCAGGTCCATCAGGTACTGGCCGGCGTTTTCGCTCAGTGCCTGCAGTTCGTCCAGCTCGGCGTCGTAGCCGGTCTTGATCACGCCGCCGTCGCGAATGACCGCTGGCGGATTGTCGATGATGGCGCGGGCCAGTAGGTCGGCCAGTTCCGGATAGGTACGGATGCTGCCGGCCAGGTCCTGCAGGTGTGGCGCTTCCAGTTCGGTCATGGCGCCTTGCAGTTGTGGCAGGGCGGCCAGGGCATCGCGCAGGCGCGCGAGGTCACGAGGGCGCGCATTGCGCAGGCCGATGCGAGCGAGGATGCGCTCGACGTCGCCAATTTCCTTCAGCTGCGGTTGCAGGTTTTCGAAGCGATAGCGATCCAGCAGACAATCGATGGCGTCCTGACGGGCCTCCAACACGCCGCGGTCGCGCAACGGGCGGTTCAGCCAGCGGCTCAGGAGGCGGCTGCCCATGGCGGTCTGGCAGCGGTCGATCACCGATTGCAGGGTATTGTCGCGGCCACCGGAAAGGTTGACGTCCAACTCCAGGTTTCGGCGGCTGGCGGCATCGAGGATCACGGTATCGTCGATGCGCTCATGGCGCAGGCTGCGCAAGTGGGGCAGGGCAGTGCGCTGGGTTTCCTTGGCATAGGCCAGCAGGCAGCCGGCGGAGCCGATTGCCAGGGTCAGGGTTTCGCAGCCGAAGCCTTTGAGGTCTTGAACGCCGAACTGCTGGCAGAGGCTCTTTTTCGCTGAGTCGCGGTCGAAATCCCAAGGCGCCCGACGGCGGACCCCACGACGTTTTTCGGCCGGGAGCCCCTGGGGCCAGTCGTCCGGGATCAGCAGTTCGGCGGGATTGAGGCGTTCCAGTTCAGCCAGGAGGTTCTCCCAGCCCTTGATTTCCTGAACGCTGAAACGGCCGCTGGTGATATCCAGCACCGCCACGCCGAAAAGGCGTTCATCGCCCACTACGGCAGTCAGCAGGTTGTCGCGGCGTTCGTCCAGCAGCGCTTCGTCACTGATGGTGCCAGGGGTGATGATGCGGACAACCTGGCGCTCCACTGGTCCTTTGCTGGTGGCCGGATCGCCGATCTGCTCGCAGATCACCACGGATTCACCAAGCTTGACCAGCTTGGCCAGATAGCCCTCCACCGAGTGGAAGGGAATGCCCGCCATGGGGATGGACTTGCCGGCCGATTGGCCGCGCGCGGTCAGGGTGATGTCGAGAAGCTTGGCGGCCTTCTTGGCGTCCTCGTAGAAGATCTCGTAGAAGTCGCCCATGCGATAGAACATCAGCTGGTTCGGGTGCTGGTTTTTCAGCTTCCAGTACTGCTGCATCATCGGGGTGTGTTCGCTGAGATCGCTCTGACTCATGGGCTGGCCTTGCGTGCAAAAGGCGCTAGTGTACGGTATCCCGCTGGCCCGCTTTAACCCTGGAGTGCACATGTCCGTTACCGAAGATGAGCTGACCGAGCTGGCAGCCCGATTGGGCCAGGAATTGAAGAGGCGCAATGAGCGGGTGAGCACTGCGGAATCCTGTACTGGCGGTGGTATCGCCGAAGCGATTACCCGCATTCCCGGCAGTTCGGCCTGGTTTGAGGCAGGTTTTGTCACTTACTCGAATGACCAGAAGAGCGCGCAATTGGCAGTGCCGGCCGAGTTGTTCCCGCAGGTGGGGGCGGTCAGTCGTGAAGTGGTCGAGGCTATGGTGCGTGGAGCCCAGCAGCGCAGCGGCGCGCGTTTCGCTGTCGCCGTCAGTGGGATTGCAGGGCCTGATGGTGGCTCGTCGGAGAAGCCGGTGGGTACTGTTTGGCTCGCTTGGGGAAATGGAAGCGCAGTGGAGGCCGTACGCCGCCAGTTCCCGGGGGATCGTCTGGCGGTACGCCGGCAGACGGTCGTGGAGGCTCTCCAGGGATTGATCCGACTAGCTGCAGGAGAAAAAGCCACCCAGGGGTAGGCGAGCGACTTGCCCTATGGAATAATACTGTCTACTTATACAGTTGTTGGTGGCCGCCAGGCCCTCTTGATTTTAGTGAGGACTTCAATGGACGAGAACAAGAAGCGCGCCTTGGCTGCTGCCCTGGGCCAGATCGAGAAGCAGTTCGGCAAGGGCGCGGTCATGCGCATGGGCGACCACGATCGCCAGGCCATTCCGGCCATTTCCACCGGCTCCCTGGGCCTGGACATCGCGCTTGGCATCGGTGGTCTGCCGAAAGGCCGTATCGTCGAAATCTACGGTCCTGAATCCTCCGGTAAGACCACGCTGACCCTCTCTGTCATCGCCGAAGCCCAGAAAATGGGTGCCACCTGCGCCTTCGTCGACGCCGAACACGCACTGGACCCTGACTACGCCGGCAAACTCGGTGTGAATGTAGACGACCTGCTGGTTTCCCAACCGGATACCGGCGAACAGGCCCTGGAAATCACCGACATGCTGGTGCGCTCCAACGCGGTTGACGTGATTATCGTCGACTCCGTGGCGGCTCTGGTTCCGAAGGCTGAGATCGAAGGTGAGATGGGCGACTCCCACGTCGGCCTGCAAGCTCGCCTGATGTCCCAGGCCCTGCGCAAGATCACCGGCAACATCAAGAACGCCAACTGCCTGGTCATCTTCATCAACCAGATTCGTATGAAGATCGGCGTAATGTTCGGCAACCCCGAAACCACAACCGGTGGTAACGCCCTGAAGTTCTACGCCTCTGTGCGCCTCGATATCCGCCGTACCGGCGCGGTGAAAGAGGGCGAGGAAGTGGTGGGCAGCGAAACCCGCGTCAAGGTTGTGAAGAACAAGGTGGCCCCGCCTTTCCGTCAGGCCGAGTTCCAGATCATGTACGGCAAGGGCATCTACCGTACCGGCGAAATCATCGATTTGGGCGTGCAGCAGGGCCTGGTAGAAAAATCCGGTGCCTGGTACAGCTACCAGGGCAACAAGATTGGTCAGGGCAAGGCTAATGCCGCCAAGTATCTGGAAGACAATCCGGAAGTCAGCAACGCCATCGAGAAAATCATTCGCGAGAAACTGCTGGTCAACTCTACGGCCAGTAACAAAGCGAACGCTTCGGTCGATGACTTGGCTGACGTAGACCTCTGATCCTCCCATGCCCGTTGTTCTCGACAGCCCCGCCGCGGTGCGGCGGGCCGCCATGGACCTGTTGGCGCAGCGCGAACACGGGCGAGTCGAGCTGACGCGCAAGTTGCGTCAGCGCGGCGCCCCTCCCGAGTTGATCGACAGTGCCCTCGACCGTTTGACGGAAGAGGGTCTGCTCTCCGAATCCCGCTACCTCGAAAGCTTCATCGCCAGCCGCGCCCGTGGCGGCTATGGGCCGCAGCGTATTCGCGAAGAACTGGCCCATCGCGGCCTTCCCCGTGGTGATATTGACCAGGCCTTGCGCGAGGCCGATATCGACTGGAGCGAACAGCTTCATGATGTCTGGTGTCGCAAGTTCAATCGGCTGCCCGTGGACGCCCGCGAGCGAGCCCAGCAGGGGCGTTTTCTCGCCTATCGGGGTTATTCCATGGAGATGATCAGCCGTCTGCTGCGCGGCAACTCTGACGACTGAGTTCCCACATCACAGCCTTGAGCCATGCACGTATGCGCATGGCTGATTGCAGAATGGGGGCGTCCGCGTAACGGTTCAGGCCTTGCGGGTCCAGTGTTGCGGAAGATTGATGAAGTCGATGAGCTCCCGCAGGCGGCCATGGTCACGGCCGTTGAAGCGGAATGCCAGGCGGATCAGTTCGTTGAGCTCCGGCTCGTCCGTCTCTGAATCCGAATTGGTCTGCTGGTTGAAGTCGCCTTCCAGGCAGAGGTCAGTGAACTGCTCCTGAATCTGACCCAGTGCCTTTTCGTTGAGGGAGTGATTCATGCGAATTACGAAGCAGTTCTTCAGCCAACGGCTGGAGTGGTAGTTGCTGTAGAACTGTGCGATCTCCGCCGCTGCCTCTTCAGCGCTGCGCACCAGGCGCATCAGATTCATGTCGCTGGGCAGAATGTAGCGGTTACGTTCGAGTTGCTCGTGGAGAAAACCAACAGCGTCTTCCCAGTAGCTGCCATCCGGTTCGTCCAGCAGAACAACTGGTACCACCGGGCTCTTGCCGGTCTGGATCAGGGTCAGCACCTCGAGTGCCTCATCCAGGGTGCCGAAGCCACCCGGGCACAGCACCAGCGCATCGGCTTCCTTGACGAAGAAGAGCTTCCGCACGAAGAAGAAGTGAAACGAAAGTAGATGCTCGGTGCCGCCCACAGTGGTGTTGGCATGTTGCTCGAAGGGCAAGGTGATGTTCAGGCCGAGGCTATTTTCCAGGCCCGCGCCGTCGTGGGCTGCGGCCATGATGCCGCCGCCGGCGCCAGTGATCACCATCAGGTCGCGCTTGGCCAGTTCGGCACCCAACTGTCGGGCCAGGGTGTAGATCGGATGGCCCTGGGGGGTGCGCGCTGAGCCAAACACGGTGACTTTGCGACGCCGCTTGAATTGTTCCAGGGCGCTGAAGGCGTGCTCCATCTCGCGCAGGGTTTGCAGCATGATCTTGGCGTCCCAGCGATTGCGGTCGGCTTGGGCCATGCGCACCACGGTAATCAGCATCTCGCGGTAGAGCGCGAGGTTGGGGCTGCCGCAGGGGACGGTGAGGTTGATCAGCTCATCGACCTTCTGCGTCAGGTCGATCCCGCTGGTTTGGAAGTGCCGGGAGAGGTAATCGTCCGGATCATAGGGCATAGCAATCTCCTTGCTCATCAACTTCTCGGAGCTGCTCTGCTGGATGGGCCGGAAACCGGGCGACCTAGTCGAGCCGCTCAACTACAGCTTGCGGCAGGCGCAGGATCTTTTCCAGTTCGCCGCCACCGGAATGCGCAAAGCAACGTATCCGGCGCATGTCGAAATGAGAGAGGTCCTTGGCTCGGCGGGCGGAAGGGGGCGGCACACCCCGGAGAATCTCGCCGCAGTCGCGATCAGTTGGTCTTGGCCTTGAGGCCACAATCCCGGGCAGTGAAGCGTTCGGTGGTTACCGGGCGATTGGTCTTGTACTCGCTGAACTCGTAGCGCAGGCCGGCACCGCGCGCCAGCAGTTGGCGGTAGCCGGTGTTGCGACAGACGCTGGCAGCCAACTGGGCACGCACCGCATCAGGGTTGGAGCGCATCTGGGCGGCATGGGCTTCGCGTACGCTGAGGTGATTCACCAGCTCGTTTCCTTCCACCGTGTAGCCCTGGTCGAGGATGTCCTCGTTGATTGCGCGGGGCGTGCCGGCGCTGCTCTCCTTGGCGACTTTCTCGAGCATGTTGCTCAGCTCGTAGTCCTTGAGCGATGTGGCTTCGGCAAAGAAAGGCAAGGTCGCGCAGAGGGCGATGGCGGTGAGGCGCAGCATGTGGATCTCCTAACAAACGGTAGCTGTTTGACCAGCGCGGCAATTGTGCGTTCGCAGGCAGCGCTTGTCGCGTGAAAAATCTGCTTCAGGCGACTCTGGTAGAATCGCGCAATCCTTCTTGCCATCCCGATCCCGCCCGCCGCCCGCTGCCTTCCGGCTTGCGCAGGACGGCCAGCCGCTGTACTGGAACCTGCTTCGATGAGTCACGCCGTTTTCCGCCTGCGCGCCGAATGCCTTGCGCGCAGCACCCGTCCCTTCGTCGCCCGCGGATCTCGCTCGCCGCGTTGCCCGGAGTGCCGGGTAGCCTTCGACTACTGCTTTTGCGCCTGGCGCCCCGAGGTCCCGGTGCGCTCCGGTGTGTGCCTGATGATGTACTACTCCGAGCCTATGAAACCGAGTAACACCGGCTGGCTGATCGCGGATCTCGTGCCCGACACCTGGGCGTTCAGCTGGTCACGCACTGAGGTGGACGGGGCACTGCTCGCCTTGCTGGAAGACCCGCAGTGGCAGCCCTACCTAGTCTTTCCAGGCGAGTATGCGGAGCCCGCACGGGTGGTCGAGCGCGTGGATGTGGCTGCGGGCAAGCGGCCGCTGTTCATCCTGCTGGACGCCACGTGGACTGAAGCGCGCAAGATGTTTCGCAAGAGCCCCTATCTGGATCGTTTTCCGGTGCTCAGCCTGACGCCAGAACAGATTTCCCGTTATCGCCTGCGTCGCTCGAAGCGCGACGAGCATCTCTGCACGGCCGAAGTAGGGGCGCTGTGCCTTGAGCTGGCGGGAGACGAACAAGCCGGTGGTGCGTTGAATGCCTATCTGGACGTGTTCACCGAACGCTACCTAGGGGCCAAGCGGGCCCTGCCCCTGGACGAGGCGAGCCCGGCACACCAAGCGCTCAGTAGCTATCTCTGATCAGGTTTCGGCTTTGAGAGGGGCTGCCTGCGCCTCGTGTTTCTGCGGCCAGAGCTGGGCCAACAGCATGCCGGCGAACATCAGGGCGCAGCCAATATAGCCGCGTGCATGCAGGGACTCATCCAGCATCAGTGCGCCTGCGATTGCTGCGAACACCGCTTCCAGTGAGAGGATGATGGCGGCGTGCGAGGCGATGGCATGACGCTGTGCCACCACCTGCAGGGTGTAGCCGATGGCGACGGCGATGACGCCACCATAAAGAATGGCGGGGCCGGCCTGGAGAATGGCGTCGACCTTGATCTCTTCGAACACGACCGCCAGGACCAGACTGACAACTGCGCAGACTGCAAACTGCAGGATAGACAGGCGGATCGGGTCGTAGCGGCTGGCGAAGAACCCCACCAACAGTACATGCACGCCCCAGACACAGGCACCGGCCAGCTGCAGCCAGTCGCCGGACGCAACGTGGAATCCCTCGCCGACGCTTAGCAGGAACATTCCCAACACCGCCAGGCACGCACCCAGCCAGGTCCCCAGGCCGGTGCGATGGCCGAGGAACAGACCCAGCAGCGGCACTATGATGACGTAAAGGCCAGTGATGAAACCGGAGTTTGTGACGGAGGTGAAGAGCAGGCCCACCTGCTGCAGGTTGATCCCCAACGACAGGGCTAGGCCCATCAACAGGCCGCCCAGCAGCATGCCGCGGTTGAGCGGTTGCTTTACCGCGGGCTTGGGCAGAATCAGCAGTAGGGGGAGAAGGATGAGGGCGCCGAGGGTAAAGCGTAGACCGGTATAGAGGAAGGGGCCGATCGAATCCATGCCCAGACGCTGGGCGACGAAGGCTGCGCCCCAGATGGCCGCGGTGATCAGCATCAGGATATCGGCGCGCAGTGCTTGGCTTCGCATGGTGGTTCTCGACGGGAAAAGCCGAGAACTTTGCCGCAAAGCGTTCGACTTGACCACCCCGTTCCGGCTCGGCATGCTGGGCGCCGCTTTACGGCCCGCCCGTATCAAGCTTCGGGCCTGGCCAGCGTATCCCGTCGTGCCGAAATGCCTCTCCACACCCCGGGGAGGCGTGTCTGGGCCCATTACAAAAAGGACATGCCCATGGCCTCATACGAAATACTCATCGCCGATGACCACCCGCTGTTCCGCAGCGCCCTGCAGCAAGCCCTGACCTTGGGTCTCGGGCCAGATGCGCGGCTGGTGGAAGCGGCGAGTATCGCCGAACTCGAGGCTCGCCTGGCCGAGCGCGCCGACTGGGACCTGGTCCTTCTCGACCTGAACATGCCGGGTGCCTATGGTTTCTCCGGTTTGGTGCTGCTGCGCGGTCAATACCCACAGATTCCGGTGGTGATGATCTCCGCCCAGGAGGAGGCATCGGTGGTCGCTCGCTCCCGCGAATTCGGTGCCAGCGGTTTCATCCCCAAGTCCAGCCCGCTGGAAGTTATCCAGAGTGCCGTCCGTTCGGTGCTCGATGGCGACACCTGGTGGCCGCCGCAGCTGGAGGAAGCCCAGGCCCTGTCGGACGAAGCCAAGGCCGCTAGCGAAGGTCTCGCTAGCCTGACGCCCCAGCAGTTCCGCGTGCTGACCATGGTCTGTGAAGGCTTGCTGAACAAGCAGATCGCCTATGAGTTACACGTGTCGGAAGCCACGGTGAAGGCCCACGTAACCGCCATCTTCCGCAAGCTCAACGTGCGCACCCGCACCCAGGCAGCTCTGCTGTTGCAACAGATGGAATCGATTCCCACGGCCTGAATCCAGGCTTTTCACGCAAATTTGAAGCGCGTTGCGTTAGGCTGCGCGCTCCTTTCAGTGACCCCTTCTTTTATGTCGCCATTCAAAGGCCAGACCGGCCTCAAACGCATCCTCAACGCCGCTGGCTATTCCCTTGATGGCCTGCGTGCTGCCTTCACCGGCGAAGCTGCCTTTCGCCAACTGGTGCTGCTTAATGCGGTGCTGATTCCTTTGTCGTTCTTCCTTGATGTCAGCCGTGGCGAGCGCGCGCTGATGATTGGCGCCTGCCTGCTCGCGCTCATCGTCGAGCTGCTGAACTCAGCGGTGGAGGCGGCCATCGACCGCATCTCCCTTGATCACCATCCGCTGTCGAAGAACGCCAAGGACATGGGCAGCGCCGCACAGTTCACCGCGCTAACCCTGATTACCGCAGTCTGGGCAACCATCCTGCTGGGCTAAGTGCTCAGGCGATCGACGGCAGCACAATTTCGTCGCTCCGGCGGACTCCAGCAGTCAGCGCACGACACTGGTCGAGGAACTCGCGCATGGCGGCCGTCTGGAATTTCTGCCTGTGCCAGATGAAGTAGAACTGGCGACGCAGGTCGATTCCCGGCGTCTCCACCGGGACCAGGCTGCCGCGGCGGAAGGCGTCGCGCAGGGCCAGCCGCGAAATGCAGCTGATGCCCAGGCCCGACTCCACTGCACGCTTGATCGCCTCGGTGTGCTCAAGCTCCAGGCGGATGTTCAGCGGGGTAGGGTGGTGGCGCATGGCCTGGTCGAACGTCAGGCGGGTGCCCGAACCCTTTTCCCGGAGAATCCACGCCTCGCGGCTCAACTCTTCCAGACTTGCCTGGCCTTTGGCGGCCAGGGGGTGCCGGGGGGCACAGAACACCACCAGTTCATCCTCCACCCAAGGCAGGACTTCGATATTCGGGTGCTGGCAATCGCCTTCGATTAGACCCAGGTCAAGCTCGTAGAGGGCGATCTGCTGGACGATATTCGCCGTGTTCTGCACATGCAGGCTGACCTGGCATTCCGGATGGCGCTGCATGAACGAGCCGATCAGCAGGGTCGCGAGGTAGTTGCCCACGGTGAGCGTGGCACCGACATCAAGGGAGCCAAAGCCGGTCTTGCCGTTGAGCAGATCCTCGATTTCACGCGCCTGGTCCAGCAGCGCCACGGCTTGAGGCAGCAGTTGGCGGCCCAGGGCGTTGAGGCTGAGACGCTTGCCGGCGCGGTCGAACAGTTGGCACCCGGATTGGCGCTCAAGTTCGGTCAGCGAAGTGCTGGTGGCCGATTGCGACAGAGACAGCTGTTCGGCAGCACGGGAAACGCTTTCCTGCTGGGCAACGGCGACGAATACCTGGAGCTGACGGAGGGTAAATCGCATATCTATATAACCGATAACCTATATCTTGATAATTCAGTTAACAGATATTGTGGCGGTCATTACAATGTCGCGCAATTGCGCCCCCTGACCTGAGTGGCGCTGGCGACTTCCAAATCTTCGGAGCCCCGTAAATGAGCAACATGAACTCCGAGCGCATTCTCAGCGTTCATCACTGGAACGACACGCTGTTCAGCTTCAAGTGCACTCGCGACCCGGGTCTGCGCTTCGAAAACGGCCAGTTCGTCATGATCGGCCTGCAGCAGCCCGGCGGCCGCCCGCTGATGCGCGCCTATTCCATCGCCAGCCCGAACTGGGAAGAGCACCTCGAGTTCTTCAGCATCAAGGTGCCGGACGGTCCGCTGACCTCCCAGCTGCAGCACCTGAAGGAAGGCGACGAGATCATCATCAGCAAGAAGCCCACCGGCACCCTGGTCCTCGATGACCTGAATCCCGGCAAGCACCTCTACCTGCTGAGCACCGGTACTGGGCTGGCACCGTTCATGAGCGTGATCCAGGACCCGGAAACCTATGAACGCTTCGAAAAGATCATCCTGGTTCACGGCGTTCGCTACGTGAACGAAGTCGCTTACCGCGAGTTCATCACCGAGCACCTGCCGCAGAACGAGTTCTTCGGTGAAGCGGTCAAGGACAAGCTGATTTACTACCCCACTGTGACCCGCGAGCCGTTCGAGAACCAGGGCCGCCTGACCGACCTGATGCGTAGCGGCAAGCTGTTTGAAGACATCGGTCTTCCGCCGATCAATCCGCAGGACGACCGCGCCATGATCTGCGGTAGCCCGAGCATGCTTGACGAGACCAGCGAAGTGCTCGACAGCTTCGGCCTGAAGATCTCCCCGCGTATGCGTGAGCCCGGTGACTACCTGATCGAGCGCGCCTTCGTCGAGAAGTAATCGCCAGCCGCTCAACAACAAAGCCCGCCTGAAATGGCGGGCTTTGTTGTTTCCGGGGGCATCAGACCGGAGAGCTGAAGCGTTGCCCCGAGATAGCCGGGTGGTAGATCGGCTGGATCTTGTTCCCGGCCGGATCCAGCACGTGGAAGCTGTGGGCGCCGTCGCCATGGGCGAAAGGGCGGTCAAGCATGGTCACGCCCCGGGCCTTGAGGTACTGGTACCAAGCGTCCAGCTCTTCGAGGCTGTCGACTACGAATCCGTAGTGATCCACCGCCTGCACACCGCTACTGGGCGCAAAGGCGCGGCCAAGGGACAGGTTGTCATTGCCGCAGGTGAGGTACACCAGGTCTTCGTTGGCACGGTTGAGGACTTCCATGCCCAGCACATCCACGTAGAAGCGTTCGCACTCCTCCAGGTTAGGCACGACGATGGCGATGTGGCGAAGGCCGTTGAGGCGGCCTGGACGGTTGGACATTTCCGCGACTCCATTTTTGTATACAATTTGCGAGAAATATAAGACAAAAAGGAGTTCAACGTGTACTGCCTTCTTCTAAAGACCCGCTTGCGCCCCGGTAGCCTGGACGCCTTCATGGACGCCATGCGCGTCAACGCCGCCGCTTCAGTGCGTGACGAACCGGGTTGCCTGGTATTCGATGTGTTGCAGGATCGCAGCAATCCCGATCTCATCTGGCTGTATGAGGTCTACACCGACGAAGCTGCGTTCGAGGCCCATATGCAGACCCCGCACTTCCTCGCCAGCCGACCGCTGGTGGAACCGCTGATTCTCGAACAGGACTGCATCGAGGCAGATTCCCTGGTGCTCAACGCCGCTCGCCAGCGCGCCCAGTAGAGTGGAAATCGTTCTTCACTTTACCCATCGTCGCCAGCCTCGGGCGCCATTGGTGGATCGGTGAAGCGTTATCCACCCTTGAAAAGCTTGCCGCAGTTCAGCCCCGCGCAATCTCCAGTACGCGAATCCGTCCCGGTTCGGGATAGTGCCAGCGCACATCCACATCCCACAGGCGAGCGCCGTAGCGGCGTTCGGGTTCGGGCTTCTGGTAGGCCGGGCGCGGGTCCTGGGCCAGGCACTGTTCCACCAGCTCTGCCAGGGGTTCGCCCAGGCGCTGACCATGCTCGCGAGCCTGGAGCAGGGCCGTGGGCTCCCATTCCACCGGAATCAGCTCGGGCGCCGCGTCGGCGATGGCGTTCAGCGCACCGTCCTGGCGGTCAGCGTAGGGTACGTAGGGTTTGATATCGATGACCGGGGTGCCGTCCAGCAGATCGATGCCGGACAGCCAGAGACGACCGGCTTCCACCTTCTCCAGCTTCACGACCGACTGGCCAATGCCGTTGGGGCGGTGGGTGGAGCGGCTGGCAAACACGCCAATGGACTGGTTGCCGCCCAGGCGCGGCGGACGCACCTTCAGCCGTGGCTTGTCTTCAAGGGCCTGGTGGAAGAGGAACAGCAGCCAGATATGGCTGACCTGCTCCAGGCCTGCCACTGCATCTCCCGTGTCGAAGGGCGGCACCAGTTCCAGCATGCCACGGGCGGCAGGCGCCAGATGCGGTTGGCGGGGGATGGCGAATTTTTCCTTGAAGCAGGAGCGGACGTAGCCGACGGGCGAAACGCTGTGCTGCATATCAGTAGGGCACGCGGCAGCCGGCGTCACGGAAGGGCCCGCCAAGGCGCAGCCAGCCTTCGCCGGGAGTGGTCTGGGCACAGGTCAACGCACCGTCCAGCTTGCTTTGCCAGATGAAGAACGGAGCCGGCGCCGCATTACTTGGGGTGGCGAGGGCGAACAGAAGCGTAAGAAGAGCGAGACGCATGGGCGAAGTCCGGTGGATAGCGCGGCTACCCTAGCGCCGGCCCATGCGCTGCGCAAGCGATGCGTTACAGGTGGAAACCACCGTCGATGGGGATGATGTTGCCGGTCATGTAGGCCCCCGCCGTGCTCGCCAGGCTGATGGCCAGCGCCGCCATTTCCTCGCCCCGGCCCCAGCGCTTCATCGGGATCAGCGCGGTGTCGCGTGCCATGGCATCGGGATCGTTGGCGATGAAGCGGGTCATTTTGCTGGGGAAGCGCCCGGGAGCGATCACATTGACGTTGATGTGTTCGGCCACCAGTTCCCGCGCCAGCATCCGCGACAGTTGATGCAGCGCGGCCTTGCTCGGGCCATAGGCGTAGGCGTCCTCGCCGTGGGAGGTGATACCGGCCACTGATCCGATATTGATCACTCGCGCTGGGCTGGCTTCGTTACCGGCTTTGCGCAGCAACGGCAGCAATTGCTGGATGCAGCTGAACACCGAGGTCACGTTGAGCTGCATGACTTTCTCCCAGCCCTTCACCGGATAGCTCTCCAGGGGTGCGCCCCAGGTGGTGCCGGCGTTGTTCACCAGGATGTCCAGTTGTTCGATGCGTTGTTCAAGCGCTGCGGCAAGGGCTTTTGCACCGTCCTCGCTGGAGAGGTCGGCGACGAGGGCGTGGCATTCGCCAAAAGCGGAAAGCTCGGAGGCGGTCGCGTGGCAGGCCTCGGCATCGCGGGCGCAGATGAAAACGCGCGCGCCGGCTTCGAGGAAGCCCTGGGCGATCATCCGCCCAATGCCACGGGTACCGCCAGTGACCAGGGCGGTACGGCCCTGGAGGCTGAAATAGGGATGCATGAGGATGCCTCGACGATGAACTGGAAGAGGCCCATACCCTAGCCCCGGCGATGCCGGGGCGGGGGCATTATCGAGGTGCGGAATACGGCAGCATTTCAGGCCGGTGCAGCCTGGGCGGCGGCCAGCTCGGCGTCCTTGGCCAGGGCGCGCTGGTAGGCGGGGCGTTCGACGAAACGGGCGATGTAGTCCTTGATCGCCGGCACCTCCGGGATCAACCCGAACTGGGTGGTCCAGTTCAGCGCGCTGCCCCAGAGCACGTCGGCAGCGGTGAACTGCTCGCCGAGCAGCCAGGGCCCGTCTTTCATCTGGCTGATCAGGGTCTTCATCACGCTGTCGAAATCGCCGTAGGGCGAGCGTGCCTCAGGAATCGGCTCACGCTTCTGTACCCGGTCCACCACTGCTGGTTCGAAGCAGGACCCGTAGAACACCATCCAGCGCAGGTAGGGTCCGCGCAGCGGGTCGCCCAGGGGCGGCGCAAGCTTGGCTTCCGGGTAGAGGTCGGCGAGGTAGAGGTAGACCGAGACTTGCTCCGTGACCACCGCATCGCCGTGGGTGAGAGTGGGTACCTTGCCCATGGGGTTGATCGCGAGGAATTCCGGCTTGCGCTGCTCCCCAGTCTTCATGTTCATCACGTGGAGCGTGAAGTCGGCGCCGAGTTCTTCGAGCAGGGTCAGGGCACCGGTGGAACGGGTATAGGGGCAGTGGTAGAGGGTTACCTGGCGGTTCTGGCTGGTCATTATTGTGGTTCCGCTTGGGCCGTGGATGGAGCGAGTCTAGACGCTGCCCCTAGAGCCTGCCGTCTCGGCGCAAGCGGCGAAGCACCCAGCGGCGGTAGACGAGCGACAGAAGCGGTTTGATGACGGGCAGGGCGAGCAACCAGACAAGCGGTGCCAGCCTCGGCACACGGGTGAGCAGGAGGATGTAGGCGTCGAGTTCGCGGTGGATGCGGCCGGTTTCGTCCTGGACGTGAAGTTCGGTCAGGGCGAGGTAAGGGTCGATGCCAAGCGCGCGTAGTTCGGCGTCGCGACCAGTGATGTCGACCCACTCCACGCCTTCGGCGGCGCGGGGCAAGGATTCGTACCAGCGACGGTCGGCCATGCAGCGGGGGCAGGCGCCGTCGTAGAAGACCTTGAGCATGGCCAGGCTCCGGTGATGGGTAGCGCTGCGCTCCCGCAGAACGCCGCTCGCCTCATCCTGCGACTCGATTCGACTTCTATGTTCCGCTAGACGAATCAGCACCGCAAAGAAAAAGCCCCGCATCAGCGGGGCTCAATCAACGCAGCATCACATCAGACCAGTTCGGCCCACATGTCGTATTCATCGGCATCGACGATGCGCACGCGCACCTTGTCGCCCGGCTTCACGCTGGTGGACTCGATGAACACGCTGCCGTCGATTTCCGGTGCGTCCGCCCAGGAACGGGCCACGGCGCCTTCGTCGTCGACTTCGTCGATCAGCACGTCCATTTCGCGGCCGATCTTCAACTGCAGGCGCGCGGTCGAAATGGCTTGCTGATGCGCCATGAAACGCTCCCAGCGGTCTTGCTTTACGTCGTCCGGCACCGGCTCCAGTCCCAGGTCGTTGGCCGGGGCGCCGTCCACCGGGGAGTACTGGAAGCAGCCGACGCGGTCCAGTTGGGCTTCGGTCAGCCAGTCCAGCAGGTACTGGAAGTCTTCTTCGGTTTCGCCGGGGAAGCCGACGATGAAGGTGGAGCGGATGGTCAGGTCCGGGCAGATCTCGCGCCATTTCTTGATGCGCGCCAGGGTCTTGTCCTCGAACGCCGGGCGCTTCATGGACTTGAGCACTTTCGGGCTGGCGTGCTGGAAGGGGATATCCAGGTAAGGCAGCAGCTTGCCTTCGGCCATGAGCGGGATCACGTCGTCCACGTTGGGGTACGGGTAGACGTAATGCAGGCGCACCCACACGCCCATGGCGGAGAGGGCCTCGCAGAGTTCCAGCATGCGGGTCTTGACCGGCTGGCCGTTCCAGAAGTCGAGCTTGTACTTGAGGTCGACACCGTAGGCGCTGGTGTCCTGGGAGATCACCAGCAGCTCCTTGACGCCGGCCTTGACCAGGCGTTCGGCTTCGGACAGCACATCACCCACCGGGCGGCTGACCAGCTTGCCGCGCATGGACGGGATGATGCAGAAGCTGCAGCTGTGGTTGCAGCCTTCGGAAATCTTCAGGTAGGCGTAGTGGCGCGGGGTCAGCTTGATGCCTTGCGGCGGGACCAGGTCGACGAAGGGGTCGTGGTCGGCCTTCGGTGGCACCACTTCGTGCACCGCGCTGACCACTTGCTCGTACTGCTGTGGGCCGGTGACGGCCAGCACGCTCGGGTGCACATCACGGATGGAGTCTTCGGATACGCCCATGCAGCCGGTGACGATCACCTTGCCGTTTTCGGCGATGGCTTCACCGATGGCATCCAGGGACTCGGCCTTGGCGCTGTCGATGAACCCGCAGGTGTTCACCACCACTACGTCGGCATCCTGATAGGTCGGTACGATCTCGTAGCCTTCCATGCGCAGCTGGGTGAGGATGCGCTCGGAATCGACGGTGGCCTTCGGGCACCCTAGGCTGACGAATCCGACTTTGGGAGTAGCGGTGGACATGTGCGGCTAACCTCAATGGGCGCTCGGGAGGGCGCCTCTGATCAAAAAGTGCGCAATTCTAGCGGCAGGCGTCAGTCATTTCTACCCTTACGTGTCCTCATTTCGCAGCTAGCCTTTGGGAATCCGGCGCAGGCGGGGCGGGACGCCCATGTTCGCCGGAAAAGCTGCCCCAACGATGCGCTTCAACTGTCATCAGCAGGAAGGTTTAGATGAGCGAAAGCATCACGCAACCCGCCGAGCAGCACGCCGGACATACGGCTTCAGGGGTCGGTTTGCTGGTGGCCGCTGCCGGTGTGGTCTACGGCGATATCGGCACCAGCCCGCTGTACACCCTCAAGGAAGTCTTCTCCGCCCAGTACGGCGTCCAGGTCAATCACGATGGGGTTCTGGGCGTTCTATCGCTGATCTTCTGGTCACTGATCTGGGTGGTGTCGATCAAGTACGTGCTGTTCATCTTGCGCGCGGACAACGAAGGGGAAGGCGGCGCCATGGCCCTGACGGCCCTGGCCCAGCGCGCAGCCAGGTCGTCCCCCCGATTGAAGGCAAGCGTGTTGCTGCTCGGCTTGTGCGGGACCGCGCTGTTCTATGGAGACAGCATGATTACCCCGGCGATCTCGGTGCTATCGGCCATCGAGGGGCTGGAAATCGCGTTCGACGGCCTGGAGCAGTGGGTCGTGCCCCTGTCGCTGATCGTGCTGGTGGGCCTGTTCCTGATCCAGAAACACGGCACCGCGCGGATCGGTACGCTTTTCGGGCCGATCATGGTGCTCTGGTTCAGTGTGCTAGGTGCGCTGGGCATCTATGGCATCGCCCAGCAGCCGGAAGTGCTGAGAGCGCTCAACCCCTGGTGGTGCGTACATTTTTTCGTTGTCCATCCGGGCATCGGCGTTGCCATCCTCGGGGCCGTGGTGCTGGCCCTGACCGGTGCCGAAGCGCTCTATGCCGACATGGGCCACTTCGGCCGCAAGCCCATCGCCCGCGCCTGGTTCTTCCTGGTGTTGCCAGGGCTGGTGCTGAACTACTTCGGTCAGGGGGCGATGATCCTTGCCGACCCTGCCGCAGCCCGTAACCCTTTCTATCTGTTGGCGCCGGGCTGGGCGCTGCTGCCGATGGTCGGGCTGGCCACCCTGGCGACCGTAATCGCCTCCCAGGCGGTGATTTCCGGGGCCTTCTCCCTGACGCATCAGGCCATGCAGCTCGGTTACATACCGCGCATGTTCGTCCAGCACACCTCGCAGCAGGAGCAGGGGCAAATCTACATCGGTGCGGTTAACTGGGCGCTCATGGTGGGCGTGGTATTGCTGGTGCTGGGCTTCGAGTCGTCAGGGGCGCTGGCCTCGGCCTACGGCGTGGCGGTGACCGGCACCATGCTGATCACCACCCTGCTGGTGGCTGTGGTGATGCTGCTGCTGTGGAAAACGCCCTGGTGGCTGGCCGTGCCCGTACTGCTGGGCTTCCTTTTCGTCGACAGCCTGTTCTTCGCGGCCAACGTGCCGAAGATTTTCCAGGGAGGGGCCTTCCCGGTGATTGCCGGCATTGCGCTGTTCACCCTGATGACTACCTGGAAGCGTGGCAAGCAGATCGTGGTCGAGCGCCTGGACGAAACCGCGCTGCCGTTGCCACTGTTCATCAGCAGTATTCGTTCACAGCCTCCGCATCGGGTGCAGGGTACTGCCGTGTTCCTTACTGCGCGGACAGACGCAGTGCCTCACGCACTGTTGCATAACCTGCTCCATAACCAGGTACTGCACGAGCAGGTCGTGCTGCTGACCGTGGTGAGCGAGGACACGCCACGGGTGGCGGCAGACCGGCGTTTCGAGGTAGACGCCTATGGTGATGGATTCTTCAGGGTAATCCTGCACTTCGGCTTTATCGAAGAGCCGGACGTGCCGGCGGCGCTGAGGCTCTGTCACCTCAACGAACTGGATTTCAGCCCGATGAGCACCACCTGGTTCCTCAGTCGGGAAACGGTGATCCCCACCAAGCGCATCGGTATGGCGCGCTGGCGCGAGGCCTTGTTCGCGTTCTTGCTGAAGAATGCCAATAGTAACTTGAGGTACTTCAACCTGCCGCTGAACCGGGTGATCGAGTTGGGGACGCAGGTGGAGATTTGAAGGCGGGGAATGGCGAGTCGGGTGCGCCACGCGGCGCACCCTGAGGCATGTGGCAATCAGCCCTTGCGCGGCAGCATCCGCACCAGGGTGTTGTCCCGACTCACATAGTGGTGGAACAGCGCCGCCACCGCGTGAAGGCCGATCAGCCAGTAGCCGGCAGTGCCCGCCAGTTCGTGGAGTTCCTTGATCTGCCCGGCCAGCTCCTTGTTCGGGCCGATCAGCGCCGGTAGTTCAAGGCCGAAGAACGGAGTGGGCTTGCCTGCTGCGCTGAGGATCAGCCAACCGGCCAGAGGCGCGCCGATCATCAGGGCATAGAGTGCCAGGTGCATCAGTTTGGCGAGGGCGTTCTGCCAGCTCGTCGGCGCGGGTTGAATGGCAGGCGCGGGGGAGATCATCCGTCCGATCAGGCGCAGCCAGACCAGGAAGAACACGGTCATGCCGAGCATGAAGTGCCACTGCTTGAGTAATTCGCGGGTTTCGCTGCCTTTGGGAAAGTTGCCCTTAAGTTCGATGCAGGCATAGACGGCTGCGATCAGTACCAGCATCAGCCAGTGCAGGGCGATCGATAGGTTCCCGTAGCGGGAAGTTGCGTTCTTGAGACTCATCACGGTACCTCTTGCTCGATATTCAAAACGGAGCGGAGGATAGCCCCTTTGTCTTAAGCGAATCTGAACCTGGGTCAATCCATGGCCAGTGATTTCTGCCGCTTCTCGACGGCAGCCAGCAGTTTCTCCGCCAATGCCGGGTAGTTCTCGTCGTAATGGTGGCCGCCGGGTAGCTCGAGTTTTTCCCCGACAGCGCCCGGCTGTGTGCAGCCGCTTTCGTTGGCTTCTTCCTTGCCGAACACGCAGAGCACCTTGGTGGCCGGCAGTCTGGACAGTTCCGGCCCCGTGGCGGCTTCCTGGCCGGCTTGGCCGAGCCAACCCTGCACCTCGATCTCGAAGCTGCCACTGCGCGCCAGGGCCAGTAGCAGGATCGCGTCCACCTGATCCTGATCGGCCTTGGGCAGGCGGTTATAGAAGGCCGGCAGCACGTCAGCGCCGAAAGAGTAGCCGGCCAGCACGAAGCGCTTGGCTCCCCACTTTTCACGGTATTGCTTCATCAGTCGGCTGAGATCGGCGGCGCCCTGCTCGGGGCTCTTGTGCTGCCAGAAGTAGCGCAGCGCATCGACACCCACCACCGGGTAGTTTCGCTTGGCCATCTCATCGGCCACCGCACGGTCAAGGTCGCGCCAGCCGCCATCGCCGGAATAGAACAGGGTGACCGTCTCGGCAGGCTTGGCGGCCGGTACTTCCACCACAGGTAATGGCTCGCCCTGGCCCTGCAGCAGGCTTTGCACGCGTTGCTGGAGCAACTGCACCAGGCTGGTGTCGTAGTCGCTGATCAGGGTTTCGGCATTGGCCTGGTTGCGGGCGAAGGCGGCGCTGGGGTCGTCCGGGTTGTCGTTCCAGGCGGCCAACCAGTGGCCGTGGGCGGCCTTCTGCGGCAGGTCGGCGGGGCAGTCAGGGGTCGCGAGGCTGAAGTCGATGGACAGGGCCTGGGCCGTGTCGTCGAACTGTCCGGCCAGCCAGCGCCAAGCGAAGCTGGCTCCCGGACCGATGCCGGCCACCAGGGTGGGCTCGCCGCCAAGGGCTTCGCGGGCTTGCTGCAAGCGCTGCTGCTGTGCCGCGCAATCCTTGGTCGGCAGGTCGAGTTGTAGAAGTCGCGCGTTGCTGCTGCGGGCCAGGGTCAGCAAATCGGCATCCGCCAGACGCTGATTGCCGCTGGTCACCAGCAGCACGCGGTGCTGCACGGCTCCCGAGGGATTGGCCAGGGTCATGGCACTGCCGTCGGGCAGTTTCAGATGGTCCAGCCTGGCCTGGGGGGCGGGGCGGCTCCAGACCAGCAGGGCCGCGCCCACCAGGGCGAGGATCAGTATCAGCAGCAGGCGTCGCCAGTTGCGTTTGAGCATGCGTACCTCAGCGTTTGACCAGACCGGTAAAGCCGCCGGCGATCAGGGCGGCGGTATCGGCCAACGCCACCAGCGGGTCGAGGCCTGCGGGCACGGCCATGTAGCGCGGCTCCCAGTCGGGTTGGAACTTCTCCTTGAAGCGGCGCAGGCCCTGGAAGTTATAGAACTGCTCGCCACGCCGGAACACCAGGGCGCCGAGACGTTGGGTCAGGGGCGCACCGCGGCGCGGCTGCAGTCCGGCCAGGGGCACCATGCCCAGGCTGAAGCGGGCATGGCCGCGTTCCTTGTAGTGCAGCAGCAGGCTGAGCATGAGGAACTCCATGGTGAGCTTCGGCGCGTGCGGATGGACCCGCATCAGGTCAATGCTGGACAGGGTATTGCCCTCGGTTTCCAGCAGGTTGGCGAAGGCCACCGGCTTGCCCTCGAACTCGATGGTGGCGATGCGGAAGTGTTTCAGGTAGTCGGGGTCGAAGCGACCGAGGGAAAAGCCTTTCTCCCGTGCCTGTTTGCCTTGCATCCAGGCTTCGGAGATGGTCCTCAGCTGATCCAGGGGGGCAGTCCCGGCATCGTAGATCTGCAGGCCGAGGCCGTCGCGCTGGCCACGGCTGAGGGTGTAGCGCAGGTCCTTCATGGCCTTGTTCTTGGCGTCCAGGTCGAATCGGGGAAGGTCGACCCGGGCTTCCTCGCCCAGCTTCAGCGCGGAGAGACCGATATCCATGTAGTAGGGCAGGTTCTCCGCGCGCACCTGGTAGAACACCGGCCGCGCATGGTGGTGGTCGCAGAGGTCGCGGAACTGCCAGATTAGCTCGGCGCGCCGGTAGGACGGACCAATGGGATCGAACAGCGCCACCAGGCTGCGGCCGCGGCGGGCGTACATGAGGAAGGCGTCACCCTCCGGATGGAAGAGCAGCGCCTTGTCCCCCGTCAGCACCAGGCCGCCATCGGGTTGGTCGGAGTTGCGGATGACCTCGACGGCGCGCAGCAGCTCCTCTTTCGTGGGTTCGTGGATGGTCGGAGGTACCGGACGCAGTAGCCAGGCCAGGGCGATGCCCGCTAGCAGCAGGCCGCTGGCCAGGCAGGCGCGCAGGGCGCGAGGGGCGTCGCCGTCCACCTCGAACTGCCACCAGAGCTCATGGCTGTAGGGTACGCCCTGGAAGGCGAAGAACATCAACCAGAGGGCGGCGAGCAATACGCAGGCGCTGGCGGCGAGGTTAAGCGGCGAGAAGGGCACTTCCAGCAGGCGGCTGGGGCGGTAGAAGGCGGCGCGAAAGATGGCCAGTAGCACGGCCGTCATGGTCAGGAGACTGGCTTCCTCCCAATCGAACCCCTTGAGAAGTGACAGCCCGGCGCCAGCCAGCAGGAGCACTACCGTGAGCGCCCAAGCTGCCGACAGGCGATGGCGCAGGCCGTGGGCGAGCAGCAGGCAGAGCACGCCGATGAGGCTTGCGGCCAGGTGTGAGGCGTCGATCAGGCGGTGGGGAATCAGGAAACTCAGGTGTTCCAGGCGGGCGTCCGCCGCCGGGGTAACGCCGGAAAACAGCAGCACCACGCCGGATAGGAACACCAACAGCGACAGCACCGGCGCGGCCAGGCCGGAGGCGGCGCGCAGGGCCTGGCGGCCAGCGGGGAACAGACGCTGCGCTTCATTGGCCAGCAGCAACAGGCAGGCCAGTACCAGTGGCAGGCCGACATAGATCAGGCGGTAGAGCACCAGTGCCGCCGCCAGTGGCGCTGCGCCCAACTGGCCGGCAAAGGCGGCCAGTAGCACAGCCTCGAACACGCCGACGCCGCCCGGGACGTGGCTGAGCACACCGGCTGCCAGGGCGAGCAAGTAGACCAGCAGGAAGGCGCCGAGCGGCGGCGCTTCCGGTAGCAGGACATAGAGCACGCAGGCGGCGGCGCAGACGTCGATCACCGTGATCAGCAGCTGTACCGCCGACAAACGCAGGCCGGGCAGACGCACGCTGCGATTGCCCAGGCGGAGATCGATGCAGCCAGGTACGGGTGGTTCCGGCGCGCGCTGGCGGGAAATCCAGAAGATCAGCCCGGCACCGGCCAGCAGCACAGCCAGGGCCAGGCTGATCACCAGGCTTTCCGGCAGGCCCAGGGCTCGGGAAGCTGCGGCCGGGGAACTCAGCGCGGCCAGGGCAGCCAGCGGCGGGAGTGCCGAGCCCAGCGCGAGGCTGGCGAACAGGGTAATGCGGGCGATATCGCCGGCACTCAGTTTGTCGCGGCCATAGAGACGGAAACGTACCGAGCCGCCCGTGAGCATCGACAGGCCGACCGCGTTACCAATGCCCGAGGCGCAGAAGCTGCCGAGGGCCATGCGCTGCAACGGCAGGTGTACGCCAGCGAAGCGGCAACCGGACCACTCGTAACCGACATAGGCCATGAAGCTGACGGAGGTGGCCACCAGTGCCAACAACAGGCTCGTGCCGGGAACGTCGTGGACGGCGGCGCGCAGGGCATTAGGGTCCAGTTCTCGCAACAGGTGCCAGCAGGCCAGCAAACCGAGCACGAAGACCAGCAGGGTGAAGGCGATGACGATCCACTGTCGGTAGGCTGTGAGGCTATCGAGCCAGCGTAGCGGGGCCGGTTCTTCGTTGAGTTGGCCGTTGGCCGGGCGTTCCACTGGCGGGGTGTTGGCGCGCATCGAGCACCTCTGGGCAATGTGCGCCACTGAGTGTGGGCGCCGACAGCAAGTTCCAAGTGTCTGGCAGAACTTTTTCTTCGCCGGCATTGCTGCAGTGAAGTACGAGAAATGGCCGGGTGTGCCGCCAAGTCTAGGCGAGTGCCGGGGACGGCTGCAGCGGGGGGGGGCGGCGTGCGGAAGCGGCGGGTAGCAACTTGTCGCGGCCAGGGGCCCGCACCGGTCAGTGCCAGACCGAGCGGGTCTCCCAATCGCGGAACTGATCGGCGGGTATCGGCTGACTGATCTTGTAGCCCTGGGCAATGTCGCAGCCGTACTGACCGAGCTGGTTGAGGGTCAACTGGTCTTCCACTCCTTCGGCCACCACAGTCAGGTCGAGGTTGTGGGCCAGTTCGATGATGGAGCGGACAATCTTCGCCGAGCCGTCGTTGCTGGTCATGTGGGTGACGAAGGACTGGTCGATCTTCAGCGAGTCCACCGGCAGTTTCTGTAGATAGGCGAGGGATGAGTAGCCGGTGCCGAAGTCATCGATGGTCAGGTGCGCGTTGAGCTCCTTGAGCGCGGACAGGGTCTGCAGCGAGGCCACCGGGTCTTCCATCAGCGCGCTTTCGGTCAGTTCGAATTCGATCCAGTGAGGCTTGGCGCCC
Organism: Pseudomonas sp. BN415; assembly: GCF_029871195.1. Taxonomy (NCBI): domain Bacteria; kingdom Pseudomonadati; phylum Pseudomonadota; class Gammaproteobacteria; order Pseudomonadales; family Pseudomonadaceae; genus Pseudomonas; species Pseudomonas sp. BN415. Next base: position 126,669 of record NZ_SSOK01000066.1, read on the forward strand.
CAGGTGGCGAAGGAACCCTGGATGCGCTCCAGAAGCCGGGGGTCACGCAGGTCGTGGGCCGACAGGTTGACCGAGATCGGTCGCTCATCGCCCTCTTCATGCCAGGCATAGCGTTGGCCCAAGGCGGTATCCAGCACCCAGAGCGTCAGCGGGGTGATCAGCCCGGTGTTTTCCGCGAGGCGCACGAACTCGTCCGGCGGCAGCATGCCGTGCTGCGGGTGGCGCCAGCGCACCAGGGCTTCGGTGCCGCAAACGCGGTTGCTGGCGATTTCGACTTTGGGTTGGTAGTAGAGCAGCAACTCGTTGCGATCGATGGCGCGGCGCAGGTCGCCCATCAGCGTCAGGTGTTGGGCACATTCCTGGTCGAGTCCGCCCTGGAACACCGCGAAGCCGGCGTTGGAGCGCTTGGCCTGTTCCATGGCGCTGCCGGAACGGCGGATCAACGCCTCGGGCGCCGTGCCGTGGCCGGGGTAGAGCGCAATGCCGATGCTGGCCCTTGCTTCCAGATAGAGGCCGGACAGTTCCACCGGGTCGTACAGCGCTGTGAGTAACTGTTTGGCCAGTTGCGACGCCTGCTCGGCGCCGCTATTGGGCATGAGCACGGCAAACTCGCACTCACCCATTCGCGCCACGATGCGTTCAGCCCCCACCACCTGTTTGAGGCGGGAGGCGATCTCGATCTGCAGGCGATCGCCTTCGCGGTAGCCGAGGGTTTCGTTGATTTCCTGGTTGCGGGCGATCTCCAGCTGCAGCAGGCCGAAGGGGCGACGTTCCTGGCGAGCGTTGACGATGGCGGTATCCAGCAACTCACGCAGGCGCACGCGATTGGGCAGGCCGGTCAGGGTGTCTTCATAGGCCATCCTGCGGATTGTCGCTTCGGCTTCCATGGCACGGGCGCGGGTACGCAGTGTGGTAATGCCAAAGCCCAGGTCATTGGCCATGGCCAGCAAAAGTTCCACTTCCGTCTCATCGAAGGCGTCGGCATGGGCCGCCATGATCACCAGCATGCCGATGAGGTGTTCTTCGACCCGCAGGGGCAATGCCAGCGCCGCGGCGAAGCCGTACTCGCGAGCTTCCTGGTGCAGCGCGGCGGCAGGGTCGTTGAGCAGGTCACGCATCACCAATGGGTCGCCGGCCTGCAGGGCGGTTTCCAGCTGGCTGTGAAAACCGTCGTCATGGCCGCCCGCACCCCAGCCCTGGCAGATGCCATTGGCAGCGTTGCAGGCCATCACTTTATATGGGCGTGCCGGATCGTCCTGGCGGTAGTCGACCCAGGCCTGGCGATAGCCGCACTCGTCTACCAGCACCCGGCAAATCTCCGCCAGCAGCGGTGTTTCATCGTTGGCGTGGATCACCGCATGGTTGACCGCTACGCGGGTGGCCAGGGCACGATTGAGGGCGTCCACCTGGAGCTCGGCCTGTCGACGCTTGGCCTTGCCGCGCAAGGCCTGGAGTCCGAAAGCGAGGTCGTCGGCGGCCTCGCTGAGCAGTTCCAGTTCCCGCTCGCCGAAGGCATCCGGCTCCTTGGCGCAGATCGCCAGAGCACCGAAAACCTGGCCGTCCACCCGCAGGGGCAGGGACAGGACCGAGGCAATGCCGTGGGTGATGGCGCTTTCCCGCCATGGGCTGAGCCTGGGGTCAGTGAGGATATTGCGCGTGATGGTCGGGGTGCCGGTGCGGATGGCCGTGCCGGTGGTGCCGTGTCCGCGCTCACGGTCGGCCCAGGTGATGTTGAGGGAATCCACATAGGCCCGATCGAGGCCGACGTGGGCCAGGGGTGTCACCGACTGCGCTTCATCATGCTCAGCGCGGCCGACCCAGGCCATGCGGTACCCGCCTTCCTCTACCACGACCCGGCAGATTTCCTGGAACAGGAAGCACGGGTCTTCGGCGCGCAACAGGGCGCGGTTGCAGCCGCTCAAGGTGCGCAGTGCGCGGTTCAGGTATTCGACTTCCTCGCTGGAAGCACAATAGGCAGGCATGACCAACCTCCACCGAGTGGATGGGTGCGCTTCAAGTATAGAGGTCGAGGTCTTGCCGGACGGGCGACTGACGAGCAGCCTGGACAGACGGAGCTGGGGAGGGGAAAAGAAAAAGGCCACTCCGAAGAGTGGCCTTTCTTGAAACTGGTTGCGGGAGCTGGATTTGAACCAACGACCTTCGGGTTATGAGCCCGACGAGCTACCAGACTGCTCCATCCCGCGCCGGCAATTCTACAGTTCTGAAGAGGGCTGTCAAACGATTTCTTTCATTTAAATCAAATACTTAATTCAGCCCAAACGAAAAAGGCCACTCCGAAGAGTGGCCTTTCTTGAAACTGGTTGCGGGAGCTGGATTTGAACCAACGACCTTCGGGTTATGAGCCCGACGAGCTACCAGACTGCTCCATCCCGCGGTCGCCATTCTACATTTCTGCAGGGGGCTGTCAAACGGTTTCGCAGAAAAATTCTTTTTCCCTCAAATATTTAGCAATCCGGGAGGTCTTTCGGACGGCGCGCACCAGTGCGCTAGAGCGCCTGGGAAGCGGGCTGGCTGCGGTATCATCGCCTGCTACCGGAATCGCGCTCGCGCCACTGACCCTCATGCCGCAACGAAAGATCATCCACATTGACTGCGACTGCTTCTATGCCGCCATCGAGATGCGCGATGACCCGGCGTTGGCGGGCAAACCCCTGGCAGTTGGCGGCTCTCCGGACAAGCGCGGGGTCGTGGCGACCTGCAATTACGACGCGCGCGCCTACGGGGTGCGCTCGGCGATGCCGATGCGTACGGCGGTCAAGCTGTGTCCGGACCTGACCATCGTCCGGCCGCGGATGGACGTCTATAAAGGTGTCTCGCGGCAGATCCACCAGATTTTCCGAGACTACACCGAGATCATCGAGCCGCTGTCCCTGGACGAGGCCTACCTGGACGTCTCCGACAGCCCGCACTTCAATGGCAGCGCCACGCGCATCGCCCAGGAGATTCGCCGACGGGTGGCGGCGGAGCTGCACATCACGGTCTCCGCCGGCGTGGCGCCGAACAAGTTCATCGCCAAGATCGCCAGTGACTGGCGCAAGCCTGACGGCCTGTACGTGGTGAAGCCGGACCAGGTGGATGAGTTTGTTGCCGCGTTGCCGGTGAACATGTTGCACGGGGTAGGCAAGGTGACCGCGGAGAAGCTGGCGCGCCTCGGCGTGCGCACCTGCGCAGACCTGCGGGATTGGAACAAGCTGGCGCTGGCGCGGGAGTTTGGAAGCTTCGGCGAGCGGCTCTACAACCTGGCGCGGGGGCAGGATGATCGTATCGTGCAGGTCGATAACCGGCGGCAGTCCATCAGTGTGGAGAACACCTACGACCAGGATCTACCCAACCTGGACGCCTGCCTGGAGCGGCTGCCGGCCTTGCTGGACGAGTTGCGTGGACGCATGGCGCGACTGGACAGCACCTACAAGCCGGATAAACCCTTCGTGAAGCTGAAATTCCATGACTTCACCCAGACGACGTTGGAGCAGGCTGGCGCCCGGCGTGATCTGGACAGTTATCGGCAGTTGCTCAGCGCGGCGTTTGCCCGGGGGGACAAGCCGGTGCGTTTGATCGGCGTGGGCGTGAGGTTGCAAGACCTGCGCGGTGCGCATGAGCAGCTGAACCTGTTCTGATGCTCGACCTGCTGTTCTGCAGGGGCGAATTCATGGAAAGGACGGAGCGGCAGGAGGCGATCAGCCTTCCACCGGCCACAGCCTGATCGGCTTGCCTTCGGCTGGCCACAGGCGCAACTGGTCGATGGGGGAAATGTCCCAGCGCTGGACCTTGCCCAGGGCGTCGAGGAAGCGCTGTTCCTGCTCCATCAGCGCGGGGGCGCACATCTTGCGGGTGCTGCCGGCGGCGCCGAAGGTCAGTTTGCCGCCTTCCAGGGTGTACGACGCGAACCAGTGGTTACAGCCGGCATTGCCGTAGGCTCGGTTGTCGTCGCCCAAGGTGATGGTCAGGTGGCTACGGTCGATCAGCGGGCGTTCGCCGATCCACTCCACCTGGTACGTCGTGCCGGTCTCCAGTTGCGGGCGATCGGTCGCGCAACCGGCGAGGGTAGCGGCCAGTGCGGCCAGCAGCAGGGCTTTATTGATCATTTTGCGTCCTCCTGACGACAGTTCGGACAGTAGTGTTTGCCAGCGTGGCTGCGCCAGCCCAGCTCGGCGATGCGCGCTTCGGCGGCTGGTGCCTGGGCCTGTTTGCCAAGGCCGCCGTCGACGGCGAACTCGAAGTCCAAGCGTGCGCCGCAGGCGTCGCAGTCCACATGCCAGTTGTGAATCGAAAGCTCCTTGAAGACCGGGCCTTTAGCTACCGCCAGCCATTGGCCGGGCGGGTTGATCAGGTGGCGGACCTTGTCTACGGACAGGCGCATGCTGAGGTCACGGCTGCCCTTGAGGGTCACCAGCAGGGTGTCGCCGGCCTGGATCGAGCCGCCAGTGCCCGTGACCTGGTAGAGGCCCGGTGAGAGGGCGCGGCATTCGTTCAGGGTGTGGGCGGGGTTGAGCAGGTTGTAACGGAAATCGTGTTCGGCCATAGGTCCTCCGGAAGCGCCGCGCATCCTATCACGGCCTAGGTGTCCACCTGATTGCATGGTCGCCCGGCGGCCCATGCCGTGATGTTGTCCAGGGTGGTGCGGGCGATGGCGGACAGGGCTTCGCGGGTGAGGAAGGCCTGGTGGGCGGTGACGATCACGTTGGGGAACGTGAGCAGCCGCGCGAGCACGTCATCCTGCAGGGGCAGGTCGGATCGGTCTTCGAAGAACAGGTTGGCCTCTTCTTCATACACATCCAGGCCGAGGTAGCCGAGCTGGCCGGACTTCAGAGCGTCGATCAGCGCCGGGGTGTCGACCAAGGCGCCGCGCCCGGTGTTGATCAGCATGGCGCCGCGTTTCATCTGCTCCAGGCTCTGCGCGTTCACCAGGTGGCGGGTGGCGTCGTTGAGCGGGCAGTGCAGGCTGATGATGTCGCTGTTGGCGAGCAGTTCCGGCAGGTCGACGTAGATCGCCCCAAGGGCCTCGACGCTGGCATTGCGCTGCGGGTCGAAGGCCAGCAGGCCGCAGCCGAAGCCGGCCATGATGCGGGCAAAGGTGGCCCCTATCTGACCGGTACCCATGACGCCGACGGTCTTGCCCACCAAGTCGAAGCCGGTCAGCCCGTGAAGGGTGAAGTCGCCTTCGCGGGTCCGGTTGTAGGCGCGGTGCAGGCGTCGGTTGAGGGCCAGGATCAGCGCCACCGCATGCTCGGCGACGGCGTGGGGAGAGTAGGCAGGTACCCGCACTACCGTCAGGCCGAGGCGTTTGGCGGCGGCCAGGTCCACGTGGTTGTAGCCGGCCGAACGCAGCGCGATCAGTCGGGTGCCGCCATTGGCCAGGCGCTCCAGCGCAGGAGCGGAGAGGTCGTCGTTGATGAAGGCGCAGACCACGTCGAACCCGTTGGCCAGGGCTGTGGTGTCCAGCGTCAGCCGCGCCTGCTGGAAGTGCAGTTCGAAATTGGGGCAGGCGCCGAGGAAGCTTTCGCGGTCATAGGCCTGGCTGCTGAACAGAATGGTGCGCATGGGTTCTCCTTGATTGTTCAGCAGCATAGCTGGCGGTTGGCCATTGCACGTGCCCTGGGTCAAGCCTCCAGTCGTGCCGCCTCGGCCAGGCGGGCGATGGCCGCATCCAGTTCTTCAAGGGCCTGCGGCGCAGCCGGGTCGTTCTGCTTGAGCAGCGTTTCGCTGCGCTGGCAGGCGGCGCGCAGTTGCGGCACGCCGCAGTAACGGGTTGCACCGTGCAAGCGGTGGACCCGCTCCAGAAGGCCGGTACGGTCGCCACTGCGGGCGGCCAGCTGGATGGCTTCGCGGTCCGCGTCGAGGGAAGCCAGCAGCATGGACAGCATGTCTGCCGCCAGATCGGCCTTGCCGGCTGCCAGACGCAGCCCTTCCTCCGGGTCCAGTACCTCCAGGCCGTTGTCGTAATGGCTTTCTCTGCCCTGGCCTTGGCGTTGCGTCGGCTGACTGCCGAGGCTGAGGCCACTCCACTTGAGCACCACCTGGGCCAATTGGCGTTCGCCAATGGGTTTGGTCAGGTAGTCATCCATCCCGCCCTGGAGGAGGGCTCGCTTTTCGTTGGTCAGGGCATGAGCGGTCAGGGCGACGATGGGCACCGGATCGATGCGTTGCTCGTTCTCCCAGCGGCGAATCGCTTCGGTGGCCTGGGTGCCGTCCATGCCGGGCATCTGCACGTCCATCAGGACCAGGTCGAAGCGCTCGCGCTGCACCGCTTCTACTGCGGCGAAACCGCTGTCGACAGCTCGGACCTGAGCCCCCATGTCGGTCAACAAGGTCTGCACCAGGAGGAGGTTGGCCGGGTTGTCGTCAACGCAGAGCAGCCTTGGCGCGCGGCTGTTGTTCGGTTGCGGCAGGTCGATACGCGGCGGACGCGGGCTGACCAGGCCACTCAGGGCCTGTTGCAGCTTGAGGGTGCATGCCGGTTTGGCCTGCAACTGGCTATGGGCTTCGGGCAGGGCCCGGTGGTAAAGCGCCTGCTCGGTGGTGGGGCAGAGCACCAGGCTCTTGCAGCCGAGCTGCTCCAGTTCCCAGGCCCGTTGGCTGAGCTGCTCTGGCGAGAGCGTCTGGACGTCCGCACCGATCACGGCGAGTCCGATGGGGCGGTTGCTCAGGCGGCGCGCGGCGACATCGTCGACCAGGGTGTCGATGCTGGGGTAGTCCAACACCTCCAGGCCGCAATCTTCCAACTGGTGGTGCAGCGATTGGCGGGTCAGCTCCTGGGGTTCGAGCACTGCCACGCGGCGGCCGTCGAGATTGTGCTGGGTGGCGTCGTCGATCTCGTCCAGGGATTTGGGCAGGCTGAGGGTGATCCAGAACTCCGAGCCCACGCCTGGCGTACTGCTGACGCCGATCTCGCCGCCCATCTGTTCGATCAGACGCTTGGAAATCACCAGGCCAAGGCCAGTGCCGCCGGCCTGGCGGGAGAGTGAGTTGTCGGCCTGGGTGAAGGCCTGGAACAGGGCGCGCAAGTCCGAGTCGGTGAGGCCGATACCAGTGTCCTGCACGCTGATGCGCAGTTGCGCCAATTCGTCGTCGCTGTCGTCCTCGAGCATGGCGCGCACAGCGATGGTGCCTTCGCGGGTGAATTTGATGGCGTTGCTGACCAGGTTGGTCAGCACCTGCTTGAGGCGCATCGGGTCACCCATCAGCTGCAGCGGGGTGTCGCGGTAGACCAGGCTGACCAGCTCCAGGCGTTTCTCGTGAGCGGCCGGGGCGAGGATGGTCAGGGTGTCCTGGACCAGGTCGCGAAGATTGAATGGGATGTTCTCCAGGACCAGCTTGCCGGCCTCGATCTTCGAGAAATCGAGCACCTCGTTGATGATGCCCAGCAGGCTGTCGGCGGATTTTTCGATGGTGTTCAGGTAGTCCTGCTGACGCGAGGTGAGGTCGCTCTTCTTCAGCAGGTTGGTGAATCCGAGGATGCCATTGAGAGGGGTGCGGATCTCGTGGCTCATGTTGGCGAGGAATTCGGACTTGATGCGGCTGGCCTCCAGGGCCTCCTTGCGCGCCAGGTCCAGCTCGATGTTCTGGATCTCGATGGTCTCGAGGTTCTGGCGAACGTCCTCGGTAGCCTGGTCGATGTTGTGCTGCAACTCTTCCTGTGCGGTCTGCAGGGCTTCGGCCATGCGATTGATGCCTGAGGCCAGTTCATCCAGCTCATGGCTGCCCAGGGGCGGCAGGCGGGTTTCCAGGCGGCCTTCCTTGAGCAGCGCGACGCCCTGTTTGATGCGCCGCAGCGGGTCGTTGATGGCGCGGCTCATGCGCAAGGCCAGCAGAGCGGTGACGCCCAGGCCGGTGGTGATCAGCAGCAGGCTGGCGAGTAGGCTTCGATAGCCGCGTAACAGGGTGCCCTGGTGGGACATCTCCAGCTCCACCCAGCCCAGCAGGTTGTCGCTGGACAGCGGTGCGTTGTCGCCGGACAGCACCCGGTGACGCTCGAACACCGGCTGCAGGAATCGGGTCGCATCGGTGTTGCTCTTCAGGGCGAGGTTGTCGCCCTCGCCGTCGGGGCTCTCGTTGAGCATGCGCGGCCCGGCGTGGGCGAGGCGCTTGTGGTCGGCGCCAATGAAGCTCACCGAGCGCACATCAGCCTGGTCCAGTGCGTGGTCGGCAATCCGCTCCAACAGCACGGCATCGCCGCGGATCAGGGCGGGCGCGGCGAGTGGCGCCAGGTGTTCGGCGATCATCTGGCCGCGTTGAAGTAGCTGGGCTTGCATGTCGGCCTGCTGCACCCAGGTGAAATAGCCGCCCAGTACCAGCGCCAGCAGGCTGGTTGGCAGCAGTGTCAGCATGAGCACACGGCCCTTGATGCCCAGATCCTTGTACACGCCACTCCTCCCAATGCGCTTTCCGCGCAGTGTAGCGACTCATCGGGTGGGAATCTTCCGGCACTTTTGCCACAATTCGCATACGGTAATTTTTCGCATTTGCAGGTTGTTTTCATGCAGGTCACACCCCGTGCCCCCGCTCGCATCCTTGCCATCGAGGACGACCCCCTGCTGGCAACCCATTTGCACGACCACCTGCGTGGTCGTGGCTTCGATGTCACGCTCCGCCACGACGGCAAGGAGGGCTTGGGGCTGGCCCGAGAGGAAGACTTCGACCTGATCCTCATGGACATCCTGCTGCCAGGCTGTAACGGCCTGGATGCGCTCGCCCACTTGCGCCGCGAACGCAAGGTGCCGGTGATCCTGATGTCCGCCCTGGGTGCCGAGCAGGATCGCATCGCCGGGTTCAGCCAGGGTGCGGACGACTACCTGCCCAAACCCTTCAGCATGGGCGAGATGGAGGTGCGCATTGAAGCCGTGCTGCGCCGCGTCGCCTACGAGCGTGCGGAAGCGACGGTGGAGCCCAATCAGGACCCGCAACTGGATTTCGTCGATAACCGCAATGACGTTCGCTTGGGTGAGCATTGGGCGGGACTGACCCCCACCGAGTACCGGCTGCTGGATTTGCTCTCGCGCAATGCCGAAGAGGTGTTGAGCAAGCCCTTCCTCTATCAGCAGGTGCTGCACCGCGCCTTCTCCCAGCATGACCGCGTGCTGGACATGCACGTCAGCCATACTCGCCGCAAGCTGCAGGCCGTCGGGTACAGCGCCGGGCGGTTGGAAACGGTCTGGGGCAAGGGTTACCTGCTGACGCGCCAGCCAACATGAAGCTGCCGGGGCGCCATTCGCTGTTCTGGAAGCTGGCGGTTCTGCTGGTGGCCTTCTGCTTGCTGGTGCTTTGGCTCAGCCGGTCCTGGAGTGCCTATGTGGAGCTTCGCAGCTACCGCCTGACGCACGCGGCCCGCGAGCAGCTCACGGCTTATGCCCATGAGGCGGAAATGGCCTGGATGCGTGGAGGCGCCGGGGGCGTCGATGCCTGGGTCGCGGACATGGCGACCCGCGAGTCGAGTTGGGTCGCGGTGATCGGCAGCGACCTGCAGTCCCTTGGCAGCCGCGCCTTGAGCGTCGAGGAGCGCAGCCACCTGACCTTCATGCGGCGGATCGACTGGCCCATGAGCAAGCGTGCAGTCGGATTGCCGACCGTAAGCTTGCCTTTTCCGGGCAATCCGCATGCCGGCCAGTTGGTGATTCAGCTGCCCGAGCGCTTCCTGCCCAGTGGCTTCGGCATGGCCTGGCAACTGGTAATCCATGGTCTGGTGCCTGGGGCACTGGCCTTGTTGCTCTGCGTGCTGCTCTACCGTGTGCTGATTTCACCCCTGACTCATCTGCGCGAGCAGGCCAACGCCCTGCGCGGAGACCGCCTGGGCTCGCGTGTTGCCCGAGCGGTCAGTGCCCGGCAGGACGAGTTGGGCGAGTTGGGGCGCGCGTTCGACCATATGGCCGGACGCCTGGAAAACACGGTCGCTTTTCAGCGCCAGTTGCTACGGGACCTGTCCCATGAACTGCGCACCCCCCTCAGTCGCCTGCGTGTCGCCAGCGAAAGCGCCGACGGCATCGAAGCACTGCGCCAGCGCCTGGAGCGCGAAGTGCGCAGCATGGAGAGCCTGGTCAACGACACCCTCGAATTGGTCTGGCTGGACACGGATCGTCCCGAGCTGCCTCTGGAGGAGGTGGAGGTGGCCTCTCTCTGGGAGGTGCTGCGGGAAAACGCCTCCTTCGAAGCGGGTTGGGATGTGGCTCGCATGCCTTGCGAACTGGGGCCGGAGTGCCGGGTTCGCGGCCATCTCAACGGTCTGGCCCAGGCCTTGGAGAACATACTGCGCAACGCCATCCGTCATTCGCCGGAGGCTGGCCATGTGCGCCTGGGAGGCCGTCAGGACGGGGGGCGCTGGCATCTCTGGGTCGATGATGACGGCCCCGGAGTCGCCGACAGTCAGCTGGAAGCCATCTTCATGCCCTTCACCCGGCTGGCGGCTGAAAGGCCAGGCGGCGATGGCTTTGGCCTGGGGCTGTCCATCGCCCGAAGCATGGTGCGTCTTCAAGGCGGCGAACTCTGGGCGGAAAACACAGGCACCGGTCTGCGCATGAATCTGCGGCTGCAAACGTATACTTTGTAAATTAGATTTACTATCAAATAGTAATAAATAGCATTTGCGCCAATTCCCGAGCCGACAGCGGGGCGGGCCGGATAGTTCCGGCCAGGCAGGGCGCATTCGCCATCTGATCCTTTAGCTCGACGTGTCGCCCTTCACAGGGCGCCGTTTCCTTCGGCCCGGGTTCACCCGCGTCAAGGAGATGGAGCATGCAACCGCGTTTCAAACTCAGCCACCTGACCCTGGCCCTGCTGGCGATGTCCGCGCCTGGCCTTGGCTTCTCCGCCCCCCTGGAACTCGAGGGTGATGAAGTGCCGGTGGAGTCCACTGACCTGCCGGTTCCCGGTACTCGCCAGGCCATGGAGCTGGAAGAAACCCGCGTGCTCGGCACTGCCGAAGAGGAGCTGAAGCAGGCGCCGGGCGTGTCCATCATCACCGCCGAGGACATCCAGAAGCGTCCGCCGGTGAATGACCTGTCCGAGATCATCCGCCGCGAGCCGGGCGTCAACCTCACGGGAAACAGCACCAGCGGCAGCCGTGGCAACAATCGCCAGATCGACTTGCGCGGCATGGGGCCGGAGAACACCCTGATCCTCATCGACGGTAAACCCTCCACCTCGCGCAATGCCGTGCGCTATGGCTGGAACGGTGACCGCGACACGCGCGGCGAAACCAACTGGGTACCGGCCGAGCAGGTCGAACGCATCGAGATTCTCCGTGGCCCTGCGGCGGCCCGTTATGGCTCGGGTGCCATGGGGGGCGTGATCAATATCATCACCAAACGTCCGACTGACAAGCTGAGCGGCTCGGTCACCGCCTTCACTTCGTTGCCGGAAGACGACGCCGAGGGCATGAGCAAGCGCACCAACTTCAGCCTCAGCGGCCCGCTCACCGATGCCCTGTCTTTCCGAGTCTACGGCGGCGTAAGCAAGACCGACGCCGACGATGCCGACATCAACGCCGCTCACCAGGCAAGCGATGATTCGGTAGTCGCCGGCCGCGAAGGGGTTCGAAACAAGGACGTCAACGGACTGCTCAGTTGGCAGCTGACGCCGGAGCAGACCCTTGACCTGGAAGCCGGCTACAGCCGCCAAGGCAACATCTATACCGGCGACACCATGAACAACAACGCCGGTGGCAACCCGGACTTCATCAACAGCCTGATCGGCAAGGAAACCAACGTCCTGCAGCGCACCAGCTATGCGCTGACCCATTCCGGCGACTTCGATTGGGGCTCTTCGAAGGCGTCCCTCGGTTATGACTACACCCGCAACTGGCGCCTCAACGAGGGCCTGGCTGGCGGCCCTGAGGGCGCGCCCAGCGAAGGCGCCGGCGATTTCACCTCGCGCTTGCGCAACACCCGCGCCAACGCCGAAGTGAACCTGCCAGTGAGCTTCGGTCTGGAGCAGGTGCTGACACTGGGCACCGAGTACCTCTACGAGACCCTCACTGATCCGGGCTCCATGCGTACGCAGAGCTTCGATCCCGGCACCGGCGGCGTGCCGAGCCTGGCAGGCTTCGACCGCAACAGCACCAAGACCTCGGCCTACAGCTACGCCTTCTATGCCGAGGACAATATCGAGCTGGGGGCGGACACCATCGTCACGCCGGGCCTGCGCTACGACAATCACCAGGACTTCGGCCCCAACTGGAGCCCCAGTCTGAACGCGTCGCACCTACTGACCGACGAGCTGACCCTGAAAGGCGGCATCGCCCGCGCCTACAAGACACCGAACCTCTACCAGTCCAATCCCAACTATCTGCTCTACAGCCGTGGTAACGGCTGCAACGCCAACGAAACCAACAGCGGCGGCTGTTACCTGGTTGGCAACCCGGACCTGGAACCGGAAATCAGCGTGAACAAGGAAATCGGCCTGGCGCTGGACAAAGGGGCCTGGCGGACCAGCGCGACCTACTTCCGCAACGATTACAAGAACAAGATCGTCGGCAGCAACGATTTCGCCTTCCGCCTGGCCAACGGTCGTCGTGTGCAGCAGTGGGAAAACGCCGGCAAGGCAGTGGTCGAGGGGATTGAGGGCAACCTCTTCGTCGCCCTGGCACCGAATCTCGACTGGAACACCAACGTCACCTACATGATCGAGTCGGAGAACCGCGATACCGGCGAGCCGCTGAGCATCATCCCCGAATACACCATCAACACATCGCTGGACTGGCGCGCGACCGAGCAGCTCTCCTTCCAGGTCAATGCCACCCATTACGGCAAGCAGGAAGCACCATCGCTCAACCCGCGCACCGACCAGCCCTACGACAGTAGCGCGCAGCAAGATGTCGACCCGTACTCGCTGGTGGGCATCAGCACCGGCTACGAGTTCAACAAGAACTTCAGCCTGCGCCTGGGGGTGAATAACCTGTTCGACAAGCGCATTTATCGTGAGGGCAACGCTGGCGACGCGGGCGCCAACACCTACAACGAGCCGGGGCGCGCTTTCTTCGCCTCCTTCACTACCGCCTTCTGAGGGTTGGCAAGTCGATGATCGCCAGGTTGTTCGCCTGGGTTGCGCCAGCCTGGCTGGCGGTGCTGTCACGCAGCGCCGCCGCCTTGCTTGGTGGCTACCTGTTCAGTTACGCCTTCACCGCCGCCCTGGCCCGGCTGTCGCCCCTGGACGGGGCGGACGCGGTGATAGTCGCCACGCTACCGTCCTTTGCAATCTTCACCTTCGCCATCCTCTGGGCCTTTGCCGCACGCAGTGCGTGGAAGGCCTGGTTGCTCACCGCCTGGGCGTTACCGCTGGCGGCTGTGGGCTTTTGGCCGCAACTGTTGGAGAGGGTGGCATGAGACGGCTGCTGCTTGTCCTGCCGTGCGGCTGGTCCTGGCTTTCGGACATACAGGCCAGGCCTGATCTGGACAGGGCTGTTGCGCCCGGTGTCGCTGAGCAGGGCTCTGCGTATTACCGGTTCCAGTCGCTGTTGGTGACGTCCGCCGCCGGCCAGCGAGCGCGCTTGCTGATAACCAAGGGCGATGCTGAACAGTCCTCGCGGGTAACGGCCAATGCGACCGAGCGGGAGCGGATGCGCCAGCGTGAGTCCGTTCCCCACGAAGCGGCGCGTGAGCTGGCGCGACGCCTCGGCCAATGGCCCGGCCTGGCCGTCTCATTGCTGCCCGCGTTGCGAATGGCCGCTGGGGTTTCCCTTGAGCACCTGGAGGGTCAGTCGTGAAGAACACCTTCACCCAATCCATGGCCTGGCTGCACACCTGGGGCGGCCTGCTGTTCGGCTGGTTGCTGTTCGTCATCTTCCTTACCGGAACCCTCGCTGTGTTCGATCAGGAGATCGATAACTGGATGCGTCCGGAAGTGCCGCTGCGAACGGTCTCCCAGGCTGAGGCGGCCGAACGAGCACTGACCTGGCTCGGCGAGCACAAGGCCGGCGAGAGGATCTGGAGCATCAGCCTGCCTAGCGAACGTGCCCCGGACCTGGTGGCTTCCACCGGTGGCCGGCGCCACGGTAGCGGCCAACATCTTGATCCAGCCACGGGCGAGCCGATCGCTGTGCGTGAGACCGCTGGCGGTCTGTTTTTCTTCCGATTCCACTTCACGCTCGACCTGCCGCGAAACATTGGCATCTGGGTGGTCGGGCTGGCAGCTATGGCGATGCTCGCGGCGCTGGTTTCCGGCATCGTGATCCACAAGAAGATCTTCAAGGAATTCTTCACTTTCAGGCCCGGCAAGGGCCAGCGTTCCTGGCTGGATGGCCACAACGCCAGCGCAGTGCTGCTGCTGCCGTTCCACCTGATGATCAGCTACACCGGCTTGGTCATCTTCTTTCTCATCTACATGCCCGCGGCGGTGGATGCCCTGTTCGAGGGTGACTTCCGTGCCTACGCCGAGGCCCAGCACGGCCATCATCACGAGCCGAGCCCGCGTGGGCCGGTAGCGGCCGCGCCGCTGACCGACCTGGGGCCGGTGCTGGCGGAGGCGGAGCGGAGGATGGGACCCGTAGGCGGTGTGGTGATCCAGAACCCTGGACGTGCCGATGCGCGTATCGAGGTTCGGCGGGTGCTGGGCAACCGCATCGCACTGACCAAAGGGCAGAACATGGTCTTCGATGGGGTGACCGGAGAATTGCTGGAAGGGCCGCCAGAGATGCGGGCCGCCCAGCTCACCCAGCGGGTGATGGCCGGCCTGCATTTCGCTCAGTTCGGTGGTTATCCCATGCGCTGGCTCTACTTCTTCTGTGGCTTGGTGAGCAGCGCGATGATCGCAACCGGTCTGGTCCTCTTCACCGTCAAGCGCCGCCGTCGGCCCGATGCAGAGGGCGCCGTAGCCGCCGTACTCTACCGGATTGCCGAGCCGCTGAATGTGGCGGTGGTGGCTGGACTGACCTTGGCCTGCGTGGGCCTGCTCTGGGCCAACCGTCTGTTGCCGGTTGAGTTGACGCAGCGGGGTACCTGGGAAGTGCGGGTGTTCTTCGCCCTCTGGGTCCTCAGCCTGGTACATGCCTGGCTGCGCCCGTACCTCACGGCCTGGCGCGAACAATTGGGGCTGGCGGCGTTGCTTTGTCTGGCCTTGCCGCTGGCCAGCTTTCTGCGCCTGGAAGCGCCCTGGGCCGAGCGAAACCGGCTGTTGCTGGAGCTCACTGCCATGGCGTGTGGCCTGCTGCTGGCCTGGACGGCGTACAGGGTTCGCCCCGCTGTCGAACGATCGGCTGCGCGTCGCCCATCCCGCACGCTGGCGGAGGTGAACTGAAATGATTGCAGGATTTCTGTCAGGCCTGTGGCTGGCCTATGGCGGGATGCTGGCGCTGTGCATGGGGCTGGAGCGTCATTTCAAACAGGTCTGGCAGTGCTTGCCAGCGCCTCTGCTGCGCCGGGGTCTGCGAGCGGTCGGTTGGTTTGGCCTGGGTCTGAGTCTGGTTGCCAGCGTTGGCGCCTGGGGCTGGGCCATGGGGACGGTGGGCTGGTTCGGCCTGATTTCCCTGGCGGGTTTTGCGCTGGTCCTGTTGCTGCCCTACCGGCCGCGCCTTGCGGTTTGGCTGCCCTTGGGCGTGGCGCCGATAGTGGCGTTGGTCTGGCTGATGGGGCTGTGAAGCCCTGGAGCACACGGCGCAATGCGCGCTGTATGTGGACTAATCTGCCGGGCCAACCAACGCTTGCCGGAAGCCGCGCCGTAATGCGGAGTCGGGGTCAGGCGCGTGTATAGAGCGCCAGTGCCTGGCGATCGCTTTCATCGCCCAGTTCGGCGGCGCGCTGGTGGTAGGCAAGGGCGAGCGCACGCAGTTCTGCCTGCGGCGCTCGGGCGAGGCTGGCGCGACTGACCCGGAGGAAGTTCAGGTTCCCGCCCGCCAGGGCCTTGCGCAGCCAGTGCAAGGCTTCGTCCAGTTGCCCGTCATCCGCCAGTACGGCGGCGTGACTGAACTGACCGCGGAAGTCACCGCCCTCGGCTGAGCGGCGATACCAGTCCCGGGCTCGCTCCATCGACGGCTCGACGCTAATGCCTTCTTCGTAATAACGGCCTGTCAGGTTCATCGATTTGGCATGGCCCATCTCGGCAGCCCGCAGATAGAGGGCGAATGCCAGGCGCTGGTTTTTTTCCACCCCGCGTCCGGATGCCAGCAGACCTGCATAGTTGTACATCGCCCAATCCAGTCCGGACTCCAGGGCACGGCAGTACTCGCGAGCGGCTCCGGACAGGTCGACTGCGCCGCCCCAGCCCTGCTCCAGGCAGCGGCCCAGCATGTTACGGGCCATGGCGTCTCCGCCCTCGGCAGCAATAGCGAACCAGGTTCGCGCCAGCGTGGCGTCCTGTTCGATGCCTTGGCCGTCGAGGAGAATCTGGCCCAGTAGCGTCTGCGCCTCGGTCACACCCTCGCGCGCTGCAGCCAGAATGGTTCGTGCGGCTTGGCGCGGATCGGCCGCGAGGCGCCCAGGCAGTTCATCGACACCCAGGGTTTCGGTTCGACTCAGGGTGAAGCTCATCTAAACCTCGGCCCAGCGACGCAACAGGTTGTGGTAGTTGCCGGTTAGCTGGAGCAGGGCAGGGTGGTCAGGCACGTCGCGGGCGAGGCTCTGGATCGCCTGGTCCATTTCGAACAGCAGGGTACGCTGGCTGTCCTCGCGGACCATGCTCTGCACCCAGAAGAAGGAGGCCAGTCGTTCGCCACGGGTGACCGGCTCCACTTTATGCAGGCTACTGGCGGGGTAGATCACCAGGTCGCCAGCGGCCAGTTTGACGCGATGAGCGCCATAGGTGTCCTGAATCACCAAGTCGCCGCCGTCGTAGGACTCCGGTTCGCTGAAGAACAACGTGGCGGATACATCGGTGCGCACCTGTTCGGGACTGCCCTTGATGGCACGTACGGCATTGTCGATGTGGTAGCCGAAGGTGCCGCCGCCGCAGTAGCGGTTGAACAGGGGCGGGTACACCTTGTTCGGCAGTACTGCGGACATGAACTGGGGGTTGTTCCACAGGCGCTGCAGCATGGCGGTGCTGATCTCGCGCGCCAGTGGGTCGCCTTCGGGCAGTTGCTCGTTGTGCTTGGCCCTTGCCGACTGGTAGCCCGCGGTTGTCTTGCCGTCGGCCCATTCGGCCTGTTCCAGCGTCTCGCGGATACGCGCTGCTTCGTCGGTCGTGAAGATACCGGGAATGTGCAGGAGCATGGCGGATCACCGGGGGAGAATGGAGTGGAGGCGAATAGTATTTATTTTCATTAAGACTGTAAAACCGCAGCTCCGCGTTGATTCCCGAATGCAGGCCGGGTGCGCAAGCTATGTCTGCATTACATGTTGCAAGCAGCGGCATTGCCGGTAGGAGCTGGCTTGCCAGCGAATGGCAGCGTTTTGACGGCAGGCCTGCTCCTACAAGGTTCTTGGCCCGCTGATAAATCTCTCGCAACAGCTAACGCAGACATAGCGGGTGCGTAAGCCAAGGTCGCGCCGGCAAACCTGGTGTCCGCAGCTGCCGACCAGGCTACCTGTCAGCGGTGCCTTCCGGAGCAATGAAGCATTCGGCGACACTCCAGGGAAACGCTGGTTTCGGTACAAATATATAGCTGCTCGCCATAAGCCGAAACGCTTGCGCCATATGGCGTTGCGCGGTTTGCCGCTATCATATGCACCCCCTGCGTCTGGATTGCGAAGCCCGCCATGACCCTGCAGTACCCCACAATCGCCGATTGCATCGGCCACACCCCGCTGGTGCGTTTGCAGCGGCTGGCCGGCGACACCAGCAACACCCTCCTGGTCAAGCTCGAAGGTAACAACCCCGCCGGCTCGGTCAAGGATCGCCCGGCCCTGTCGATGATCACCCGCGCCGAACTGCGCGGTGACATCAAGCCCGGCGACACGCTGATCGAGGCCACGTCCGGCAACACTGGCATCGCCCTGGCGATGGCTGCGGCCATCAAGGGCTACAAGATGATGCTGATCATGCCGGACAACATGAGCGCCGAACGCAAGGCTGCCATGACCGCCTACGGTGCCGAGCTGATTCTGGTGAGTCGCGAAGAAGGCATGGAAGGCGCTCGTGATCTGGCCGAAAGCCTGCAGCGCGGTGGCCGCGGCAAAGTGCTGGACCAGTTCGCCAACGGTGACAATCCGGAAGCCCATTACGTGGGTACTGGCCCGGAAATCTGGCAGCAGACCCAGGGCACCATCACCCATTTCATCAGCTCCATGGGCACCACCGGCACCATCATGGGTGTGTCGCGCTACCTCAAGGAGCAGAACGAAAATATCCAGATCGTCGGCCTGCAACCCCAGGAAGGCTCGGCCATTCCCGGCATCCGTCGTTGGCCTGAGGAATACCTGCCGAAGATCTACCAGGCCGACCGTGTGGATCGTGTAGTCGACATGGCCCAGAGCGAAGCCGAAGACACCATGCGTCGCCTGGCCCGTGAAGAGGGGATTTTCTGTGGCGTTTCCTCCGGTGGCGCGGTGGCTGCCATGCTGCGCCTGTCGCGCGAGGTGGAAAACGCCGTAATGGTGGCGATCATCTGTGACCGGGGTGATCGTTATCTCTCCACCGGCATCTACGAAGACCCCAATGTCCCGGCGTAACACCGGTCTGCGCTTCCAGCCCAGCGGCGGAACGCGGACCCAGCAAGTCCCCGTGGGCAAGAAGCAGCGGCTCGCCATCGAGCGGCTGGCTCACGACGGACGCGGCATTGCCTTTTTCGAAGGACGCACCTGGTTCGTCGCCGGCGCCCTCCCGGAGGAGGAGGTGGAAGTCCGTGTGCTCGCTGCCCGCAGCCAGGTGGTGGAAGCCCGTACCGAACGTGTGCTGAGCCCCAGTCCAATGCGTCTCGTACCGCCGTGCGCTCATGCGGGCCATTGCGGCGGCTGCACCTTGCAACATCTGCCCCATGCCGAGCAGGTCGCCCTGAAACAGCGCACCCTGGCGGAGCAGCTCATGCGTTTCGCCGACCTCCAGCCGCAGGAGTGGGTGGCCCCACTTGTGGGGACCGAGTTCGGTTATCGGCGCCGCGCCCGCATCGCTGTGCGTTGGGATGCCAGGCACCGCCAGCTGGAAGTCGGATTCCGTGCGGCTTCCAGCCAGGCGATAGTCGGGATCAAGGATTGCCAGGTACTGGTACAGCCCTTGCAACCTGTGATGCGCGCGTTGCCCGGGCTGCTCAGATCCCTGGAAAAGCCCCAGGCAGTTGGTCATGTGGAGCTGTTCCATGGCACCGCGTCGGCGTTGCTGTTGCGTCACACCCAGCCCCTGGGTGAGGCCGACCTCCAGCGCCTGAGCGAGTTCTGTGCGGAGCATCAGGTGCAGCTCTGGCTGCACGGTGAGGGTGAGCCTCATCCTGTCCAGCCGGATGCACGCCTGGGCTATCGCCTGGAGCGCTGGAACCTGGAACTTGAATATCGCCCCGGCGATTTCGTCCAGGTGAATGAAACGGTCAACGAAGCAATGGTGGTGCAGGCGCTAGACTGGATGAATCCGCAGCCGGGCGACCGGGTGCTGGACCTGTTCTGTGGGCTTGGCAACTTCGCACTGCCACTGGCTCGCCAGGTGCGCGAGGTGGTGGCGGTGGAAGGTGTCGAGGCGATGGTGGAAAGGGCGCGTGGCAATGCCGCCGCCAATGGCCTGGAGAATGTGCACTTCTTCCAGGCCGACCTGTCGAACCCCCTGGCCAATGCGCCTTGGGCCCGACAGGGTTTTGATGCCGTGTTGCTCGATCCGCCGCGTGACGGCGCTTTCGAAGCCGTTCGGCAGATGGCTGCAACCGGTGCGCAACGAGTGGTCTATGTATCCTGCAACCCGGCGACCCTGGCGCGTGACAGCGCCGAACTGGTCAAGCAGGGATACCAGCTGAAGAAGGCCGGGATTCTCGACATGTTTCCTCATACGGCCCATGTCGAGGCCATGGCGTTATTCGAGGTGGGCTAGGAAGCCCGCGTAATCCGACCGGCACGACAGAGGCTGGCGACAATTCGACGTGAGGGGTTCACGTCGTAGGGAAGGTAGGCAAGATGGTACAGGTGAGAGCGCAACAGCCGGTCAATACGGACGGCAGCATCAACCTCGAGGCGTGGCTGGACCATGTCATCAGCCTCGACCCGGTGCTCGACCGCGCGGTACTCAAAGAGGCGTGTGAGTTCGCCCGTGACGCCGAACAACAGGCCATCGCCGCCCAGAACCGCTGGGCGGAAGGCAACTCCAGTTTCCAGACGGGTCTCGAGATCGCCGAGATCCTCGCTGACCTGAAGCTGGATCAGGAGTCCCTGGTGGCCGCGGTGATTTACCGTGGCGTGCGTGAAGGCAAAATCCAGCTCCCGGCCGTGCAGCAGCGTTTCGGTGCGGTGGTGGCCAGGCTGATCGAAGGCGTGCTGCGCATGGCCGCCATCAGTGCCAGTCTCAATCCCCGGCAATCCATGGTGCTCGGCACTCAGGCGCAGGTAGAGAATCTGCGCAAGATGCTGGTGGCGATGGTGGACGATGTGCGCGTGGCGCTGATCAAGCTGGCCGAGCGTACCTGTGCCATTCGTGAGGTGAAGAACACCGACGAGGAGAAGCGCCACCGCGTTGCTCGCGAGGTGTTCGACATCTACGCGCCGCTTGCCCACCGTCTCGGTATCGGCCACATCAAGTGGGAGCTGGAGGACCTGTCCTTCCGCTATCTGGAGCCGGACCAGTACAAACAGATCGCAAAGCTGCTCCACGAGCGCCGCCTGGACCGCGAGCAGTACATCGCCGACGTGATGAAACAGCTGCGCGAGGAACTGGCCGCCACCGGCATCAAGGCCGACATCAGCGGCCGCGCCAAGCACATCTATTCCATCTGGCGGAAGATGCAGCGCAAAGGGCTGCAATTCAGCCAGATCTACGACGTTCGCGCCGTGCGGGTCCTGGTGCCAGAGTTGCGCGATTGCTATACCGCACTCGGCATCGTCCACACGCTCTGGCGACACATCCCCAAGGAGTTCGACGACTACATCGCCAACCCCAAGGAAAACGGCTATCGATCCCTGCACACCGCCGTGATCGGCCCGGACGGCAAGGTGCTGGAGGTGCAGATCCGCACCCACGCCATGCACGAGGAGGCCGAACTGGGGGTCTGCGCCCATTGGCGCTACAAAGGCACTGACGTCAAGTCCAGCTCCGACCACTACGAAGAGAAGATCGCCTGGCTGCGCCAAGTGCTCGAATGGCACGAGGAACTGGGCGACATCGGTGGCTTGGCCGAGCAGTTGCGGGTGGATATCGAGCCCGACCGCGTCTATGTCTTTACCCCCGATGGCCACGCCATCGATCTGCCCAAGGGCGCCACGCCGCTGGACTTCGCCTATCGGGTCCATACCGAGATCGGCCACAACTGCCGTGGCGCCAAGATCAACGGGCGCATCGTGCCCCTGAACTACAGCCTTCAAACCGGCGAGCAGGTGGAGATCATCACCGGCAAGCAGGGCTCGCCCAGCCGCGACTGGCTCAACCCGAACCTGGGCTACATCACCACCTCCAGGGCGCGGGCGAAGATCGTCCACTGGTTCAAGTTGCAGGCTCGCGACCAGAACGTCGCGGCCGGCAAGGCCATGCTAGAGCGCGAGCTGTCGCGCCTGGCGCTGCCGCCGGTGGACTTCGAAAAACTGGCCGAGAAGTGCAATCTGCGCACGGCCGAAGACATGCATGCGGCCCTGGGTGCCGGTGACTTGCGCCTGGCCCATGTGGTCAATGCCGCCCAGGCCCTGGTGGAACCCGAGCGTGGTGCCAGCGAGCAGCTGGAGCTGATTCCGCGCAAGATCTCCCATCACAAGCCGGGCAAGCGCGGCGACGTGCAGATCCAGGGCGTTGGCAACCTGCTGACCCAGATGGCAGGCTGCTGCCAGCCTCTGCCGGGCGATCCGATCGTGGGCTACATCACCCTCGGCCGTGGTGTCAGCATCCACCGTCAAGACTGTGCCTCGGCGCTGCAACTGGCCGGCCGCGAGCCCGAGCGGATGATCCAGGTGAGCTGGGGGCCGGCGCCCGTGCAGACCTACCCGGTGGATATCGTCATTCGCGCCTATGACCGCTCCGGCCTCTTGCGCGACGTGTCCCAGGTCCTGCTCAACGAGCGCATCAACGTGCTCGCGGTCAACACCCGTTCCAACAAGGAAGACAACACCGCCGCCATGATGCTGACCATCGAGATTCCTGGTCTGGATGCGCTGGGCCGGCTGTTGGCGCGGATCGCCCAGTTGCCGAACATCATCGAAGCGCGGCGTAACAGAGCCGCCTGATCCTCTTGCCGGGTGGGGGTATCCCACCCGGCAAGATGCCAGGATTCGCCACAGGACCCCGTCATGTATCAACTCAACGACCTGCTGCACCTGATGGCCAGGCTGCGCGACCCCCAGTACGGCTGCCCCTGGGACCTGACGCAGGACTACGCGAGCATCGTTCCGCACACCATCGAAGAAGCCTACGAAGTGGCCGATGCCATCGAGCGCGGTGACTTCGACCACCTGCCGGGAGAGCTCGGTGACCTGCTGTTCCAGGTGGTCTATTACAGCCAACTGGCGAAGGAGGACGGGCGATTCGAGTTTGCCGGCGTGGTGGATGCCATTACCCGCAAGCTGGTTCGTCGCCATCCTCACGTATTCCCCGACGGCGACCTCTACGGCGCACCCGACATGGCGCGCCTGGAAGAGGCGGCGATCAAGCAGCGCTGGGAAGAGATCAAGGCGGAGGAACGTGCTGAAAAGGCCGTCGCACCTGAGCAGCTATCGCTGCTGGACGACGTGCCCACCGCGTTGCCTGCCCTCAGTCGCGCTGCCAAGCTGCAGAAACGGGCTGCCCAGGTGGGCTTCGACTGGCCCGAGGCGCTACCGGTGATCGACAAGCTGCGCGAAGAGCTGGATGAGGTGCTGGAGGCCATGTCCGAGAACGATCCACAGGCCATCGCCGATGAGGTGGGCGATCTGCTGTTCGTCGTGGTCAATCTGGCGCGTCACCTCAAGGTCGATCCGGAAACAGCACTGCGCGGCGCCAATGGCAAGTTCGAGCGACGCTTCCGTTTTATCGAACAGGCATTGCGCGATGCGGGCCGTCCCATTGAAGATTGCACCCTGGAAGAACTGGATGCCCTCTGGGGCGAAGCCAAGAAACAGGAAAAACTCAGCCTTGGCTGTTAACTCGAGAGACTGAACCCCGACATGAGCCTTTCCCTCCGCGACCAGCTGCTTAAAGCCGGGCTGGTGAATGAAAAGCAGGTCAAGCAGGCCGGCAAGCAGCAACAGAAACAACAGCGCCTGGAGAAGAAGAACCAGGTCGAAAAGGATGACAGCCTGCGTCAGGCAGCCCTTCAGGCCCAGGCCGAGAAAGCCGCACGCGACCAGGAACTGAATCGCCAGCAGCAGGAAAAAGCCGAGCAGAAGGCCAGGGCAGCCCAGATCAAGCAACTGATCGAAAGCTCCCGCCTGCCCAAGTTGACCAGCGACGACTACTACAACTTCGTCGACGAGAAGAAGGTCAAGCGCATCGCCGTCAACGCCTTGATGCGCGATAAGCTGAGCCGTGGCTCCCTGGCCGTCGTCCGCCATGGCGGCGGCTACGAAGTGATCCCGCGTGATGCCGCCCTGCGTATCCAGGAGCGCGACCCGCGTCGGGTGGTGCTGCTCAACACCCAGACCGAAGAGCCGGATGCTGACGATCCGTACGCAGCCTACAAGGTGCCGGACGATCTGATGTGGTGATGCGGTGAAGAAACCGGGCCTTGGCCCGGTTTTCTTTTGAAGGGCCGTCTGGCTGGCTACTGGGTGCCGAGGGTTGTGGAAACCCAGTGATCGGGACTGCCAATCAGGGGCTCGGTCCTGGAACCTGTGAGGGGCTCACCTACCTGCAGCGGGACTGCGTTAGCTGTTGCGAGAGATTTACCAGCGGGCCAGCTCCTGTGGGCAATGCAGCTGCTTGAACACGTAATGCAGACATAGCCTATGAACTCGCCCCTACAGCCCGAATGCAATCCGGGTGGCTCAGCAGATCTGATTTCCCAGTAACACCCGCCCGAAACTCGCCCCCTCCGTCAGTGGCGTGATCGCTGTGATCTGGTCCAGGCGCAGGCGTTCCTGGCCGCCCTCGTTCTGCACGATCAGGAACTCTTCCTTGTTCGGCGTCGTCAGGGTGGTCATGGCGCGGGCATCCAGGCGGGCGCCGCCGGCCAGTTCGATGTGCAACTGGTAGCGGTGCAGGCAGGCGATCTCGATGTAGTCGTAGAGTTCGCAGGAGAGCGGCAGGTATTCGTCGGTCATGGCGGTTTCCTCTGCAGCGTGCCGGTAAATCAGCATAGGCGCTGTCCGCGCGCCCTGGCTTTCCTTCAAGTATCGGCCTGTTTCGTCCATCCAGGGCACGACCAAGGTACGGCGTGCATTTTCTGCGGGCACAAAAAACCGGGCACTGAGCCCGGTTCTTCGTGGGAGAGGCGCTACTCCGGCAGGCCTTGTACCGACTTGCCGTTCACCGAGCCCTCCTTGAGCATGATCTGGTACTCCTTGCCGTCCTTCTCGACCTGGTGCAGGCGCACCAGCAGGTAGTCCCAGTCCTTGGCGAACCAGAGCACGGTCTTGCGGCTGCTCTGGGTAGGGTCACGTACGCGCTCGACCTTGATGGCGTCCACCAGGCCGGCTTTGGTGCGCACGCGCTCCTCGCCCAGTACGCGGAAATCGTAGGTCTCGATCTCGTCGCCGTCGATCACCTGGTAGCTCATGCTCTTCTTGCCGTCGGCGACGTCATGCTGAAGCACCAGCTGGTAGGTGGATTTGTCTTGCAGGCCACGGTTCAGGGGCAGGCGCACCTGATTGCCGCGGTCGTTGCCGATGATCTGCTTCTGAGCCCAGTCGAAATCGAATTCCACTTGCTTGCTCTTGCCCAGGCCGCTGCGATTGAAGCGGTAGGTCAGAGGCAGAAAGGCATTGTTTTCGACGCGGAAAGTGCTCACTTCGCTCAGGCTGGCGACCAGCATGGCGGCTTCGAAGTCCAGTTCCCAGCGACCATTGTCGAGCTGCTTCAGGCTGCGGCCGGCAGTGCCGCTGATGGGAAGCTGTTTCCAGTCGGCGGTGTAGCTGGCCTCGAAGGGTTTCAACTCGGCCGCCATGACGGGCAGGGTGACGAGGGCGAGGAGCAACAGCAAGGCACGACGCATTGGCGAATCTCCTAGTTACGCAGTTGTTGCCCCGAAGCGGGCAACGCTTGTCCATCCAGTTCGGCGCCGTTCTGGCCCAGGCGCAGTCTGCCTTCGGCAAACCAGCGCATGGCCAGCGGATAGATGTGGTGTTCCTGTACATGAACTCGCTGGGCCAGGCTTTCCGGCGTGTCGTTCGACTCTACCGGGATCAGGGCCTGCACGACCAGAGGGCCGCCATCAAGTTCTTCTGTCACGAAGTGCACGCTGCAGCCATGCTCGGTGTCACCGGCTTCCAGCGCGCGCTGATGGGTGTGCAATCCCTTGTACTTGGGCAACAGCGAGGGATGAATGTTCAGCAGGCGCCCCTGATAGTGACGCACGAAACCGGGCGTGAGGATGCGCATGAAACCGGCCAGCACCACCAGCTGCGGTGAGAAGGCATCGATGGCCTCGATCAGCGCACCATCGAAGGCTTCGCGGTCGGCGTAGGCCTTGTGGTCGAGAACCAGGGTGTCGATACCGGCATTTCTGGCGCGCTCCAGGCCGTAGGCATCGGCGCGGTTCGAGATAACCGCGCGAATGCGGGCCGGATGGTCGTTGCCGGTGGTGCTATCGATCAGCGCCTGCAGGTTGCTGCCGGAGCCGGAGATCAGCACTACCACATCACAGCGTGCAACCATCAGTGGCTCTTCAGGTTGTTCAGTACGACGCGTTGGGCGCCTTCGTCGGCCGCGGCGATTTCACCAATGACCCAGGGCTGTTCGCCAGCGGCACGCAGGACCTTGAGCGCGGCTTCAGCCTGCTCCGGCGCAACGCAAATGACCATGCCTACGCCACAGTTCAGCACGCGGTGCATCTCGGTCTCGTCGACGTTGCCTTTTTCCTGCAGCCAGTCGAAGACCGCCGGACGCTGCCAACTGGCCACGTCGATCACGGCTTGGGCGTTGTCCGGCAGGACGCGAGGGATGTTGTCCAGCAGGCCGCCGCCAGTGATGTGGGCCATGGCCTTCACCGCGCCGGTTTCCTTGATCAACTGCAGCAACGGCTTGACGTAGATGCGGGTCGGGGCCATCAGCAGGTCGGTCAGGGGTTTGCCGTCGAGCTGGATCTGCTCGATGTCGGCGCCGCTGACTTCGATGATCTTGCGGATCAGCGAATAGCCGTTGGAGTGCGGGCCGGAGGAGGGCAGGGCGATCAGGGTGTCGCCGGTACGGACTTTGGAGCCGTCGATGATTTCGGCTTTTTCCACCACACCGACGCAGAAACCTGCCAGGTCGTAGTCTTCGCCTTCGTACATGCCAGGCATCTCGGCGGTCTCGCCGCCTACCAGGGAGCAACCGGCCAGTTCGCAACCGGCACCGATGCCGGTGACCACGGTGGCGGCGACGTCAACGTTGAGCTTGCCAGTGGCGTAGTAGTCGAGGAAGAACAGCGGCTCTGCGCCGCAGACCACCAGGTCGTTCACACACATGGCGACCAGGTCCTGGCCGATGCTGTCGTGCTTGTTCAGGTTCAGTGCAAGGCGCAGCTTGGTGCCAACGCCGTCGGTGCCGGATACCAGCACCGGCTGCTTGTAGCCGGCCGGGATCTCGCAAAGGGCGCCGAAGCCACCCAGGCCGCCCATCACTTCCGGGCGTGCGGTGCGCTTGGCCACGCCTTTGATGCGTTCGACCAGGGCTTCACCAGCGTCGATGTCTACACCGGCGTCCTTGTAGCTCAGGGAGGGTTGCTTGCTCATAAATCCAGGCCTATAGGGGAAATTCGAGGATCGACCGGCAAGTCTGGCTGCCGGTTTGCGAAGGCGCGCGATTTTATCAGGCTTGCCCGGTAGCGGCCATCGGCAGCGGTCGGCCTCGGGAGAAAAGAACGGAAAAACGCCTGCATTGCCGCGCGCCAGAGGGCTGATTAAGGTATAGCCCTTCGATTGCGGCCTATGCTGCATCTGTCCGCCTACAGAGAGTCCACCATGCGCCTGATCGCTTCAGTTTTCCTGCTCTGCCTCACGCTTCTCGGCCCGTCGGCGCATGCCGAAACGGTTAACAACCTCTACCAGGTTCGTGAACCCGTTACGTCGCAGCAGCCGGAGGAGCGCAATCAGGCCTTGGTACGCGCCTTGGACACGCTGGTTCTGCGCCTGTCCGGTGACCCCAAGGCCGCCCAGAACCCCGCCCTGGAAGCCGTGCGCAAGGATCCGCAGCAGCTCATCAGTCAGTACGGTTACGAAGGCCAGACCCTGGTGGTGGATTTCGACCCGATCACCGCCGAGCGCACGTTGCGCCAGGCTGGTATCCCGCTGTGGAGCGCCAACCGACCGGCCATTCTCGCCTGGTGGTTGAACCGTTCCGGTGAGGGTAGCAACAGCCTGGTTGGTGACGGTCAGGAAACCGCAGCACCACTGCGCCAGGCAGCGCAGAACCGTGGTTTGCCGCTGCGCCTTCCGCTCGCCGACCTCAATGAGCAGTTGTTGGCGACTCCCGAACAACTCACTTCCGCCACGCCCGGTGCGCTGACCCAGGCGTCCGAGCGTTATGGTGCGGATGCCCTGCTGGCGGTGGATGCCAGCGAGACCGACGGCAAGTGGCAGGCCCAATGGCGCCTGTGGCTGGGGGACAGTCGCGAGCAGGGTACTGCTGAAGGGGCCGACAGCTCTGCAGTGGCCGATGCCGTGATGTCGGCGGTGAGCCAGCGTCTGGCGTCGCGCTTCGTGGTGGCACAGGGTGCCGGGCAGAGCCTGGCGCTGGAGGTGCAAGGTGCCAACCTGGAGCGATATGCCGAGTTGTCGCGCCTGCTGGAGCCATTCGGCGCACGCTTGCTCAAGGTCGAGGGTGACCGCCTGGAATTCCAGGTGACCGCCACTCCCGAGCAGCTGCGTGCCCAACTGGCCCTGGTTGGACTCCAGGAGTCGCCGCCCGAGGCACCTGCCGTATCCGCCCCGTCTGCTGATCCTCAGGCCGCGCCAGCACCTCAGGTGGTGCCGCGCAACAACCTGCTGCGCTTCCACTGGTAGCGGGCGTACACTGCTGGCCTACCCGTGACGGGGATGCCATGCACCAGTTGCCCAATCTGCTGACCTTGCTGCGCCTGGCACTGGTTCTGCCCATTGCCGGGTTGCTGCTGTCCGATCGACATGATCAGGCCCTGGTGCTGTTCGTCCTGGCGGCCAGCTCCGATGCCCTGGACGGTTTTCTCGCCCGGCGTTACCACTGGACCAGCCGCTTCGGCTCGCTGTTCGACCCTCTGGCCGACAAGCTCCTGCTGGTGACCTGCTTCATCTGCCTGACTATTACCCAGGTGCTGCCGCTCTGGCTGGCGCTGGTGGTGTTCCTGCGGGACCTGCTGATAGTGCTGGGGGCCGGGTTGTTTCGCGTATTGGCAGGGCCGGCGGAGTTTTCACCGAGTTGGTTGGGCAAACTCAGTACTTTGCTGCAGATGCTCCTGGTGCTTTACGTACTGCTGGAACTCAGCCTGGCGCCGGCACTGGCTTCGTTGCGCTGGCCGCTGAGCTGGATGGTGCTGGTGGTGACTTTGGGAAGCGGAGCCCACTACGTCTGGGATTGGGGACGGAAATTTCGTTACGCAAGGATGAGGGCCTGACATGACCGATTCGCGCCGCTGGCTATGGCTGGGTGGCTTTCTGCTACTGGGGTGGTTGCTCTATGAGTTGCACCCCGTTCTCTCGCCCTTCCTGGTGGGCATGCTGCTGGCCTATCTCGGCGACCCGCTGGTGGACCGTCTGGAGCGTCTTGGTCTGTCCCGCACCTGGGGGGTTGCGTTGGTATTCGGCCTGTTCGGGCTGATCCTGCTGGCGCTGCTGCTGGTGCTGTTGCCCATGCTCGGCCGTCAGCTTTTCCGCCTCTACGAGGTGGCGCCGCAGATGCTCGACTGGTTGCAGCAAAGTGCACTGCCCTGGGTTCAGGCCCAGCTCGGTCTGCCTGGGGACTTCTGGCGCTTCGATAGACTGAAGGCGGTGATCAGTGGGCACCTGGGGCAGACCACCGACATTGCCGGTACCTTGCTGGCGAGTGTCACGGCCTCGGGCCTGGCGCTGTTGGGTTGGCTGGGCAACCTGCTGTTGATTCCGGTCGTGGGGTTCTACCTGCTGCGGGACTGGGACCTGATGGTGGCCAAGCTTCGTGGCTTGCTGCCCCGCAGCCGCGAGTCCTATATCGTCGTGCTGGTAGGCGAGTGCCATGAGGTGCTGGGCGCTTTCGTGCGGGGCCAGTTGCTGGTGATGTTGGCGCTGGGCCTGATCTACGCTGCAGGGCTGATGCTGGTGGGGCTGGACCTGGGATTGCTGATCGGCCTGGTGGCCGGGTTGGCCAGCATCGTGCCCTACATGGGATTCGTGGTGGGTTTTGGCGCTGCGGTGTTGGCCGCACTGTTCCAGTACGGGGGCTTCGAACTCTATCCATTGATAGGCGTGGTGGCGGTTTTCACCATAGGGCAGTTACTAGAAGGTATGCTGCTGACCCCGCTGCTGGTGGGCGATCGCATTGGCCTTCACCCGGTGGCGGTAATCTTTGCAATACTTGCCGGCGGCCAACTGTTTGGCTTCACCGGCGTGCTGCTGGCACTGCCCGTGGCGGCAATCATCATGGTTTTGCTGCGCCATGCGCATGATTTCTATAAACTTTCCGACCTTTACGGACAGTCGAGTAGCGGTCCCGACGACCCTCCCAGTACGGCATGACACCGATCCAGCTTCCCCTGAGTGTGCGTCTGCGTGACGACGCCACCTTCGCCAACTTCTATCCCGGCGCCAACGCTGCGGCACTCGGCTATGTCGAACGCCTGTGCGAACCTGATGCCGGCTGGACCGAGAGCCTGATCTATCTGTGGGGAGGTGAAGGCGCAGGGCGCAGTCATCTGCTGCAGGCCGCCTGTCTGCGCTTCGAGCAGCGCGACGAGCAGGCGATTTACCTGCCCATGGACGAACTGGTGCACTACGGCCCGGAAGTCTTCGACAACCTGGAACAGTGCGAGTTGGTCTGCCTGGACGACTTGCATGCCCTGGCTGGGCGGCCGGAATGGGAGGAGGGTTTGTTCCACCTGTTCAACCGTCTTCGCGACGCCGGCCGCAAGCTGCTCCTGTCGGCCAGCAAGTCACCTCGTGAATTGGGTATCAAGCTGCCGGACCTGAAGTCGCGCCTGACCTTGGCGCTAGTGTTCCAACTGCATGCACTGTCCGACGAAGACAAGCTGCGGGCATTGCAATTGCGTGCCTCCCGCCGTGGCCTGCATCTGACCGACGAAGTCGGGCGCTTCATCCTGACCCGTGGCCCGCGCAGCATGAACTTGCTATTCGACCTGCTGGATATCCTTGATCAGGCATCGCTTCAGGCCCAGCGCAAGCTGACCATTCCGTTCCTCAAGGAAATCTTCGGTTGGTAACCCGCGTTTCCTGATGGTCGCCCAAGAAAAAGCCCGGATCAGTATCCGGGCTTTTTCATTTCCAGGCGGGAATTACTCCCCGGCGAGCTTGCGGTTGTACTGGAAACGCCACCGGGTATAGAGCAGCGCCGCACAGAACAACAGCAGGCTGAGGCCGGCTTCCAGCCAGCCGAACAGGCTGCGTGCCGGGTCGATGGCGGCGAGGACGCCTTGGATGAAATAGAGATTCACTACGAAGCAGGCCCAGGCATGAGCGCGAGCGTTGCCGAGGATCATGCCGGGGGCCAGCAGTGCCAGCGGAACCATCAGGATGGCCAGGACCACCCAGGTCCGGGCACCGTGCAGGTCGGCGAAGAACAGGGTATTGACCGCCAGCAACACGGCCAGGGCGATGAAGCTCACCAGGCTGACGACACGGCTGACGGTCATGCGCGGGGTCAGCCAGGCGAGTTCCGGCAGTTTCTTGGGTTTTCTAGCCACGCGAGGTCTCCAGGCGTTGTGCTGTTTGTGCCAGGCGTTGGCCCAGAGCGCGGCAGAGGGCGATTTCGTGTTCGTCCAGCGGCCGCTTGCCGTCGGCCCCGGCATGATGGCTGGCCCCGTAGGGGGTGCCGCCGCCACGTGTTTCCAGCAGCGCTGGCTCACTGTAGGGCAGGCCGGTGACCAGCATGCCGTGGTGCATCAGTGGCAGCAGCATCGACAGCAAGGTCGTTTCCTGGCCGCCATGCAGGCTGGCGGTGGAGGTGAACACTGCCGCCGGTTTGCCCACCAGTTCACCGGTCAGCCAGAGGCTACTGGTGCCGTCGAGGAAGTATTTCAGCGGTGCTGCCATGTTGCCGAAGCGGGTGGGGCTGCCCAGCGCCAGGCCAACGCAGTGGCGCAAGTCGTCGAGGGTGGCGTAGAGGGCGCCGTCGGCGGGGATGTCCGGAGCCACGGCTTCGCACTCGGTGGACACTGCTGGTACGGTGCGCAGGCGCGCCTCCAGGCCGGTCAGCTCGATGCCACGGGCGATCTGTCTGGCCATCTCGGCGGTGGCGCCGTGACGGCTGTAGTAGAGAACCAGGATGTAGGGCGCGCTCAAGGAAGGATCTCCAGCACCTTCTCTGGCGGACGGCCGACCACGGCCTTGTCGCCGGCGACCAGGATGGGGCGTTCGATCAGCTTCGGATGGGCGGCCATTGTGGCGATCAGCTGCTCTTCAGAGAGGCTGGTGTCGTCCAGACTGAGGGCTTTGTACTGATCTTCACCGGTGCGCAATAGCTGACGGGCGGTCAGCCCCAACTTGGCCAGCAGGTCTCGCAATTCGGTGGCACTGGGCGGCGTTTCCAGGTAGCGCACGATGGTAGGGGCCAGGCCCCGGGCTTCCAACAGTTCCAGGGCGCCGCGGGATTTGGAGCAGCGAGGGTTGTGGTAGAGGGTCAGTTCAGTCATGTCGGGGGTCGCATGGGCTTGGTCGAGACGGCTATTCTAACCGTGTCGCGGTGTCGGCCTGAACCGTGCACCGTGGTTGCGGTCTGCTGAGTCGGGCCAGGCCGATATGAATCAAGGAGATGGAATGCGCCAACGCCTCACCGACGTCGTCGATTTCTGGCGCTTTCTGCTGCAACGCTTCATTGCCGATCGTGGCACCAACAGCGCCGCAGCCCTCACCTATACCAGCCTGTTCGCCGTGGTACCGATGATGACGGTGACGTTCACCATGCTCTCGGCCATTCCGGCTTTCCAGGGCACCGGCGAGCAGATCCAGAGCTTCATCTTCCGTAACTTCGTGCCCTCCACGGGGGAAACCCTGCAGGAATACCTGCGTGGCTTCACGGTGCAGGCGCGGCACTTGACCTGGGTCGGCGTCGGCCTGTTGGTCGTGACTGCATTCATGATGCTGGTAACCATCGAGAAGGCTTTCAACACCATCTGGCGAGTGCGCCAACCGCGGCGAGGCGTTTCCAGCTTTCTGCTTTACTGGGCGATTCTCAGCTTGGGTCCCTTGCTGCTGGGGGCGGGATTCGCTGTCAGTACCTACATCACCTCGTTGTCGCTGCTTTCCGGTCCGGATGCCCTGATCGGTGCCAAGACCTTGCTCGGGTTCATGCCGTTGCTATCGAGCATCGCCGCTTTCACGCTGATCTATGCCGCGGTGCCCAACGCACGGGTGCCGGTGCGCCACGCTTTGGCGGGCGGCGTCTTCACCGCGCTGCTGTTCGAGGCCGCCAAGGCCCTGTTCGGCCTCTACGTCAGCTTCTTTCCTGGCTACCAACTGATCTATGGTGCGTTCGCCACGGTGCCCTTGTTCCTGCTGTGGATCTACTTGTCATGGGTCATCGTGCTGTTTGGTGCCGAACTGGTGTGCAACCTTTCCACGCCCTGGCACTGGCGTCGCCGCGCGCTGCCGCGCTTGCTGGTGCTACTCGGGATCCTTCGGGTGTTCCATGATCGGCAGTTGCGCGGCATGCCGGTGCGTCACCTGGATGTACAGCGGGCCGGCTGGCACCTGCCGGAGGATGAGTGGCTGGAGATGATGGAGCTGCTGGAAGGCCAGCACCTGGTCTGCCGCGCTAGCGGCGCTTCGTGGGTGCTCTGTCGTGATTTGAGCGGCTACAGTTTTTATCAGTTATTCGTCCACATGCCCTGGCCGCTGCCACGGCTTGGTCAATTGCCCGAACATCTGGATGAGGCGTGGTATCCGCCACTGCGCAAGGCTCTGGAGCTGCTTGAGGAAGAGCAGCAGGCCTTGTTTGGTGGCAGTCTGGCGCAATGGCTCAAGCCGGGGCACGACTGACGAAATTTGTCAGTGGGCGCTAGACGGCGCCGGCTCGATCCAGGAGCGGGCTGTGAACTTGTGGGCCGTTGCGGTTGGCATGTTTATGGCACTGACAGGGAAGGGGCCATCGAACCGATGGCCAGGGGATGAAGGCAATGGGTACCGCGAAAGACAAACTGATCCACCTGCACGAGCGCGCACCGCAATGGGCGCTGGAGGGGCTGAATCGGGTGACCGGGCTGAAGTTCCGTCATTGGCCGGAATCCCTGGCGCCAGTGGTCGTGCAAGAGGAGCAGAACGGTACAGATTTACCGTCCCAGGAAAACAATCGGGCGCTGCCCGGCTGAAGCCCGTCAGGCGCGTACCTGGCGGTTGGCTGGCTCGGCCAGTTCCACGGGCTGCACGAAGAGTTCCTCCACCAGCAATCCCTTGATCGGGACGGCGGAGCGAAGGCGCACCTGCATCTGGTCGATCTTCTGCTTGAAAGGCAAGCGAGCGATACCGGCCAGCAGGATCTTGCCCTTGGCGTTGAGCCTGCCGTGATCCACCGCGACTTCGCGTCGTTGTTCGCCGTCCATGTAGCTCACCTGCAGCGAGACCGGCAGATCCGTCATGCCCGGTAGATGCAGCCAGGCCGCCACATTGAAATCTGCCACTCGGCCTTCGAAGGGCGTGACGGTAGAGCGGGCGACTTCGACGACGCGGGCAGGGACCGGGCCGATCAGGCTGTCTTGCTGTTGCATGGGACATCCAGGCTGGAAAAGGTACGAGCGTACCGATGGACCGGGATTATAAGCAGCCATTCCCGCGCGAACTGTGCGCCTTGGCCACCGGATGGCGTGACCGGCCTCGCAGTTTGACCACTCAAGCAAGTTGCAGGCGATAGCGCGCTACCAGCGAGGTGCAGAGGTTGGGCTCCGGTAGGCGCACGATGGCCTGGTTGTGCACACTGGCCAGCTGTAGCCAGAGGTTTTCTTCTTCGCCGAACTGTTTGCACGGTAGCCACAGGCCGTGGTGCCAGCCATTTCCGGGTTCTGGCGTGCTCTGCAGTACACCGGGATGCGTCTGGGCGTTAGGCGCACGGCGCAACCAGACCGGGCGTGGCAGGCCCTTCAGGTAACGCAAGCCGAGGTGAACCCCCTCGGTGTTCTGGTAACGCCAGCGCACCAGGGCGAGGACTGGTGAGCCTTGGGCTTGGACCAACACGAGCTGCCCCACCGGCAACGGGTTGCCCAGATCGCCATGGCAAAGCAGGCGAGCGCCGCCAGGACTGGCATCAAGCAACTTCGCGTCGCAGCGGCCAGGATGCTGGGCCAGCAACTCGGCATGAATGGCGCCCAGGCCCACCACCAACTGGCACTGCCCCGATTGTTCGGTGCGCGGATGGCGGCGCTGCTGGCGTCCCAGCCAGTGCTGGCGAACCTTTTCAAGGAGCTGGTTTTCACTTTCGCTGCGCAGGGGAGCGGGTTCATGCACGGCGATCAACAGCGCACCCAGTTCGAAACGGCGCAAATACGTGCTGGCACCGTCCGGGCGCTGATCCAGTGGCAAGCAGGGCTGGGATTCGGTCAGGTCGACGGTCGGGCTGCAATTCTCGTCCTCTTCGTCCCAGGGAAGAAGTCGCGCCAGGCCAGCGAGCGGCGCCAGGGCGCCGAACAGCAGCGTGCATTCGCCGTCGCTCAGATGGAAGGGGTTACTCAGGGCCAGCAGCAGCATCTGCTGGTAGAGGCCGCGCAAGGTATTCGCTGGCGTGGGGCGGAAGGCGGCTGCAACCGGCTCGTCCAGGCAACTCTGGTGCTCGCCGATCCAGTACAGCAGGTGGCTGTCGCGCCACAGACGTGGGCTGGGTTCCTGATAGAGCTGGTAGTGCCGCAGCTGGGTCTGGGCGAGGAAGTGCTGGGTCATGTACAAACACCACGCCAGATGCGGGCGCGAAGGCTGGTGCCCCTGGAGAATCTGCAACAGCAGGCGCTTGAATCCGCAGGCCAGTTCGTCGCAGAACTTGACGAAGAGGGTGGGCGGCACCGTCCGTTCCTGGTAGGACTGGGCGTAGTGGCGAAACTCCTCGCTGAAGCTTTGCAGCACGCGCTGTCTTTCGAGTAAGGTCAGGACGCTGCGGTTGAGCCTGAACAAAAGCCCCAGGACCTGCTGCAGGGCACTATCCTGAGGGAGTTGACGTGCTTGCGCGAGGAGCGCCGGAACGCTTGCCAGTGGAGTGCTGTTTTCTTCCAGGATGTCCGGCACCTCCAGGCGCAGGGCATCGAGCGTCATACCAACCCCGCGTACACGAGGACCGAATGCATGGGATCGCGACTCCAGGCTGTAATAGGGGTGTTCGCACTGATGGGCGCTGGCCTGCTCCTGGCCAACTGCTCGGACGATGTTGGCGTCGATCAGCATGGACAGAAGGTAGCGGTTGAGCGCCTCGAAGGCCAGTGGCTGGTCATCAATTACTGGGCCGAATGGTGTGCGCCCTGCCGTACGGAGATTCCCGAACTCAACGCTTTCGCCAAGCAGCAACCTGACCAGGGCGTAAAGGTGTTGGGGGTCAATTTTGACGGGCTGAAGGGTGATGAGCTCGGCCAGGCGACGCAGAAAATGGGCATCCAGTTCACGGTGTTGGCGGAAGACCCGTCCACGCGTTACGACCTGCCGCGCAGTGAAGCGTTGCCTGTCACCTACATCATTGATGCTCAGGGCAAATTGCGGGAGCGCTTGCTGGGCGAGCAGACTGCGGCGGGCCTGACTGCGCGCCTCGAAGAGCTGCGCAAAGGGGAGTAGGACGATGGCGCGAATCTGTCTGCATGGCTACGTGAGCGGTAAGGTGCAGGGTGTCTATTACCGTCAGTCGACGCAGGAGCAAGCCGACCGCCTGGAGCTGGATGGTTGGGTGCGCAACTTGGCTGACGGCCGGGTCGAGGTGCTGGTGGAGGGGGAGGATGGCGCGGTACGCGAGTTGGCTGCCTGGCTGGAGGAGGGACCGGCCGAGGCAGAGGTGACCGGCGTGGAGCTTCAGGAGCAGCCGCTGCAGGGCATCACCGGCTTTATCGTGCGGCGCTGAGGCCGTGAGGCAGGAGCGCGCCAGGCTCGCTCCTGGAAGGGCTCAATCCGAATCGCCGGGGTCGGCAGCCAGTCGCCCGGCGTCTTTCATCAGTGATTGGAGAAACTCCTGCTGCAGCTCTGGATCGTTGCGTGTTAGCTCGATCAGGCTCTGCTCCAGTTCGCTGGCTTCCTCTTCCAGACCCAGCTCCGACAGGCGCTTGACTCGATGGACCCACTGCGGGACCTCGTCGTCTTCGAGGTCTTCGAAGATCAGTGCATGGGCTTCCGCCAGCTTGCCACGCAGGGCGTGGCTGATGCCCAGGGTGGCATCGGCTCGGGCGCTGTCCATGGGGTCTTCGACACTCAGCAGGAGCTGGCCGATGCGACTGATGTCCTGGTCGGCGAAAGGGCCGTCCAGCAGGTTCAGGCGCAGGATGCCATTGCGATCGGTCAGCAGCTCATGGGTGTGGCCACCCAGCTTCACCAGTACCGGACGTTCGGCCCAGGGTAGGCTGGAGTACTCCATGCGCTTGTCTTGCTGCTTCTCGTCGATGCTGGCCAGGTTCTGCTCGGAACGGCCGTTGGACTCGACGTTCATTGCCGGGTTGAGGCCGGCAAAGCCGTAGCTGATCCAGTCCTTGGTAGCCGTGTCCGGCAGGCTGCCGAGCAACACCACGTTGAGTACGTTGGCGCCAACACCGGCTACTACCGCCACCGCGCCCAACGGAACCTCGTAGAGCTCCCGCCAGGGCTGGTAGGGCGTGTAGCGATCGTAGTGACGGCTAACTTCGAACTCAGTGACTTCGAAGGTCTTCTGCTCGTTGATGCGGATGCGTCGTTGCGGCAGTTCCAGTACCTGTGGGTCGCCCACGTCGATCTGCAGGCTATGGTTCAGCAGTTTGCGCTCGACACGCTCTTCGTGCTCACTGCGCTGTGGCAAATGGTTGGCACAGCCGCTGACGAAGAGGGTGCCGCACAAGGCGGCGCCGACGAGGTAATGGGAACTACGCATGGACATTCTTTCGATCAGCGATTCACGCGGGCGGTGATAAAGGACAGAACCTCAGCCACCGGCAAAGCCTGGCTGTCGGTTTCGCGGCGGTTCTTGTATTCCAGGTTGCCTTCGGCCAGGCCGCGCTCGCTCACCACGATGCGGTGCGGAATGCCGATCAGCTCCATGTCGGCGAATTTGACGCCGGGGCTGGTTTTCTTGTCACGGTCATCCAGCAACACGTCGACACCCGCTGCGCGCAGCTCGGCATAGAGCTTGTCTGTAGCTTCCTTGACGGCTGGGGTCTCGTACTTGAGCGGTACCAGGGCAACCTGGAACGGTGCCAGGGCTTCAGGCCACAGGATGCCGCGGTCGTCGTAATTCTGCTCGATGGCAGCCGCGACTACGCGAGAGACGCCAATACCGTAGCAACCCATGATCAGCGTGACCGGCTTGCCTTGTTCGCTGAGCACGTTCAGCTTCATGGCTTCGCTGTACTTGGTGCCCAGCTGGAAGATGTGGCCGACTTCGATGCCGCGCTTGATCACCAGGGTGCCCTTGCCGTCCGGGCTCGGGTCGCCAGCGACCACGTTACGCAGGTCGGCGACTTCCGGCAGGGGCAGGTCACGCTCCCAGTTCACGCCGAAGTAATGCTTGTCGTCGATGTTGGCGCCGATGGCGAAGTCGCTCATCAGGGCCACGGAGCGGTCCACCACACAGGGCAGCGGCAGGTTCAGCGGGCCGAGGGAGCCCGCGCCGGCGCCAATGGCCTGGCGCAGTTCGGCTTCGCTGGCGAAGACCAGCGGACTGGCGACCTGAGGCAGGTTGGCGGCCTTGATTTCGTTCAGCTCGTGGTCGCCGCGGACAATCAAGGCGACCAGCTTGCCTTCCTCGGCGGCATGCACCACCAGGGTCTTGATGGTCTTTTCGATCGGCAGGTCGAAGTTTTCCACCAGGTCGGCGATGGTTTTGGTATTCGGCGTGTCGACCAGCTTGAGTTCCTGGCTCGCGGCGGGACGTTCGGTCTCGCGGGGCAGGGCTTCGGCCTTCTCGACGTTGGCGGCGTAGTCGGAGCTGTCGCTGAAGGCGATATCGTCTTCACCGGAGTCTGCCAGCACGTGGAACTCGTGGGAGCCGGTGCCGCCGATGGAGCCGGTGTCGGCCAGCACGGGACGGAAGTCCAGGCCCAGGCGGCTGAACACGTTGCAGTAGGCCTGGTGCATGCGGTCGTAGGTTTCTTGCAGCGATTCCTGGTTCATGTGGAAGGAGTAGGCGTCCTTCATCACGAACTCGCGGCCACGCATCAAGCCAAAGCGCGGGCGGATCTCGTCACGGAACTTGGTCTGGATCTGATAGAAATTGAGCGGCAGCTGCTTGTAGCTGTTCAGCTCATTGCGCGCCATGTCGGTGATGACTTCTTCATGGGTCGGCCCAACGCAGAACTCGCGCTCATGGCGGTCCTTCAGGCGCAGTAGCTCAGGGCCATACTGCTGCCAGCGGCCGGATTCTTGCCACAGTTCGGCGGGCTGCACAGCGGGCATCAACACCTCGAGCGCGCCGGCGGCGTTCATCTCTTCGCGGACCACCGTCTCGACCTTGCGCAGTACCCGCAGGCCCATTGGCAGCCAGGTGTAGAGGCCGGAGGCAAGCTTGCGGATCATGCCGGCACGCAGCAGCAACTGGTGGCTGATCACCACGGCGTCGGCGGGGGTTTCCTTGAGGGTAGACAGCAGGTACTGACTGGTACGCATGTTTGGCCGTTCTGTCGGTTGCGAGGGGTTTGAATGGCTCGGCATTGTACGGCCCTGATCAAGTGGCGTACAGGATTGCAGTCCCGTAGAGGGAGGAGAGCGACGTAGTGAGTCTGACAGCAGAGCAGGTTGAAGCATTGATTCGCGCTGGGGTACCCATGGCAGAGGATATCGACCTCCGTATCGAGCGGATCGACGAGCAAGGCGCGCTGGCGAGGGTGCCTTTCCAGTCCAGATTGGTGCGTCCAGGGGGAACCTTGTCCGGTCCGACCATCATGGCGCTGGCCGATGCAGCCATGTATGCAGTCGTGCTAGGGCGGCTCGGTAAAGTCGAGATGGCAGTGACGTCCAACTTGAATATCAACTTCCTCGCGAAACCCAAACCAGTGGATCTAGTTGCTGAGGCGCGGATACTTAAACTTGGTCGCCGTCAAGCAGTTTGTGAAGTGTCCCTTTATTCGCAAGGTGAGGAAGAGAATCTCGTCGCACATGTAACGGGTACGTATGCGTTGCCCTTGAGTGATTAAAGTTTGAGCAAAAAGAAACCCGGCCTAGGCCGGGTTTCTTTTATCGCTTACGTGTACGCGAGGGATATTACAGGATATCCAGCGGGTACTCGGTGATCACACGGATTTCGTCGTTGGCAGTGCCGCCAGCGGAGCCGAAGAAGGCCATGTCCTTGTTGCCGCGCCAAGTTGCATGGCGAACGCGGATGGACAGGTCTTTGGCCGGGCCGTCCTGGAACACGTACTTGGCTTCGATGTCGCGTTCCCATTCTTTGCCATCATCACCGATAGCTTGCTCGAACTCGCCGGTCTCTTCATTGAGGGGGAAGAAGGCGCCACCTTTTTGTGCGTCGGAGCCATCAACATCCTTACCGGAAATGTAGCGGGCCATGAAGCTCAGGCCTGGCACGCCGTACTCAGCCATGTTCAGGTCGTAGCGGACTTGGAGGGACTTCTCGTTCGGACCGTTGAAGTCGGAGTACTGGACGGAGTTGGCCAGGTAGATGGAGTCGCCCGAGTTCTGGCCGTCCATCGAGATGTAGTCGAAGGGCTCGTCGCCATTCACGTTCTGGTAGGCCAGGGTGAACTTGTGGGCGCCGATGGAGTAGGCAGCGGCAGCGGACCAGGCGGTGCTGTCGAGATCGCCAGCCAGGGATTTGCCTTCATCCAGGGTGCGGTAGACGTTGAAGTCCAGGTTCAGCGCTTGGCTGTCGCTGAACGGGATGTTCCAGTTCAGGTTGCCGTAGTACTGGCGCCAGATGTCTTCCAGCTCGGAGCCATACAGGCTAGCGCTGACGTTGTCGGTGAACGAGTAGGAACCGCCCACGTAGTCGGCGCTATCACTGGCGATGCCAGTGTAGGTGGTGGTGATTTCGCCGTGGCTGTTGGT
Organism: Pseudomonas sp. BN415; assembly: GCF_029871195.1. Lineage (NCBI taxonomy): Bacteria > Pseudomonadati > Pseudomonadota > Gammaproteobacteria > Pseudomonadales > Pseudomonadaceae > Pseudomonas > Pseudomonas sp. BN415. The sequence goes on from NZ_SSOK01000066.1 coordinate 167,096, forward strand.
GGAGGAGCTGCCATCACGGATGGAAGTGAAGTGGCCGGCGTCGATGTTCAGGCCTTCGATCTCGCTGCTCAGCAGCTGGAAGCCTTCAGCGGAGCCCGGGAACAGTCGAGCGGTACCGGTAGCGAATACCGGAGCGGTCGGGAACAGGTTGCCGTACTTCAGCTGGGTGTTGGACACCTGCATTTTAACGGAGCCACCCGCATAGGAGTAATCGTCCTGGGAGCGACCGTCGGAGCCGGTCGGGAGCAGGCCGGTACCGTTGGTGCCGTTGCCGCTGTCCAGCTTCAGGCCCAGCATGCCGTGGGCGTCAACGCCGAAGCCAACAGTGCCTTGGGTAAAGCCGGACTCGTACATGGCGCTGATGCCATGGGCCCATTCTTTACGGTAGTTCTGGCTGGTGGAAGGGTTGTTACGGAAGTCGCGGTAGAAGAAGAAGTTCTTGTTCAGAAGAGTCAGGTTGCTGTCTTCTACGAAGCCCTTGGACTCTTCCTGGGCGCTGGCAAAAGCCAACTGCATGCTACCGGCGGTCACGGCCAGAGCCAGTGCGCTCCACTTCATCACTTGCATTGTGATTGCTCCTTTGGTTTTGAAGATTCTCGCCGCTTTCTTATTTATGGAAGGCGGTTCTTTCTTTTTGTGTCGGCGCTAACTTATAGCACGGCGACAATTATGGCGATAGTTGAAACCTAGTCCTTACGATTTCTTCACAGTGCTGTCGCAAATCGAAAAGACCTGTGTCGCATATCTATAGGTTCGGCCTTGCATCCCTTCATCCCCTATGTATCCGAGGCACTATGCGGGTGGGCGCCCATTGGAGTTGTTGCCGTTCCCGCGTGTGACCTGGCACCTGATAAGCAACAACCGTGCACAAACTGGGCAGGGCGGAAAGAAAACCTCCCTTGCCCACGTGGTGCGGTCGTTCCAGCACTGTCCAATGCCTGATCCCAGCCTGCTTGGAGCGGAAAGTCTATGCCCCGAAATGAGGCATTTTGCGCGTTGGGTGGCTATTGACAGGCGATCACGCTAAAGCCATGGATGGTCAGCGGCTGCGGTCTGGCTTGCGGAGAGTAACCCGAGTGTGGCGAGAGGTAACGAAACGCCAGGCGTGGGCGATTTTGGTGCGCTGTATCGCTTCGCTTCCTTATATAGGAGGCGGGGCGCTCCGAGTTCCGCTCGCCGCGCGCCTTGGCTATGCTGCGCGCCCCTGCGTTGGTCGTATGGCTGTGGCAGGGTGCTAATCTCGAATTCCCTAACGTCGAACAGGAGAGGCCAGTATGTTCGCCCTGGACCCAAGACTTCAGCAGGACACCCTGCCCATTGGTGATTTTCCCCTGTGCCGCCTGCTGTTGATGAACGATGCCCGATATCCCTGGTTCATTCTGGTGCCACGTTGCGAGGAGGTCAGTGAGCTGTTTCAGCTCGGCGCTGACGAGCAGCGTCAACTCTGGCAAGAGACGACATTCCTGGCGGAAACCCTCAAGGACACCTTTGGGGCCGACAAGATGAATGTCGCCACGCTGGGTAATGTGGTCAGTCAATTGCACATGCATGTAATCGTGCGGCGCCGTGAGGATGTGGCCTGGCCTGCTCCGGTCTGGGGGCGCCATCCGGCTGTGGCTTATTCAGCTGACGATGTGGCCGCCATTCGTGCCAAGCTGCGCCTGGTACTGGCCGATGATTTCCGCTTCGTGGAGGAGTGAGCCATGAGTTTGGAACTACGCATTGCTGACTTGGAGAGTCGACTGGCTTTTCAGGATGACACTATCCAGACCCTGAACGATGTACTGGTTGAGCAGCAGAAAGCGGTAGATCGCCTGCAGCTCCAGGTGACGGCACTGGCCAAGCGCCAGGAAGAGTTGCTTGGCCAGTTCGGCCCTGGCGAGGACGAGGCGCCCCCGCCCCATTACTGATCGACCATGAAACAGGCCGCCAATTGGCGGCCTGTTTCATTGTTGCTATCAGCGCCGGCTGGGTAGTGCGGCAATCACGTCTTCGGCTTGCAGGCCTTTGTCCCGCTGGATTACCGAGAACTCCACGCGCTGACCTTCGATCAGCACGCGGTGGCCTTCGCCGCGAATGGCGCGGAAGTGCACGAAGATGTCATCTCCGGAGTCACGGGAGATGAAACCGAAGCCCTTTGAGGTGTTGAACCACTTCACGGTGCCGGTTTCGCGGTTGGACATGTCCTGGGGCAGTAGCGGTGCGTGGGTTACCTTGCGCAAGTTGATGGCCAGATGAAGTGCGACGGCGAGAATCACCGCAAGGAGGCTGGCGAGGACGGCCGGCTGCTCGCCGATTGCCGGCAGAGGGGCCAGGAGAATCAGGGTCTGCAGGATCACTGCCAGTACCAGCAGGGCGGAAACCAGGTTCTGCAGTTGGTTGTGAAGGCCTTTGGCCCAGGCCGGAACCACCGGCGCCAGCAGCAGGTTGAGCAGGCCGCAGAAGGCCAGGTAAAGCGCATCGGGTTGTTGCAGGTAGGGGAGGGCGTCAGCGCGCAGGCTGGGAATGAAGGATAGCAGCAAAGCGGCAGCGCCCGTCAACAGATGGACGATTTTCAGTATGTTCAATGGATTCACCTTGGAAACGGAATCTCTAACGGAAGAGCCGGGCCACGCGAGATGAAGAGGGCATGCCATCGGCCTATGCCGCAGGTCGCTGGATCGACATGCGGCACCGGCTGTATTTAACAGGAAAGGAGAGGGCTACTCAAATCAAGCGGTTAGCGCTTCTACCGTGGCTGGCGGGTGCACCTGGTTGCGGCCATTGCGCTTGGCCTGATAGAGGGCGTCGTCGGCCCGGGTGAAAAGGCTTTCCAGGGTGTCGCCGGGTTCCGCCAGGGCCAGGCCGAAGCTGGCGGTGATCGTGTCGAGCACTTGATCTGTGCGACGGACTTTCACGCGCAGTGCTTGCATCTTGTTGCGCAGTTGCTCGGCAAAGGTCCTTGCAGCGTCCAGGTCCTGGCAGTCACGCAGTACCACACAGAACTCTTCGCCGCCGTAGCGGCCAGCCATGGCGCGCGGTGGCAACAGCTCCCGCAGCAGCTGCCCTACGTGTTGGAGCACGCGATCGCCCAGTGGATGGCCGAACTGGTCGTTGAATTGCTTGAAGTGGTCGATATCCAGCATCACCAGCGCCAGGCCTTCCTGGCCGCCTTTCAGGGATTGCTCCAGCAGGCGAGTGAACGCCTGGCGGTTGAATACCTGGGTCAGGCCATCCAGGGTGGCGGCCAGTTGCGCGCGTTCCAGTTGGTTGCGCAGGTTCTGGATTTCCGCCTGTGCAGCGCGCAGGCGATAGAGGAACTGCTCCTGCTGCTCCTGCATCAGTTGGGTGCTTTCCTGGAGATGGTTCAGCACGCTGGGTAGATCGTCGATAATGGGTTCGTGCAGGGCGGCCAGTCCCGCAGTCAGGCTGCTTTGGTAGGCCTGGCTGCCATTGACGCTGCGGCTGACGTCGCCCTCGATGTCGTCCACCAGGTCGATGACCTGTTGCTGGCCATGACGCGCCTCGTCCAGTTCTCCGCGAATGATGTATTCGCGGAACAGCTTGATGGCTGACTCCGGCGGGAAGATGTCGAAATCGTTGGTGATCTTGTCCAGTCGGCGGTTGAGGTCCGGCTCCAGACCCTTGCTGTAGGTGTACCAGAGGGCGTAGTGCACCGGGTTTGGCGGTATTGCATGGCGCACCATGTGAGGAATGGCCTGCTTCAGCAGGTCGGCCGCCTCACGGGTTTCTTCGGGGAAAAGCTCAAGCAGCGACGGATGTTTCGGAGGCTTGCTCATGCACTTCACTGTGGCGAGATATCGAATTGCCAGAGCATAGATCAGGCGGGCTTTCGCGCATAGCGAAAGGCCCGGCTTTCCCGGGCCTATTTTATGTGCCTGTCAGGTCAGGCGGCGAGCAGGCTGCGGAGCATCCATGCAGTCTTTTCGTGGACTTGCATGCGCTGGGTCAGCAGGTCGGCGGTGGGTTCGTCGCTGACCTTGTCCAATAGCGGGAAAATACCGCGGGCGGTACGCACGACGGCCTCCTGGCCTTGGACCAGTTGCTTGATCATGTCCTCGGCAGCTGGTACGCCTTCTTCTTCCTTGATGGACGACAGGCGGGAGTAGGCAGCGTAGGTGCCGGGCGCTGGGAAGCCCAGGGCGCGGATACGTTCAGCGATGGCGTCCACTGCCAGGGAGAGTTCGTTGTACTGCCCTTCGAACATCAGGTGCAGGGTGTTGAACATCGGCCCGGTGACGTTCCAGTGGAAGTTGTGAGTCTTGAGATAGAGGGTGTAGGTGTCGGCCAGCAGGCGGGATAGGCCCTCTGCGATGGCGGCGCGATCCTGTTCCGCGATTCCGATGTTGATTTCCATACCAGTTCTCCTCTCGGTAGCTTGTGGCCCGGACCAGGGCCGTGATGGGCAAAGCCTAACACGGGGTGCTTAGGGGGTAGCCTTGTCTTCTATCAATGAAGGCGATGTTCAGAAGTCATTGGCCTGCACGGGGTTCAACTCTTTTTAAGCAGTTTGCCCAGCAGGCGAGGGTAGTTGGCAGGTAGCAGGCGCTGCAGGTGGTCGAGAAAGCGGGCATCGGCACCGACCATGATGCGCGGCTGACCGGCCTTTATGCCCTTGATGATGATCTGTGCGGCTTGATCCGCAGAGGTGCGCGCCAGTTTGTCGAAGCGGGCCGCGGCCTTGGTGGCGTCGGTCCTGCCATCGATGCCCTGATAAAAGCGTGCCGAGCGGGCGATGTTGGTTCGGATGCCCCCGGGATGGACGCAGCTGACCTTGATCGCGGTGCCGCAGAGTTCCTGGCGCAGTGCTTCGGTGAACCCGCGCACCGCGAACTTGCTGGCGTTGTAAGCGCCCTGAGTGGGCATGCTGACGATGCCGAAGATGCTCGACACGTTGATGATGTGGCCTTCGCCCCGGCTCAGCAGGTGAGGCAGGAACGCCTTGGTCCCGTGGACCACGCCCCAGAAATTAATGCCCATCAGCCACTCGAAATCGTCGTAGCGAAGTTCGGCGATGGTCTGCGACACCGCCACGCCGGCGTTGTTGATCACAAGGTGGGCGTGTCCGTGGTGGGTCAGTACGCTGCAGGCGAAGGCGTGTACGGCGTCGCGGTCGGAGACGTCCAGCGGATGGGTGGAGAGTTGCCTGCCTTCTCGACGCAGGGGCGCGGCAGTGGCTTCGAGGCCCTCGGCATCTATATCTGCGAGAGCGAGGTGGCAGCCCTGCTCGGCCAACTGGTTAGCCAGGGCGCGACCGATGCCGGAGCCAGCCCCCGTGATTACTGCGACTTTCCCTACAAGCGACTGCATCTCCGCTCCTTCCTGGTGTGCTTCGCGTCCGTCTGTCGGGCGAGTGTTGGCGAGATTAGACACTGCCCTGCGGCCCAGCAAGCGACCCCGCTCTCGATCAGGGTTTCCGGGGTGGTGGGGCGGGCGGCTGCGCGGTGACAATTTACGCTATATAATCCCGCTCTTTGCCGCGAACCCCGGCCTGTCCGGCAGGGGGTTGCACCTCCGCCGGATGCTCTGCCGTCCTTCGGTGGGCGGACGTACTCACGACTCAAGAGAAGCGAAACACGACCATGATGCGCAGCCACTATTGCGGCCAACTGAACGAGAGCCTGGACGGCCAGGAAGTCACCCTCTGCGGTTGGGTACACCGCCGCCGCGACCACGGCGGGGTCATTTTCCTCGATATCCGTGACCGCGAAGGCCTGGCCCAGGTGGTGTTCGACCCGGATCGCGAAGAAACCTTCGCTCGCGCCGACCGCGTCCGCAGTGAATTCGTGGTCAAGATCACCGGCAAGGTCCGCCTACGTCCGGAAGGCGCGCGCAACGCCAATATGGCGTCTGGCGCCATCGAAGTACTGGGCTACGAACTCGAAGTCCTGAATCAGGCCGAGACTCCGCCCTTCCCGCTGGACGAGTACTCCGACGTGGGTGAAGAAACCCGTCTGCGTTACCGCTTCATCGACCTGCGCCGTCCGGAAATGGCAGCCAAGCTCAAGCTGCGCGCGCGCATCACCAGCAGCATCCGCCGCTATCTGGACGAGAACGGTTTCCTCGACGTGGAAACCCCGATCCTGGGTCGTCCGACTCCGGAAGGCGCCCGTGACTACCTGGTGCCGAGCCGCACCTACCCGGGTCACTTCTTCGCCCTGCCGCAGTCGCCCCAGCTGTTCAAGCAACTGCTGATGGTGGCCGGCTTCGACCGCTACTACCAGATCGCCAAGTGCTTCCGCGACGAAGACCTGCGTGCCGACCGCCAGCCGGAGTTCACCCAGATCGACATCGAGACCAGCTTCCTGGATGAAAGCGACATCATCGGAATCACCGAGAAGATGGTGCGCCAGCTGTTCAAGGAAGTGCTGGATGTCGAATTCGACGAGTTCCCGCACATGCCGTTCGAAGAAGCCATGCGTCGCTACGGTTCCGACAAGCCGGACCTGCGTATTCCGCTGGAGCTGGTTGACGTTGCCGACCAGCTGAGCGCAGTGGAATTCAAGGTCTTCTCCGGTCCGGCCAACGATCCGAAGGGCCGTGTTGCCGCCCTGCGCGTGCCGGGCGCCGCCTCCATGCCGCGCAGCCAGATCGACGACTACACCAAGTTCGTCGGTATCTACGGTGCCAAGGGTCTGGCCTACATCAAGGTCAACGAGCGCGCCAAGGGCGTCGAGGGTCTGCAGTCGCCCATCGTCAAGTTCATCCCCGAAGAGAACCTCAATGTGATCCTCGACCGCGTGGGTGCGGTTGATGGCGACATCGTGTTCTTCGGCGCCGACAAGGCCAAGATCGTCTGCGACGCCCTGGGCGCGCTCCGTATCAAGGTCGGCCATGACCTCAAGCTGCTCACCAAGGAGTGGGCGCCGATGTGGGTCGTGGACTTCCCAATGTTCGAAGAGAACGACGATGGCAGCCTGACCTCGCTGCACCACCCGTTCACCTCGCCCAAGTGCACTCCGCAGGAGTTGGAGGCCAATCCGGCCGCGGCCCTTTCCCGCGCTTACGACATGGTGCTGAACGGCACCGAGTTGGGCGGTGGCTCCATCCGTATCCACGACAAGTCCATGCAGCAGGCGGTGTTCCGTGTGCTGGGCATCGACGATGCTGAGCAGGAAGAGAAGTTCGGCTTCCTCCTCGACGCCCTGAAGTACGGTGCTCCGCCGCACGGTGGCCTGGCCTTCGGCCTGGACCGTCTGGTAATGCTGATGACCGGCGCTTCGTCGATCCGCGAAGTCATTGCCTTCCCGAAAACCCAGAGCGCTGGTGACGTCATGACCCAGGCTCCGGGTGCTGTGGATGCAAAGGCCCTGCGCGAGTTGAACATCCGCCTGCGCGAACAGGCCAAGGCCGAGTAAATAGAACCAACCCGAGACGGCGCCAGAAGGCGCCGTCCGTTCAGAGAGTACGGAGTGAGTTATGGCTGGTCATTCCAAATGGGCCAACATCAAGCACCGCAAAGAACGCCAGGACGCCAAGCGCGGCAAGATCTTCACGAAGCTCATCCGTGAGCTCACGGTAGCTGCCAAGCACGGCGGTCCGAGCCCGGCGGACAACCCGCGTTTGCGCCTGGCCGTGGACAAGGCGCTGACTGCGAACATGACCCGCGACACCATCGATCGGGCCATCGCTCGCGGCGCCGGTTCCAACGACGCCGATAACATGGTCGAGCTGAGCTACGAAGGTTATGCGCCGAGCGGCGTGGCCATCATCGTCGAAGCCATGACCGACAACCGTAACCGCACCGCGGCCGAAGTGCGTCACGCCTTCAGCAAGTGCGGCGGCAACCTGGGCACCGATGGCTCGGTTGCCTACATGTTCGACCGCAAGGGGCAGATCAGCTACGCACCGGGTGTCAATGAAGAGGCCTTGATGGAAGCAGCGCTGGAAGCTGGCGCTGACGACGTCGTGGCCGAAGAAGACGGTTCCGTCGAGGTCTACACCACCTTTGCCGACTTCCTCTCGGTGAACGAGGCCCTTACCGCCGCTGGCTTCAAGGGCGACGAGGCCGAGGTGGCGATGATCCCGTCGATCACCGCGCCAATCGCTGATCTGGAAACGGCGCAGAAGGTGTTGAAGCTGATCGACATGCTGGAAGACCTGGACGACGTCCAGAACGTCTATCACAACGCTGAAATCTCCGACGAGATCATGGAGCAACTCGGCTGATTGCTTGCGTGATCTCGAAGCCGGAAGTCGCCCCGTGCGCTTCCGGCTTTTTTGTTGGTGAGCCGGTCCGTATACTCGTGGCTGGATAAATAAACAGTGTGCTGGCCTTGGGTCGGCTCGTGGAGCTTGCGGCGGCATGACCCTGATTCTTGGTATCGACCCCGGCTCGCGCATCACCGGCTACGGTGTGGTTCGCGACACCGGGCGCGGCTGCGAATACATCGCCTCGGGCTGCATCCGCACCGGCGCCGGTCCGCTGCATGAACGCTTGCAGATTGTCTTTCGCGGCGTGAGCGAGGTCATCCGCACCTTCGAGCCCGTGACCATGGGCATCGAACAGGTGTTCATGGCGCGCAACGCCGATTCCGCGCTCAAGCTGGGCCAGGCTCGGGGTGCCGCCATAGTCGCGGCAGCCGAGGCTGGTCTGGAAATCGCCGAGTACACGGCTAGCCAGGTCAAGCAGGCCATCGCTGGAACCGGCGGCGCCGACAAGCAACAGGTCCAGATGATGGTCATGCACCTGCTCAAGTTGGTGCAAAAGCCGCAGATCGACGCCTCGGATGCTCTGGCCATTGCGCTGTGCCACGCGCACCACCGGCAGAGTCTGATTCCCCATGGTCTGGCCACCGCCAAGCGGCGGGGCGGCCGTCTCCGTTTGTAATCAATACATAGGACGCTATTCGTGATTGGACGCCTGCGCGGCAACCTGGCTGAGAAGCAACCGCCGCACCTGATTCTCGACGTCAACGGGGTGGGCTATGAGCTGGAAGTGCCCATGACCACACTTTATCGCCTTCCGTCGGTAGGTGAGCCGGTGACCCTGCACACCCATCTGGTGGTGCGCGAGGACGCTCATCTGTTGTACGGCTTCTTCGAGAAGCGCGAGCGTGAGTTGTTCCGTGAGTTGATTCGGCTGAACGGAGTCGGTCCCAAGTTGGCCCTGGCCCTGATGTCCGGCCTGGAAGTGGACGAGCTGGTGCGCTGTGTGCAGGCCCAGGATACGTCGACCCTGGTGAAGATTCCTGGCGTCGGCAAGAAGACCGCCGAGCGTCTATTGGTAGAACTCAAGGACCGCTTCAAGGCCTGGGAAAGCATGCCGGCCATCGCCACCCTGGTGGTCGAACCCCGGGTTGGCGTGGCAGTCTCCAGTGCCGAGAGTGATGCCTTGGCTGCGCTTATCGCTCTTGGCTTCAAGCCCCCGGAGGCCAGTCGCGCGGTGTCCGCCATCAAGGAGGAAGGGTTGTCCAGTGAAGAAATGATCCGCCGCGCCCTGAAAGGAATGGTGTAAATCCGCATGATCGAAGCCGACCGCCTGATCACCGCCAGCAGCCGCGACCGCGACGAGCAGCTGGACCGTGCCATCCGCCCGCTGAAACTGGCCGACTATATCGGCCAGCCGGTGGTGCGCGAGCAGATGGAGCTGTTCATCCAGGCTGCCAAAGGGCGGAGCGAGGCCCTCGACCACACCCTGATTTTCGGCCCGCCCGGCCTTGGCAAGACCACGCTGGCAAACATCATCGCCAGTGAAATGGGCGTGGCCATCAAAAGTACCTCCGGCCCCGTGCTGGAGCGCCCAGGCGATCTGGCGGCATTACTGACCAACCTGGAAGCCGGCGACGTGCTCTTCGTCGACGAGATTCATCGCCTCTCGCCCATAGTCGAAGAAGTGCTCTACCCGGCAATGGAAGATTTCCAGCTCGACATCATGATCGGCGAGGGCCCGGCAGCGCGTTCCATCAAGCTTGACCTGCCGCCCTTCACGCTAGTGGGCGCCACCACGCGCGCGGGCATGCTGACCAACCCATTGCGCGACCGCTTCGGCATTGTGCAGCGCCTGGAGTTCTACAACACCCAGGACCTGGCCACGATCGTTGCCCGATCCGCCGGCATCCTCGGCCTGCACATTGAGCCCGAGGGGGCCTTCGAGATTGCCCGTCGCGCCCGCGGCACGCCGCGTATCGCCAACCGCTTGCTGCGCCGGGTGCGCGATTTCGCCGAAGTGCGTGGGCAGGGCGAGATCACACGCGTCATCGCCGACAAGGCCCTGAACCTGCTGGATGTCGACGAGCGTGGCTTCGACCACCAGGACCGGCGTCTATTGCTGACCATGATCGACAAGTTTGATGGCGGTCCGGTGGGTGTCGACAACCTGGCTGCGGCCATCAGTGAGGAACGTCACACGATCGAGGACGTGCTCGAGCCCTACCTGATCCAGCAGGGCTACATCATGCGCACGCCACGGGGGAGGGTGGTGACCCGTCATGCCTACTTACACTTCGGGCTGAACCTGCCCAAGCGGATGGCGGAAAATCCGACAGCCGATCTGTTCGGCTCGGGTGACGAATAGACGCTTTCGTGGTCGAAGCGCTCGGCAAGGACTGAGCCATGAAAAAACAGTTGCCCCGCCGGATTGGCAACCTTAGGAGTAAGCACTAGAGTATGCGCGCGCAAAATGGGGCCCAGCCATTCCAGCATCGTTGTCGTGTCTATTACGAGGACACTGATGCGGGTGGCATCGTCTACTACGTCAATTATCTCAAGTTCATGGAGCGGGCTCGTACCGAGTGTCTGCGCAGTCTGGGCTTTGCCCAGTCGGAGCTGGCCGGGGAGAACCTGCTGTTCGTCGTGCATTCGGCTGAGGCGCGCTATGTGGCGCCCGCGAAGCTGGACGATGAGTTGGATGTCAGTGCCGAGGTAATTGAGTTGAACCGTGCCAGCCTGCGTTTTCGTCAACAGGTCAGGCGAGCTGCCGATGGCGCATTGCTATGCGAAGGGCAGTTCCTGATTGCCTGTGTACGTGCCGACAGTTTGAAACCCCGGGCGATTCCCGAAGCGCTGCGTTCAGCCTTCGCCGCCGACCCGGGTCTATTCCCAGCAGGAGATTAAGCGTGGAAGCCAACGTCGTCGACCATACCTCCATGTGGAGCCTGATCAGCAACGCCAGTATCGTGGTGCAGCTGGTCATGCTGACCCTGGTGGCCGCCTCGGTCACCTCCTGGATCATGATTTTCCAGCGCAGCAACATGCTGCGTGCCGCCAAGAAGTCCCTGGAAACCTTCGAAGAGCGTTTCTGGTCCGGTATCGATCTGTCCAAGCTCTACCGTCAGGCCGGCAGTAATCCGGATCCGGACTGCGGCGTCGAGCAGATCTTCCGTGCCGGCTTCAAGGAGTTCTCCCGACTGCGCCAGCAGGCTGGCGTGGACCCGGACGCCGTGATGGAAGGCGTTGCCCGAGCGATGCGCGTGGCCATTTCCCGCGAAGAAGAGAAGATCGAGCAGAGCCTGCCCTTCCTCGCGACAGTGGGTTCCACCAGCCCTTACATCGGCCTGTTCGGTACTGTCTGGGGCATCATGAATTCCTTCCGCGGCCTGGCCCAGGTGCAGCAGGCGACCTTGGCCACTGTGGCACCCGGCATCGCCGAAGCACTGATCGCCACCGCGATCGGCCTGTTTGCCGCGATCCCGGCCGTAATCGCCTACAACCGCTTCTCCGCTCGTGGTGAGACCCTGATCAGTCGCTACTACACCTTCGCCGACGAGTTCCAGGCCATCCTGCACCGCAAAGTGCACACCAGCGACGAGTAAGTCGCCGGGCCCCTGAGAGGAAAGGTTTAAAGCCATGGCCAGAACCCGCCACAAACGCAAACCGGTCGCCGAGATGAACGTCGTGCCTTACATCGACGTCATGCTTGTGCTGCTGGTGATCTTCATGGTCACCGCGCCCATGCTCAACCAGGGCGTGAAGGTCGACTTGCCCAAGGTCTCCAGCGAGGCCTTGCCACAGGACAACGACTCCCGCGTGCTGACCATCTCCATCAAGGCCGACAAGACGTACTACTGGAACATGGGCGAGGAAGTCGACCCCGACCAGGGCAAAGGCAGCGAAACCGCTACTGCGCTGCCGCAACTGGTACAGACAGTCACTGCGATCATGAGCCAGAACACCAGCCAGGGTAAGAAGGTGCAGGTCTTCGTGCGCGGCGACAAAGCCGTCGACTACGGCTCCGTCATGGCTGTCATGGGCGGCCTGCAGCAGGCCGGCGTGGGTAATGTCGGGCTGATCACCGAGGCGCCCTGATGCAACAGCAGAGCGAACGCTCCTCCTCGGAAAGCTATTTCTGGCCGACTGTCTGGGCCGTGTCCCTGCACGCGCTGATGTTCGGCATGCTGTTCGTCAGCTTCGCCTTCACTCCGGAACTGCCGCCATCCCGGCCCATCGTGCAGGCCACCCTGTACCAACTGAAGTCCCAAAGCCAGGCCACTACGCAGACCAACCAGAAGATCGCTGGCGAGGCCAAGAAGACTTCTGCACCGCAGTTCGAGACCGAACAGATGGAGCAGAAGAAGGCCGAGGAACAGAAAGTCGCCGCGGCCAAGGCGGCGGAACAAAAGAAAGCCGAAGAGGCTCGAAAGGCCGAGCAGGCTGAGAAGAAGGCCGAGGAGGCCAAACAGGCGGCCGAAGCCAAGAAAGCCGACGAAGCGAAGAAGGCTGAACAGAAGAAGCTCGCCGACGTCGCCAAGAAGAAAGCGGAAGAGGAAGCCAAGAAGAAGGCTGCCGAAGACGCCAAGAAGAAAGCCGCGGAAGAGGCCAAGAAAAAGGCGACGGCCGAAGCAGCCAAGAAAAAGGCTGCCGAGGATGCGAAGAAGAAAGCCGCCGCCGATGCTGCGAAAAAGAAAGCAGCGGAGGAGGCCAAGCGTAAGGCTGCCGAGGACAAGAAAGCCGCGGCGCTGGCTGAGTTGCTTTCCGAGGACGTCGGTCGCCAGCAAGCACTGGCTGATGAAGTGGGCGACCAGGTCGCGGGCAGTCTTGATGACCTGATCATCAAACTGGTGAGCGAGCAGTGGCGTCGCCCGCCATCGGCACGTAATGGCATGAGCGTAGAGGTACTGATCGAGATGCTGCCCGATGGCACCATCACCAACGCCAGTGTCACTCGCTCCAGCGGTGATGCGCCCTTCGACAGCTCGGCCGTGAGTGCGGTCCGCAGCGTCGGGCGCATTCCCGAGATGCAACAATTGGATCGCGCTACCTTTGACCAGATGTACAGGCAGCGCCGCATCATCTTCAAACCGGAGGATTTAGGTCTGTGAAAACCCTGATTCGTATCGCCCTGATCGGAGTGGCCATGCTGGTCGGCTCTGTCCAGGCTGCCGACCCGCTGGTGATCACCAGTGGTACCGACCGGGCAACCCCGATCGCCGTGGTGCCCTTTGGCTGGCAGGGCGGTACCGTGCTGCCCACCGACATCTCCGAAGTCGTCGGCAATGACCTGCGCAACTCCGGCTACTTCGAGCCGATTCCGCGCCAGAACATGATCAGCCTGCCGAGCCAGGCCAGCGAAGTCATCTACCGTGACTGGAAGGCCCTGGGCGCCCAGTACGTGCTGGTAGGCAGCATCGTTCCGGCTGGCGGCCGTCTGCAGGTGCAGTTCGCCCTGTTCAACGTCACCACCGAACAGCAGGTCCTGGCCGGCAACGTCAGCGGTACCAACGACCAGCTGCGCGACATGGCCCACTACATCGCCGACCAGTCTTTCGAGAAACTCACCGGCATCAAGGGCGCATTTTCTACCCGCATGCTCTACGTGACCGCTGAACGCTTCTCGGTGAACAACACCCGCTACACCCTGCAGCGCTCCGACTACGATGGCCAGCGCGCCGTTACCCTGCTGCAGTCCCGCGAGCCCATTCTGTCGCCGCGCTATGCGCCCGATGGCCGCCGCATCGCTTACGTATCCTTCGAGCAGAAGCGCCCGCGCATCTTCATCCAGCACATCGATACCGGCCGCCGTGAGCAGATCACCAATTTCGAAGGCCTTAACGGCGCCCCGGCCTGGTCGCCGGAAGGCAACCGCCTGGCGTTCGTGTTGTCTCGCGATGGCAACCCGGAGATCTATGTGATGGACCTGGGAAGCCGCCAGATGCGCCGTGTGACCAACAACATGTCGATCGACACCGAACCCTTCTGGGGCGCGGATGGCCAGACCATCTATTTCACCTCGGATCGTGCGGGCAAGCCTCAGATCTACAAGGCCAACATCAACGGCGGCGAGCCGCAGCGTGTGACCTTCGTGGGCAACTACAACGCCAACCCGAAGCTCTCGGCTGACGAGAAGATGCTGGTGATGATCCACCGTCAGGATGGCTTCACCAACTTCAAGGTGGCTGCCCAGGATCTGACCCGCTCGGGCAGTGCTCCGCGCATCCTTTCCGGCACTTCGCTGGACGACTCGCCCACTGTTGCGCCCAATGGCACCATGCTAATCTACGCAACTCGCCAGCAGGGGGGCGGCGTACTGATGCTCGTGTCTACAAACGGGCGCGTACGGGTCCCGATTCCCACAGTTCAGGGTGACATTCGCGAACCGTCCTGGTCGCCGTACCTGAACTGAAGCGGTCACAAAAAATACCTTTGCTAAACACACCTGGGGTTCATTAGGAGTTACATGATGGAAATGCTGAAATTCGGCAAATTTGCCGCTCTCGCTCTGGCCATGGCCGTAGCTGTTGGTTGCTCGTCCAAAGGCGGCGAAGGCACCGGTGAAGGCGCTGTTGATCCGAACGCTGGCTACAACGCCGGTGGCAGCGGTGTAGACGGCAGCATGAGCGAAGAAGCCGCTCTGCGCGCTATCACCACCTTCTACTTCGAGTACGACAGCTCCGACCTGAAGCCGGAAGCCATGCGCGCTCTGGACGTACACGCCAAAGACCTGAAGGCCAACGGCAACCGCGTTGTCCTGGAAGGCCACACCGACGAGCGCGGCACCCGCGAGTACAACATGGCTCTGGGTGAGCGTCGTGCCAAGGCTGTTCAGCGCTACCTGGTTCTGCAGGGCGTTTCCCCGGCTCAGGCTGAACTGGTTTCCTACGGCGAAGAGCGTCCGGTTGCCACTGGCAACGACGAGCAGTCCTGGGCGCAAAACCGCCGCGTAGAACTGCGTAAGTAATTCGCGATGCGCAAGTCCAGTCGTGCTTTGACTTTCCTGGCCCTCTCCAGTTTGCCGTTCTCGGTGCTGGCTGAGGTTCCCGTGGTGGATAACAACGCCGGTTACGGCACCAGTTACCCGCCGGCCGGTTACGGCACGACTGGCGCTGCCTACGCCGGGACAGGGGCTCCAGCGGCTCCTGTCTCAGCGCAGGGCGAGCTGTTCATGCAGCTCCAACAAATGCAGGAAGAGATTGCTCGCCTGCGCGGCATGCTCGAGGAGCAGCAGTACGAGATCCAGCGCCTGAAACAGGAAAGCCTGGAGCGTTACCAGGACCTCGATCGCCGTGTTTCCGGTGGTGCTGCCGCCGGCGCACCGGTAGCCCCGAATTCTCCTGCCGCTGGCACACCCGCCGCCAACGGCGCCCCGGCCGCGCCCGCGCAGCAACCGGCTGCCAGCAGCGAACCGGGCGACCCCGCGAAGGAAAAGCTCTACTACGACGCGGCCTTCGACCTGATCAAGCAGAAAGACTTCGATAAGGCCAGCCAGGCCTTCAACGCCTTCCTGCGCAAGTACCCCAATAGCCAATATGCCGGTAACGCGCAGTACTGGCTGGGGGAAGTGAATCTTGCCAAAGGCGATCTGCCTGGTGCCAGTCAAGCCTTTGCCCGCGTTGGACAGGCTTATCCGCAGCATCCGAAGGTGCCGGACTCCCTGTATAAACTGGCGGATGTCGAGCAGCGCCAGGGCAACACTGCCAAGGCCAAGACCATCCTTCAGCAGGTGGTCACTCAGTTCCCCGGCAGTTCCGCTGCGCAGCTCGCTCAACGAGACCTGCAACGCCTGCCCTGACTTCGGGTCGCCGAATCACGAAAACCCGCGCCAGTCGCGGGTTTTTTCGTTAGAATCGCCGGCCTCCAACCTTCATTCCCGCAACGGAGGCGGATGGCCTGTTTAGCCGTCACGCCCGTGGCTGATATGCATCAAACCCTGCGAATTACCGAGATTTTCTACTCGCTGCAGGGGGAAACACGTACCGCCGGATTGCCGACGGTTTTCGTGCGCCTGACCGGCTGCCCCCTGCGTTGTCAGTACTGCGATACCGCCTACGCATTCAGCGGCGGCGAGATCATGACGCTCGACGCCATCCTCGAACGTGTTGCCGCCTTCAGGCCACGCTATATCTGCGTCACTGGCGGTGAGCCGCTGGCCCAGCCGAATTGCATCCCGCTGCTGCAGCGCCTGTGCGATGCCGGTTACGAGGTCTCCATTGAAACCAGTGGCGCCCTCGACGTTTCCGCCGTGGACCCGCGGGTGAGCAAGGTGGTCGACCTGAAAACCCCCGGTTCAGCCGAGGTCGGTCGCAATCGCTACGAGAATATCGCCTACCTGACGGCCAACGATCAGGTGAAGTTCGTCATTTGCTCCCGCGAGGACTATGACTGGGCGGTGTCCAAGCTGATCGAGTACCGCCTCGATCAGCGCGCCGGTGAGGTGCTGTTCTCTCCCAGTCATAAGGAAGTGAGCGCGCGCGACCTGGCGGACTGGATCGTGGCCGACAACCTGCCGGTGCGTCTGCAGCTGCAGCTGCACAAAATCCTCTGGAACGACGAGCCGGGTCACTGATCCGGCGCGATTGCGCACCTTGCCTGCCTGTGCCTCCAGTGCGAGGCAGGCCGATATCGAGGGATACCCCCATGAGCGAGAAGAAAGCGGTCATATTATTGTCCGGCGGCCTGGACTCGGCCACCGTGGTCGCCCTGGCCCGCGCCGAAGGCTACGCCTGCTACACCATGAGTTTCGATTACGGCCAGCGTCATCGCGCCGAGCTGAATGCGGCGGAGCGCGTCGCCCGCCAGTTGGGTGTGGTGGAGCACAAGGTGATCGGCCTCAACCTGAATGGCATCGGCGGCTCCGCCTTGACCGACACCTCCATCGACGTGCCGGAGAGCCCGACCGAGGGCATCCCGGTCACCTATGTACCCGCACGCAATACCGTCTTCCTGTCCCTTGCCCTTGGCTGGGCTGAAGTGCTCGGCGCGCGAGATATCTTCATCGGTGTCAATGCAGTGGACTATTCCGGCTACCCGGATTGCCGCCCCGAGTTCGTCGAAGCCTTCGAGCGCATGGCCAACCTGGCTACCAAGGCCGGTGTCGAGGGAGAGGGCTTCCGTATCCGGGCGCCGCTGCAGAACCTGAGCAAGGCGGAAATCGTCCAGGCCGGTCTGCGTCATGGTGTGGAGTATGGGCTGACGGTGTCCTGCTATCAGGCCGACGACGATGGTCGCGCTTGCGGGAAATGTGACAGCTGCAGGCTGCGTGCGGCGGGCTTCGTAGCGGCCGGTGTTGAGGATCCAACGCGCTATCAATAATTTTTTCGAGGAGAGGTGTTGAATTCCTGAATAAAATCAGTATCATGCGCCTCGCGTTGGGTCGTTAGCTCAGTCGGTAGAGCAGTTGGCTTTTAACCAATTGGTCGTAGGTTCGAATCCTACACGACCCACCACCTTCAAAAGCCCGCCTTATCAAGGCGGGCTTTTTCGTTTCCGGGAGGCGAACTTTCGCGTCGAAACTCACCGTCCGCGACGGACGAAAGGTGCTTGCCGCAGCTGTCCCGGCGTTGCCAAATCTGCGTTATCATCCGCGACCCTCCCGTGGCACAGTGGCCACTGGGGGTGGGTGTATAATCGATTCCGCGCCATCGCGCTCGCAGGTTCAGCTCCTATGACACAGCTTTCCGAACGCTTTCTGGTCCAGGCCCATCTTGCCGCCAAGCAGCCCAAACAGCTGACGGCCGAGGAGGAGGCGCACTTTCGTGCCGCCATCGCCGCTGAGCTGAAGGCCAGGGATGCCGTGCTGGTTGCGCATTACTACTGCGATCCGGTGATCCAGGCGCTGGCTGAAGAAACCGGTGGTTGCGTTTCCGACTCCCTGGAAATGGCCCGCTTCGGCAACCAGCATTCCGCACAGACCGTGGTCGTCGCCGGTGTTCGTTTCATGGGCGAGACCGCGAAGATCCTCAACCCGGAAAAGCGCGTGCTGATGCCTACGCTGGAGGCAACCTGCTCGTTGGATCTAGGTTGCCCGGTCGACGAGTTCTCGGCCTTCTGCGACCAGCACCCTGAGCGCACTGTGGTTGTCTATGCCAACACTTCGGCGGCGGTCAAAGCCCGAGCCGACTGGGTCGTGACGTCCAGCTGCGCCCTGGAAATCGTCGAGAGCCTGATGGATAACGGCGAAAAGATCATCTGGGCGCCGGACCAGCATCTGGGCCGTTACATCCAGCGCGAAACCGGTGCCGATATGCTGCTTTGGGACGGTGCCTGCATCGTCCACGAAGAGTTCAAGGCCAAGCAGCTGCAGGACATGAAGGCCCTGTACCCGGAGGCTGCAGTGCTGGTCCATCCAGAGTCCCCCGAGGCCGTTATCGATCTGGCCGACGCGGTGGGTTCAACCAGCCAGCTGATCAAGGCTGCGCAGACCCTGCCGAACAAGACCTTCATCGTCGCCACCGACCGCGGCATCTTCTACAAGATGCAGCAGCTCTGCCCCGACAAGCAGTTCATCGAAGCCCCCACCGCAGGCAATGGCGCGGCTTGCCGCAGCTGCGCCCACTGCCCGTGGATGGCCATGAATACGCTGGAACGTACCCTGCAGTGCCTGCGCGAGGGCACCAACGAAATCTTCGTCGACGCGGCGCTGATCCCGCGAGCGGTCAAGCCGCTCAAGCGCATGTTGGACTTCACTCAGGCTGCACGCCTGAAGCAGGCCGGCAACGCCTGATCTCTCGAAAAAAGCCCGGACCAGTTCCGGGCTTTTTCGTTTCTAAGTGGACGTTGGTCCACATCACGATGTTCAGCGCATCATCTGCTTGAGCATCTGCTGCTGCTGGACCAGCTCCTGCTGACGGGCGTCGATGCGCGCGGCCAGTGGGAAGTTGCCACCGGCGCGGCGCTTGGCGAAATCCAACTGCTCGATGGCCTGGTCGAAGTCGCCCACCAAGGCGAAGTACTCGGCGCGCGCCTGGTGCAGGCCGATGGTATTGCCAGCCAGGCCGCGTACCTCGGCCACCTGATACCACACGTCCGGATCGTTCGGTCGGCTCTTGAGCAGGCCATCGAGTACCTTCTCGGCGTCTTTCGGCTTGCTTTGCTTGAGCAGGAGGTCACTGCGCATCTGCTTCAGCGGGTAGTTGTTAGGGTACTGGCCGAGCAGGCGGTCGACGCGCTGCTGGGCGTCGGCTAGGCGGTTAGCTGTGATGTCCAGGTCCACCTGGGCCAGGTTGTAAACGATTTCGTTCGGCGCCTTGGCCAGCAGCGGAGCCAGGTTCTCCTTGGCCTGGTTGAGCTGGCCGCCCTTGATCTGGGCAATGGCCAGGCCGTAACGGGCCGCGTCCAGTTTAGGATCTTCGTCGAGCAGGGCGCGGAAGCGCTTGGCGGCGATGCCTGGGGTTTCCTCGAACATCAATTGAACACGGGCGCGCATCAACTGATAGCGCAGGCTGTTCTCGACGCCACCGGGCGGTAGCTGTTCGGCGCGGTTGCGGGTGTCGGCAATCCGGTTTTCGGTCACCGGGTGAGTGAGGAGGAATTCCGGCGGCTTGGCGTCATAGCGGTACTGACGCATCAGGCGTTCGAACATGCGCGGCATGGCGCGTGGGTCATACCCGGCCTTCTCGAGGTTGAGCAGGCCGATACGGTCGGCCTCCTGTTCATTCTGTCGGGAGAATCGACGCTGTTCCTGGATGGCCGCGGCCTGGGTGCCCATGATGGCCGCCATGCCGGCGTCACCGGCACCGGCTGCTGCGGCAACGATGCCGGCGAGCATCGCGGCCATCACCGGTATCTGCATGCGCTGCTGGGCCTCGACGCCACGGGCGAAATGGCGCTGCGACAAGTGCGCCAGTTCGTGAGCCAATACCGAAGCGTACTCGGACTCGGTGGGGGCATAGAGGAAGAGGCCGCCGTTGACGCCAATGATCCCGCCAGGTGCCGCGAACGCGTTCAGCTGCGGGCTGTTGAGCAGCACGAACTCCAAGCGTCGGTCTTGCAGCTGGCTGGTTTCGGCCAGGCGGTAGACGCTCGTTTCCACGTAGTCCTTGAGCTGCGGGTCATTGAGTTGCGGTACTTGGCCGCGCAGCAGGCTCAGCCAGGCCCGACCGAGTTGATGTTCCTGTTCCGGGGATACGATGGAAGAGCTGGAGTCCCCCAGCGACGGCAAGTCGTCGGCCATGACGGGCGGGGCAAGAAGGCAGGCAAGCGTCAGCAGAGTGGGGCGCAGAAAATTCATGCACTGGGCTCGTTGGCGGCAAAGGCGTAACTGTAGCCTCCAGCGCGGCCAACTGGCCAGCGGCGCTCTGCGTTGGGTATCCTAACCGCCCGCTCAAGTTTTTCCGCCCTGCGACCTTCCCAGGGCGGTCGCCAGGTACCTTCTCCGGAGATTCACCATGACTGACACTGCCAGTCGAACAGATGCTTTCGACGTCGAGCTGGATGCCTGTGGCCTGAACTGCCCCTTGCCCTTGCTCAAGGCCAAGCTCGAGCTGAACCGCCTTCCCAGTGGCGCGGTTCTCAAGGTGATTGCCACCGACGCCGGCTCCCAGCGCGATTTTCGCGCCTTCGCGCAATTGGCCGGGCACCAGTTGTTGCGTGAAGAGGTCGAAGACGGCGTATTCCGCTACTGGCTGCGCAAGGCCTGACCCTGGCCCCGTATAGCGGGCCATCCAAGGATTTCCGATGCTCAAGGTGCTTCGCGACTGGATCCAGCGCTACTTCTCCGATGAAGAGGCTGTGGTGCTGGCTGTGGTCCTGGTTCTCGGCTTCACGGCCGTCCTTACCCTCGGCAACATGCTTGCGCCCGTGCTGGCGGGGATGGTGCTGGCCTTCCTCATGCAGGGGCTGGTCAACCTGCTGGAGCGATTGCAATTGCCGCAGACCCTGGCGGTGTGGGTCGTCTTCACGCTGTTCATCGGCGTCCTGGCGCTGATTCTCGGTGTGCTGCTGCCGCTGCTCTGGCAGCAGCTCAGCACCCTGTTCCAGGAGCTGCCGGGCATGCTTGGCGAGTGGCAGTCGCTGCTGCTGCTCCTGCCCGAGCGCTACCCGCACCTGGTAACTGACGAGCAGGTGCTCAAGGCCATCGAGGTCACACGCAGTGAAGTGGCCAAGTTCGGCCAGTGGGCGCTCACCTTTTCCCTCTCCAGCTTGCCGCTGCTGGTCAACATCATGATCTACCTGGTCCTGGTGCCCATCTTGGTGTTCTTCTTCCTCAAGGACCGTGAGTTGATCGGGCGCTGGATCAGCGGCTACCTACCCAGCGAGCGTGAGCTAATGACCCAGGTCTGGGATGAGGTAAATACCCAGATCGCCAACTACATCCGCGGCAAGGTGATCGAGATCGTCATTTGTGGCGCGGTCACCTATGTGGCCTTCGTCTGGTTGGGGCTCAACTATGCGGCGCTGCTGGCATTGCTGGTGGGGCTTTCGGTTGTGGTGCCTTACATCGGCGCGGTGGTGGTCACGGTGCCGGTGGCACTGATCGCGCTGTTCCAGTGGGGCTGGAGCGACCAGTTCATCTACCTGATGGTGGTCTACACCGTGATCCAGACCCTGGACGGCAACGTGCTGGTGCCGCTGCTGTTCTCCGAGGCCGTTAACCTGCACCCGGTGGCGATCATATGCGCTGTGCTGTTGTTCGGCGGACTCTGGGGCTTTTGGGGCGTGTTCTTCGCGATCCCTCTGGCGACCCTGTTCAAGGCAGTGCTGGACGCCTGGCCCCGTGCAGGGCCACAGAGTGTGGCACTGCAATGAAAGAAGGCCGCGATTGCGGCCTTTTTTCATCGGGGCGGAGCGTCAGCCCTGGTTCAGCGCTTGTGCAGCGGCGAGTACGGCGTCCACGTGGCCTGGCACTTTCACGCCGCGCCACTCCTGGCGCAGTACACCGTGTGCGTCGATCAGGAAGGTGCTGCGATCAACGCCCATGTATTCCTTGCCGTAGAGCTTCTTCAGCTTGATCACGTCGAACAGCTGGCAAAGTGATTCATCCTTGTCGGAGATCAGCTCGAAGGGGAACTCCTGCTTGCACTTGAAGTTCTCGTGGGACTTCATGCCGTCGCGGGAGACACCGAAGATCATTGTGTTCGCAGCCAGGAAGGCTTCGTGCTGGTCGCGAAAGCCCTGACCTTCGGTGGTGCAGCCGGGCGTGCTGTCCTTCGGATAGAAATAGAGCACTACTTGCTTGCCCCTGAGGGCCGACAGGGTGACTTCCAGGCCGCTGGTGGCCTGAGCGGTGAAGTCGGCGATGGGGTTATCCAGGGAAACTGCCATGTTTAACGACTCCTCAAGGGTGTTGCGGGCGCCAGGGTTCGATCAGGGCATCCAGGTTCAAGGCGTCAGCGAAGTCCAGGAACTGGTCGCGCAGCCAACTGATCTGGGTGCCGGCGGGCAGGGTCACTGTGATGGTGGCGTTGAGCATCGTGCTGCCGGTCTGTGGCGCCTGATAGGTGTCGCAGGTGAGGTTCTCCAGCTCGACGCGATGATCGGCGAAGAACTGGCACAGCTCGTTGAGGATGTCCGGGCGATAAGCGGCACTGACATAGGCTACGTAAGGCAGGGCCTGGGGACGTATCTCCATGGCGTTGCTGCGGGTTACGTTGGCGGTGAAACCATGGCGTTTCGACAGTGCCGACAGTCCCGCTTCCAGTCGCGCGAGGCCGTCCCAGCTGCCGGAGATCTGCAACACGATGGCGCAGAACTCGCCATGGCGGGTCAGGCGGCTGCTGACCACGGCGCAGCGGTTTTCCTGGCTGGCGCGGCACAGCACGTTGGTCAGCTCCGTCGGGTTACGGCCCAGGGCACTGATCAGAAGGAACTGTTCGCGGGGCGGGGTGGTGGACATGCAGCATTCCTAAAGAGGGGAGGGCGGCCGGGGCCGCGCTGTTCAAACGGAGAAGGTTAGCGAAAAGCGACGCCGAGGGAAATGCTGTAACCGCCTGACGGCGCTTGCGTTCACCTTGTGCAAGGCCAGAGCCGACAGTACCATTACGGCTCTCTTTTTCCGGCAGGAGCGGTTGCATGATTGCGGGCAGTATGGTGGCACTGGTTACGCCCATGGATGCACAGGGTCAATTGGACTGGGACAGCCTTTCCAAACTCGTTGACTTCCATCTTCAAGAGGGCACCAACGCCATAGTCGCCGTCGGCACCACGGGCGAGTCCGCCACGCTTGACGTCACCGAACACGTCGAAGTGATCCGCCGCGTCGTCGACCAGGTCAATGGCCGCATCCCGGTGATCGCCGGCACCGGTGGCAATTCCACCCGTGAGTCGGTCGAACTCACCGCAGCCGCCAAGAATGTCGGCGCCGATGCGTGCCTGCTGGTGACCCCCTACTACAACAAGCCGACCCAGGAAGGCCTGTACCAGCACTTCCGCCACATCGCCGAAGCCGTGGCGATCCCGCAGATCCTCTACAACGTACCGGGCCGCACCGTGTGCGACATGCTCCCGGAGACCGTCGAGCGCCTGTCCAAGATCAGCAACATCATCGGTATCAAGGAAGCCACTGGCGACCTGCAGCGCGGTCAGGAAGTCCTGAATCGTGTCAGCAAGGACTTCCTCGTCTACTCCGGCGATGACGCCACTGCTGTCGAACTGATGCTGATGGGCGGCAAGGGCAACATCTCGGTAACCGCCAACGTCACTCCGCGCGCCATGGCCGATCTCTGCGCCGCCGCCATGCGTGGCGAAGCCGAAGCCGCCCGTGCCATCAACGACAAGCTGATGCCGCTGCACAAGGCGCTGTTCATCGAGTCCAACCCCATTCCGGTGAAGTTCGCCCTGCACGAAATGGGTCTGATCCCCGACGGCATCCGTCTGCCGTTGACCTGGCTCAGCCCGCGTTGCCACGAGCCTCTGCGCCAAGCCATGCGCCAGACCGGCGTACTGGCCTAATTCCAAGGAAACATTCCGCATGAAGCGACTGGCCGGACTTTCCGCTCTCGCCCTGATCATTTCCAGTACCAGCGGTTGCGGCTGGCTCTGGGGCCAAGATGGCTATTTCCGCGACCGTGGCAGCGACTATCTGGAAGCACGCCAGACCGCACCCATGCAGCTTCCCCCGGATGCTGACGCCAAGCGCCTCGACCCGCTGCTGCCTGTGCCGATGAACGTCGCCGACAGCCGTGCCGAAGGCGAATTCGAAGTACCCCGCCCGCAGGCTCTCCAGGCCAAGGGTGAGGTCAGTGACTACAGCCTGCAGAAAAGCGGCGACTCTCGCTGGGTGGTTGCCCAGCGTGTGCCGGCGGAAGTGTGGCCGGTGGCTCGCCAGTTCTTCGAAGACGGCGGATTCCGTATCGCCGACGAGCGCCCGCAGACCGGTGAATTCAGTACCGATTGGCAGCGCCTCGACCAGCTCTCGGGCCCACTGGCCCGTCGCCTGGGCAGCCGCGTCAGCGGTGTCGAGCCGGACAGCGAAATCCGCGCTCGTGTACGTATCGAGCCGGGCGTGCAGCGCAATACCAGCGAAATCTTCGTCCTGACCACCACCCGTCCGGCCGGCAGCTCCGCTGACACCGGCTGGCCGAGCCGTTCCGACAGCCCGAGCCTCGAAGCAGCTTTGCTGGATGAAATGCTCGCGAGCATGGCCCGTAGCGCCGAACAGGGCGGTTCCGTGTCCCTGCTCGCCGCCCGCGACTTCGATGCGCCGAGCCGTGTGACCCTGTCTGAAGACGGTAACGGCAACCCCATGCTCAGCCTCGGCGCCGACTTCGACCGCTCCTGGTCCAGCGTCGGCCGTGCACTGGAAACGGGCGATGTCCGCGTCGACGACCTCAACCGCAGCCTGGGTGTCTACTACATCAACCTCGCGGAAGGTGCCTCAAAGGAAGACGAGAAGCCTGGCTTCTTCAGTCGCCTGTGGGGCAGCGATCCCAGCGAGGAAGAGATCGAGGCACGCGCCGAACGTTACCAGGTGCGCCTGACCCGCGTTGGCGACAGCGTGCAGGTCACCGTGGAGAAGGACA
The DNA here is from genome assembly GCF_029871195.1 of Pseudomonas sp. BN415. Taxonomy (NCBI): domain Bacteria; kingdom Pseudomonadati; phylum Pseudomonadota; class Gammaproteobacteria; order Pseudomonadales; family Pseudomonadaceae; genus Pseudomonas; species Pseudomonas sp. BN415. The sequence goes on from NZ_SSOK01000066.1 coordinate 192,208, forward strand.
TCAATACGGTGGCGCCTGCCGATGTGGCGCGTCGCGTGCTGACCCTGATCCAGGAAAACCTCGGCTAATCAGCGCCGCTTGGCGGCGCGACGTGGAAACAACAAGGCGAAACCCCCGGGTTTCGCCTGTTTCGTTTGATAAAGGCGGAAATGACATGAGCACACCTACCACCCTCAGTCTGAAGAAGATCTACTCGGGCAAGGTCCGTGACCTCTACGAAATCGACGACAAACGCATGTTGATGGTTGCCACTGACCGCCTTTCCGCGTTTGACGTGATCCTCGACCAGCCGATTCCGGAAAAGGGCAAGATCCTCACCGCCATCTCCAACTTCTGGTTCGACAAGCTCTCCGGTCTGGTGCCTAACCACTTCACTGGCGACAAAGTGGAAGACGTGGTGCCTGCCGCCGAACTGCCCCTGGTGGACGGTCGCGCAGTGGTGGCCAAGCGCCTGAAGCCCGTTGCTGTCGAAGCCATCGTACGTGGCTACATCGTCGGTTCCGGCTGGAAGGAATACCAGAAGACCGGCACCGTCTGCGGCATCCAGCTGCCGGCCGGCCTGAAAGAGGCCTCCAAGCTGCCTCAGCCCATCTTCACCCCCTCGACCAAGGCCGCTGTCGGCGACCACGACGAGAACATCTCCTTCGAACAGTGCGAAGCCATCATCGGCAAGGAACTGGCCGCCAAGGTCCGTGACACCGCCATCGCCCTGTACAGCACCGCCGTCGAGTACGCCGCCACTCGCGGCATCATCATCGCTGACACCAAGTTCGAGTTCGGCATAGACGAAGACGGCACCCTGACCCTGATGGACGAAGTGCTGACCCCTGATTCCAGCCGCTTCTGGCCGGTGGAAAGCTACGTCGAGGGCAAGAATCCGCCGAGCTTCGACAAGCAGTTCGTCCGCGACTGGCTGGAATCCACCGGCTGGAACAAGGAGCCACCGGCCCCGGCTGTGCCCGCCGATGTCGCGCAAAAGACTGCCGATAAATACCGCGAAGCCCTGATCAAGCTGACTTCCTGAACCGCTTTTTCTCCCCTCTCCCGTCGGGAGAGGGGCTGGGGGGAGGGATGTATTCTGTCGCAGGGACTACCCATTCTCGCAACCATCTGAAACCACGCGAAAAAATCACGCCCCGGGCTTCGCCAATTGCCACTGAGCTGGTATGATGCGCGCCGTTCGGGAAGATGCCGGAGTGGCCGAACGGGACGGATTCGAAATCCGTTGTGTCAGCAATGGCACCTAGGGTTCAAATCCCTATCTTCCCGCCATATTCAATGCCTAAGCCCCTGATACTCCTAGAGTTTCGGGGGCTTTTGCTTTTCAGGTCGGCCGAGTGTCGAAGAAGTGTCGAAAGTCTTCGACAGTCCGAAAGCGCCGGCATGGGTGCATACTGGTAGGCATCGAGTCTCCTTCCTGGTGAGGGTCTTCGATGTCTCATCCGCCTCCGGTAACCCACGGCGTTCCTGGCTTCGATGAGGACGCGGAAAAACTGCTCGGAGTCGTCCAGCGCACCGTGGCCGAGTTGCGGCCACAAGCGGCGCCGGGATTGCGCGTCAGCTTGCGCAGCGTGCTGGACCGCGACCTAGGCGTGGACAGTCTGGCACGGGTCGAGCTCTGGTCGCGTATCGAGCACGAGTTCGGTGTGCGTCTGCCGCAGGAGCTGTTCGCCTCGGCCAGTACGCCCGCTGATGTGCTGCAGGTGCTGCGCCGCCGTTCCATCGGTCGGTCTGGCCAGCCAGCCTCTGCGGCAGATCCTGTTGCACCCGAGATCGTCGAGTGGCAGGCCCCGGATACCGCAAGCACCCTGGTCGATGTGTTGAACTGGCATGCAGATCATCAGCCTGGGCATACCCATGTGCGCCTGCTGGGTGATGACGACCGCCCCGAGGACATCAGCTTCGGCGACTTGCAGCGCGAAGCGCGGCGGGTGGCCGCGGGGCTGCAACGCAGTGGCTTGCGCGCCGGACAAACCGCGGCGCTGATGTTGCCGACCGGCCGCGATTTTCTTCGGGGCTTCTTCGGCATCCTGCTGGCCGGTGGCATCCCAGTGCCCATTTACCCGCCGTTGCGCCTGTCGCAGATCTAGGATCACCTGCGGCGCCAGGCTGGCATCCTGCGCAATGCCGAGGCCAGAGTCCTGGTCACAGTGACGGAGGCGAAGCTGCTCGCCCAGTTGCTCCGGTCCCAGGTTCCGAGCCTTGCGAGAGTCGTCAGCGTTGCCGAGTTGGAGGGCGAGGAAAAGGAATGCATGACGCCGACGCGGCTACCGGCAGATATTGCTTTCCTGCAGTACACCTCGGGCAGCACCGGCCAGCCCAAGGGTGTGATGGTGAGTCATGCCAACCTGCTGGCCAACCTTCGCGCCATGGGTACTTCGCTCCAAGTGGGGCCACGGGATGTGTTCGTCAGCTGGTTGCCCATGTACCACGACATGGGGCTGATAGGCGCCTGGCTGGGCAGCCTGTACTACGGCTTCAGCCTCGTGCTGATGTCGCCGCTGGCTTTCCTGGCCAGGCCGGCCCGTTGGTTGTGGGAGATCCATCGTTTTCGCGGCACCCTGTCGGCGGCCCCCAACTTCGCCTACGAACTGTGCCTGAGCAAGATCAATGACGCCGAGCTCGAAGGGCTAGACCTGAGCAGTTGGCGCCTGGCCCTCAATGGTGCTGAGCCCGTCAACCCTGGCACTTTGCAGCGCTTCGCCGAGCGTTTTGCCCCTTACGGCCTGGAGCCCGGTGCGCTGGCACCGGTCTACGGCCTTGCCGAAGGCACCCTGGGTGTAGCCTTCCCGCCACTGGGGCGTGGGCTGCGGGTCGATCGGGTGCAGCGCGAGGCTTTTCAGGTCCGGGGGCAGGCCCTTCCCGCAGAAATCGACGACGGCGCCACCCTCAGTTTCGTCTCCTGCGGCCGGCCCTTGCCGGGCCACCAATTGCGCATAGTCGATGGCAATGGCATCGAGTTGCCCGAACGTAGGGAAGGCCGCTTGCAGTTCAGCGGGCCGTCCACCTGCGTCGGTTACTACCGAGCTTTGGACGAGACTCACAGGGTGCTGCGCGATGGTTGGATGGACTCCCTCGACCTGGCCTACATGGCTGATGGCGAGCTCTACCTCACCGGGCGGTCCAAGGACTTGATCATCCGCGCTGGACGCAACATCTACCCCTACGATGTCGAAGCGGCGCTCGGAGGCCTCGCGGGCCTGCGGAAGGGTTGCATCGCAGTATTCGGCAGCCCGGATTCGGCCACGGGCACCGATCGACTGGTGGTGATGGCGGAAAGTGCCGAGAAGGACCCGGCTGCGCGGCAGCGTTTGCGTCAGGCGATCAATCGAGTGGTGGTCGACCTTGCCGGAGTGCCGCCTGACGACATCGTTCTGGCGCCACCCCGGAGCGTGCTCAAGACCTCCAGTGGCAAGATCCGCCGGGCCGCCTGCCGCGAGCTGTACCTGCGTGACGAAGTGGGGCGGCCTGGCCTGGCCCCGTGGCGCCAGGTACTGCGCTTACTGGTGCAGACCATCCACGGCTATCTCGGACGTGCTTGGCGATCGGGCCGCAACCTGCCCTACGCCGTCTATATCTGGCTGCTGTTCTGGCTGGTCGCGCCGCTGACCTGGCTGGGCGTGGTGATCCTGCCGCGTCAGCATTGGTGCCGCGTCTTTACCCAGCTGGCCGCGCGTCTGTTCGTGCGCCTGGCCGGGGTGCCGTTCAGCGTCGAGGGCGTGGAGCACATGCCGAAGAGTGGGCCGAGTGTGCTGGCAGCCAATCATTCCAGCTACCTCGACGGTGTCATCCTCTGCGCGGCGCTGCCGCCGCGGTTCGCCTTCGTTGCCAAGCGCGAGCTGGCCAGCCAGTGGGTCGCGGGCCTGTTCCTGCGCAAGCTAGGCGCGCGCTTCGTCGAGCGCTTCGACCTGCAACGCAGCGTCGCGGACAGTGAGGCCCTGACCGAGGCGCTGGGGTCTGGCCAGGCCCTGGTTTTCTTCCCGGAAGGGACTTTCAGCCGCGCGCAGGGTCTGCGTCCCTTCCACATGGGCGCCTTCATGCTCGCGGCGAATGCGGGTGTTCCCTTGGTGCCGGTTGCCATCCGTGGCACGCGCACGGTATTGCGTGATGGCCAGTGGTTCCCGTTGAGGGAAGCGATCCACGTCAGTCTGTGCGCGCCATTGCTGGCGCAAGGGCCCGGCTGGTCGGGGGCTATCAGCCTGCGGGATGCGGCGAGGGCGGAATTGCTGGAGCACCTGGATGAATCGGAACGCGCCCTGAGTTCCGCGTGAGTTTGTGACGCAGCAAGTCTCTGCCTTTCAGGGCTCAGATCGCTGTCTTCCTGCCATGCATGCAAAGCCCCGCAGACGGAGGTCGGCGGGGCTTTTTACTTTTAAGGACTGAAGAGGCCCAGCGCCCTAAGCACTGGAACACATCCGCGCCGCATTGATCAGCCGCCCTTTGTCCTGCCAGGCATTCCGCTGAAACACGGAGTAGTGGTTCTGTCCTTGGCCGCTGGTGAGTTCGACAAGCCCGGATGCCTTGTCGGGGTCAGTGCTGCCAACGAACAGGAGTGTCTTGCCACTTTCCTCCGTGGTGAAGGTCTGGGCGTCTTGCCGAATACCGTCCTTCACACAGCTTATGTAGTCAGGATTAGCCCTGGTCGTGATGCCGGAGGTTCCGTCGCGGCTGGCTCTGATGTCGGGGTTGTGCGTACAGCCTGTTGCGATCAACAGCGCGGAAAGAAGCACGAAACTGCCACTACGGATCGATGCTGAAGAGGGGCCAGGGGTCATGTTTTTCATGGCGGTTGCTCCAGGCTGGTGCATTTGGCCGACCGGTGTGTGGCCGGCTGGCCGTTCGGGCAGGGCGCCTGGGAGCGGAGGTAATCGACGGGAGGGGCGAGAATCCTCCCCCCGGTGACCACTGCCTATGCGAATCAAGTGTATTCCCGACGGTCGCCATTGTTTGGTCGGCCGATTACTGGTCTTGGAGAGCGTTTCTCTTCCGCCTCTCCACCCGCCATCGAATATTCCCTGGAATTCCTGAAGTTCGTTAGATATTGCTTATCACGTGCATCTGGCAATGTGGTGCACCAGGAGCGATTCGTGATCGAATCGGATTACTGGGCGGAGCTGCGTCAGCTCTCTCTGAACGCACCTGCCGCGCATATCGCCATGGTGACCTTCCTGGAAGAAGCGACAGTCCCTTGGTCGGATGACCAGATGGCGGATTTTGCGCGGCTCGCGTTGGCTGGCCGGATGGCAATCAGCGCGTACACAACCTGCTGTTCACGCCTTGCGAGTCGAAGGTTGGTGCCGGCCCGATCGCGGCTGGCGGTTGGTGAGTTGGCTTTCGCAGGGGGGCTGACTGGCTTCAGGACAGCGGCTCGGCCACTCCCTCGATCAACCCTTCATCATCATTGCGCACATCATTTACCCGCGTGGACACTGCACGCCCCACGAAGTCACTGCGGGCCTTGGCCATGGCGCGCTGTACCTGCTCGTCAGTTGTATCGGGTGCCAGCCACAGGTCGAACTGCTCGGGCGCCAGCACCACTGGCATACGGTTGTGGATCGCACCGATGGAGGGGGCGGCTTCCCGGGTGAGCAGGGCGCAGGAGGTAATGGACTGGCCATCCGGGGCTTGCCAGGTGGCCCACATGGCGGCGAATGCCAGGACGGTGTCGTTCGGGCTGTAGAGGTAATAGGGCTGGTGGACCAGTCGGCCGCGGGCGTTGCGGACTTCCTCGTGTGGGTTCCACTCATACCAACCCAGGGCCGGCATGAGGCAGCGCTGCGTGCGCAGGCTCTGTCGCCAAAGGGGCTTGCTGGCGGCTTCTTCGCTGCGGGCATTACAGGACATGGTCGGTGGCTTCGCTTCCTTCCACCAGGCAGGGATCAGGCCCCAGCGGGCGGATGCCAGTTGCAGTTCGCCCTGTTCTCCCAGGCGCAGCGTCGGGACGATGCTGGTGGGCGCCACGTTGAAGCTCTGGACCCAGCGTCCGGAGTCGCGGGCGCCGATGTGCCAGTAGTCTTCGATGGCGCGTTCCGAGGGGCTGACATAGCGGCCGCACATGGCAGGTTCCTGTATCCGGGAATGGATTGAGCATAGGTCCTGCGAAGCCTTGGCAGGGGTGAATGACATGATGTGGCCACCTTTTTAGTGGCCAGGTGCCTGCATATCTGCAGCGAACTTCTGCGAAAAAGGCGACAAGCTGCACGTTTTTTACAAGAAGCTGGAAGAACTGAACGACCTTGCGCCAGTCTCTTCTCTCAGGCCTGCCCCCGAGGAAGCCGTACAGGACAGTGGCGCAACGCCATGGCAGGTCACCTACAGCCACTTCAAAAGGATTGAAGTCATGACCCACAAGAACAGCGTCAGACGTGTTGTTGGTTCCCTGGTTCTCGCCGCTTCCACTTCCACCCTTGCCGCTCCGGTGCCTGAAGGCGATGCCTTCACCGAATTCTGGAGCCCCGGTAAACCCAACCCCGCCCTTTGCAAGTCGCCGGTCTTGGTTGGGACGCCCCTTGGCCTGCCGCGCTGCCTGCAGGCGAACAACGTGATGCACCGCCTGCAGGAGCTGCAGGACATCGCCACCCTGAATGACGGCAACCGCGCCGCCGGCCTGCCTGGCTACCAGGCGTCGATCGATTATGTGAAGAAAACCCTGGAGCGCGCCGGCTATCAGGTGCAGGTGCAGCCGTTCCCCTTCACCGCGTTCTTCCCCAAGGGGCCGGGTACCCTGCAGGCATTGGCGCCACAGCCGGCGAGCTATGTCTGGGAGGAGGACTTCAACTACCTGTCGCAGACCGACCCCGGTGATGTCAGCGCCCCGGTGGTAGCGGTGGATCTGTCCCTCGGGGCTGGCAATGCCTCCACCAGCGGTTGCGAGGTGGAGGACTTCGCCGGCTTCCCCAGTGGCGCCATCGCCCTGGTCCAGCGCGGTAGCTGCAACTTCGAACTGAAAGCGGAGAACGCCGCCGCTGCGGGTGCGGCGGGGGTGATCATCTTCAACCAGGGCAACACCGAGGACCGCAAGGGCCTGGAGAACGTCACCCTGGGTGACACCTACGAAGGCGGTATCCCGGTGCTGTTCGCCACCTATGACAACGGCGTGGCCTGGTCCCAGACCGCCGGCCTGCAGCTACGCATGGTGGCGGATGTGATCCGCGAGAAGACGCAGACCTTCAACCTGGTGGCCGAGACCCCGCGCGGCAATCCGAACAATGTGGTGATGGCCGGTGCTCACCTGGACTCGGTATTCGAAGGCCCCGGCATCAATGACAACGGCTCGGGCAGTGCGTCTCTGCTGGAGATGGCCGTGCTCCTGCGCAAGGCGCATCCGCAGAACAAGGTGCGCTTCGCGTGGTGGGGGGCCGAGGAGTCCGGGTTGGTGGGCTCGACCTTCTACGTCAATAGCCTCAGCGATGAGGAACGTAAGAAGATCAAGGCGTACTTGAACTTCGACATGATCGGTTCGCCCAACTTTGGCAACTTCATCTATGACGGCGACGGTTCCTCTTTCGGCCTGCAGGGCCCGCCCGGCTCGGCTGCCATCGAGCGTCTGTTCGAGGCGTACTTCACGCTACGTGGCGAGCCGTCCGAGGGCACCCAGATCGACTTCCGCTCCGATTATGCGCAGTTCTTCGAAGTGGGCATCCCCTTCGGCGGCCTGTTCACTGGCGCCGAAGACATCAAGAGCGAAGAGCAGGCGCAGAAGTACGGCGGCGCTGCTGGCCAACCCTTCGATCCCTGCTACCACCAGGGATGCGACGACACCGCCAACATCGATCTGAACGCTCTGGAGATCAACGGCGACGCCATGGCCTTCGCCACCAGCTGGCTGTCACTGTCGACGAAGATCATCGACGACGAGATCGCCGCGGCTGCCGAGCAGGCGAAAGGCGCGACTACCCTGCGCCAACAGTCGGTGCGCCAGGTCGAGCGCTGGGGTAACCACTACATCAAATAACGAGACGAACGCCTGACCTGCGGGAGCCACGCGCTCCCGCAGGCCTTCTGTCTTTTCTGGATTGACCGGGAGAAGCCTCTACTATTTACTGTATATAAATACAGTATTCTTAGGATTTCCCCCAATGGCCTTGATGATTGTTCCTGGCCCTTTCGGCAGCCCTTCCCCGGGGCTGCCGTTTTTCTCTTCCGGCAATGGGCGGGCCTGATGGGCGCTGTCGTTGCCCTCGACGCCCTGCTCAACGAGCGGCGGGTCTGGAAAGGCCAGTCCGGTGGGCAGCCGACCGGCCGCGAGCAACCCACCGGCCATCGCGTTCTGGACAGCGTGCTGCCGGGTGGTGGCTGGCCTGAAGCCGCGCTCAGCGAGATCCTGGTTCCAGCCGCGGGCCTGGGTGAGCTGCGCCTGCTCTGGCCCACGCTGGCGCGGCTGACCGCCAGTGCCGAGCGCGTGGTGCTGGTGGCGCCACCGCATATTCCTTATCCACAGGCCTGGCGGGCAGCCGGCGTGGACCTGCGCTGGCTGGCGCTGGTGGAGGCCAGCGGCCGTGATGCACTCTGGGCGGCTGAGCAATGCCTGCGTTCCGGCAGTTGCGGCGCCGTGCTTTGCTGGCCGCAGCAGGCCGACGACCGTGCCTTGCGCCGCTTGCAGGTGGCCGCCGAAACCGGGCAGACCCTGGCCTTTGCCTACCGGCCGCTCGATGCTGCCCTCAACCCCTCGCCTGCGGCCCTGCGCGTTGCCGTTGATGGACAGCCGGCGCAGTTGCGGGTGCTCAAGTGCCGGGGTGGGCTGCCACCTGCCGCGCCCATTGTCCTGGCTCGGTAAAACCTCATGCGCTGGGCCTGCATATTGCTGCCGCAATTGGCGCTGGATGGCGTGCTGCGCGGCCACCCCGACCCCGAGGCGCCCCTGGCGCTGGTGACCGGTACACCCCAGCGCCGCGTGCTGCGTGCGCTCAACCCGGCGGCCAGGAGCCTGGGCTTGCGTCCCGGGCAGTCATTGACTGCTGCCCATGCCCTGACCCGTGACTTCGCTTTAGTGGAATACGACCCGGCGTCCATCGAGCGCTGGCAGCAGTTGCTCGCCGCCTGGGCCTATGGCTTCAGCTCCCAGGTCAGCCTGCGCTATCCGCGTTGCCTGTTGTTGGAGGTGGAATCCAGCTTCGCCCTGTTCGGCCCGTGGCCGCGCTTCGAGGCTCGACTGCGGGGGGAGCTGGCGGCCCTGGGTTTCCGTCACCGCATCGTAGTGGCGCCCAACCCGGTGGCGGCGCGGATATTGGCCAATGCCTACGATGGCCTGGCAGTGGCGAACCTGGGGGAGTTGCGCGAGGTCCTGGGGCGGATGCCGGTGGAGCGAGCTGGCCTGACTCGGGAAACCGTTACCGCGTTCATCCGCATGGGCCTGCGTACGGTCGAACAGGTGCTGGCGCTGCCCCGGAGCACGGTGGCCCGGCGCTTTCCGGCCGAGGTGCTGCAGCACCTCGATACCCTGCTCGGCGAGCGTCCGCTGGCGCTGGAGTGCTACCGGCCGCCGGATGAGTTCGACCTGCGTATCGAGCTGAATTTCGAGGTGGAATCCCACCAGGCGTTGCTCTTCCCCCTGCGCCGTCTCACCGCCGACCTGGCCGCCTTTCTCGCCAGCCGCGACAGCGGGGTACAGCGCTTCACCCTCTATCTGGAACACCGCGACATCCCGGACACACAGGTGCCAGTGGGTTTGCTCAGTGCCGAGCGCGAGGCGGCCATGCTCTTCGAACTGGCTCGTGGGCGCCTGGAGCAGTTGCAGGTACCGGCTCCGGTGCGTGCTTTCCGCCTGCAGGCGCGGGACTTGCCGGCCTTCGTACCGGAGCGGCGTGAGCTGTTCGATGAGCGTCCGCACCAATCCCTGCCCTGGGAGCAATTGCGCGAACGTCTGCGGGCACGCCTGGGGGACGATGCCGTGCACAGCCTGGCCGCTCGTGCCGATCACCGCCCCGAATGCGCCTGGCAACTGGACGTCGATGCCCCGCAGGTGCCGATCCTGGCTGGCCCACCGCGCCCCGGTTGGCTGTTACGTGACCCGGTGCTGCTGCGGGAGGGCAGCGTGCGCATCCTGGCCGGCCCCGAGCGCATCGAATCCGGCTGGTGGGATGGCAGCGATGTACGCCGTGATTACTACCTGGTGGAAACCCGTGGCGGCCAGCGTGGTTGGGCCTTCCGGGCGGTGAATGGGGAGGGGCCGTTGCTGTTGCACGGCTGGTTCGCATGAGCAACTACGCCGAGTTGCATTGCCTGTCCAATTTCAGCTTCCAGCGCGGAGCCTCCAGTGCCGACGAATTGTTCCAGCGGGCAGCGCGTCATGGTTACGCAGCCCTGGCGATCACTGACGAATGCACCCTGGCCGGTATCGTTCGTGCCTGGCAGGCGGCGAAGAAGGCTGAGCTGCCCCTGGTGATCGGCAGCGAGGTGCGCATCGATGGCGGGCCCAAGCTGGTACTGCTGGCGGAGAACCTGACGGGTTACCAGCACCTCTGCCGGCTCATTACCCAGGCCCGGCGGCGGGCGAAGAAGGGGGAATACCGATTACTTCGCGAGGACCTGAGCGAATCCACCGACGGCTTGCTGGCAATCTGGGTGCCCGATCGGGAAGACGACGACCGTGAAGGCCCCTGGATGCGCGAGTGCTTCCCCGAACGCCTGTGGCTGGCAGTGGAGTTGCACCAGGGCCCGGATGACGCCAGCCGCCGGGCTCGACTGCTGGCCCTGGCCGAGCGCCTCGAGATTCCTGCGGTAGCGACCGGCGATGTGCATATGCATGCCCGTGGCCGCCGCGCCCTGCAGGATTGCATGACTGCCGTGCGTCACCATTGCACCCTGGCCGAAGCGGGTCACCGGCTGTTCCCCAATGGCGAGCGCCACCTGCGTCGCCGCGAAGTGCTGGCCAGCCTCTACCCGCCGGAGCTGCTTGCCGAATCGGTGCGCATCGCTCGCCGTTGCGGTTTCAACCTGGACCAACTGAACTACCAGTACCCCCGTGAACTGGTGCCGGACGGCCAAAGCCCCACCACCTGGCTGCGTATCGTCACCGAGAAGGGGCTGGTCCGCCGCTGGCCCGATGGTGCGCCGGAGAAAGCCCGGATGCTGGTGGAGAAGGAGCTCGCGCTGATCGCCGAGCTGGGCTACGAAAGCTATTTCCTCACGGTATACGACATCGTCGAGTTCGCCCGCAGAGAGAACATTCTCTGCCAGGGGCGCGGTTCGGCGGCCAACTCGGTGGTGTGCTTTGCCCTGGGCATCACCGAGCTGAACCCATGCGATACCACCGAACTCCTGTTCGAACGCTTCATGTCCCGGGAGCGTAACGAGCCACCGGACATCGACGTCGACTTCGAGCACGAACGCCGCGAGGAGGTCATCCAGTACGTGTTCCGCCGATATGGGCGGGGCAGGGCGGCGCTTACCGCTGTGGTCAGCACCTATCACGGAGCCGGTGCCATTCGCGATGTGGCCAAGGCCCTGGGGTTGCCGCCGGACCAGGTCAACGCCCTGGCCGACTGCTGTGGCGGCTGGAGCGACCAGGCCCCCTCGGCAGAGCGCCTGCGCGAGGTGGGATTCGACCCGGACAGCCCGGTGCTGCGCCCGGTGCTGGCGCTGACCAACGAACTGATCGGCTTTCCCCGGCATCTCTCGCAGCACCCCGGCGGTTTCGTGATTTCCGAAGCGCCGCTGGACAGCCTGGTGCCGGTGGAAAACGCCAGCATGGCCGAGCGCACCGTGATCCAGTGGGACAAGGATGACCTCGACCTGGTGGGGCTGCTCAAGGTGGACGTGTTGGCGCTCGGCATGCTCAGCGCATTGCGTCGCTGCTTCGCCCTGATCGAGCGCTATCGCGGCACCCAATGGACCCTGGCCACGCTGCCCAGGGAAGACACCGCCACCTACGAGATGATCAGCCGCGCCGACACCATCGGCGTATTCCAGATCGAGTCGCGGGCGCAGATGTCCATGCTGCCGCGCCTCAAGCCCAGGACCTTCTACGACCTGGTGATACAGGTCGCCATCGTCCGGCCGGGGCCGATCCAGGGCAACATGGTCCATCCCTATCTGCGCCGGCGTAACAAGGAAGAGCCGGTGACCTATCCGAAGGAAGAGCTCATTCCCGTTTTCGAGCGGACCCTCGGCGTGCCGCTGTTCCAGGAACAGGTGATGCAATTGGCCATGGTTGCCGCCGACTACACCCCCGGCGAGGCCGATGAGCTGCGTCGCAACATGGCGGCCTGGAAGCGCCATGGCGGCCTGGAACACCATCGCCAGCGGCTCACTTCGCGAATGCTCGCCAAGGGGTATGAACAGACGTTCATCGAGCGGATCTTCGAACAGATCAAGGGCTTCGGCAGCTACGGTTTTCCCGAGTCCCATGCGGCCAGTTTCGCCCTGCTCACCTACGCCAGCTGCTGGCTGAAATGCCACGAGCCGGCCGCCTACGCCTGCGCCTTGATCAATAGCTGGCCCATGGGGTTCTACAGCCCCGACCAGGTGCTGCAGGACGCCCGCCGTCATGGCATCGAAGTGCGCCCGGTGGATGTGCAGCATTCCGACTGGGACTGCTCCCTGGAGCCGCTGGCGTTGGGGGGCGAACCGGCCATCCGCCTTGGGCTGCGCATGGTGAAAGGCTTTCGCGAGGACGATGCACGACGCATCGAGGTGACGCGGCAGGCTGCGCCTTTCAGCAGTGTGAGCGACCTCAGTCAACGCGCCCATCTGGATGCTCGCGCTCGCGAACTGCTGGCCGATTCCGGCGCCCTGCGCGGTCTGGCCGGTCATCGCCATCGGGCGCGCTGGGCGATGGCCGGGGTAGAGGTACAGGCGCCACTCTTCGCCGATCTGCCGGAGCAGGAGGAAGCGCAGGTGGCGTTGCCGCTACCCAGCGTGGCCGAAGACATGCTCACTGACTACGCAACGGTGGGCACCACCCTCGGGCCGCACCCCATGGCGTTGCTACGGAGTGCGCTACGCAAGCGGCGTTGCCGCAGTTCGCGGGAATTGCTGGCGGTGGAACACGGGTGGCAGGTCAGCGTCGCCGGCCTGGTGGTGGGTCGGCAGCGTCCGCAGACCGCCAGCGGGGTGATTTTCGTCACCCTGGAAGACGAACACGGCATGGTCAATGTGGTGGTCTGGCATGACCTGGCGGAACGCCAGCGCCGTGTGCTGGTGGGCTCGCAACTGCTGCAGGTGGATGGCCGCCTGGAGTCGGTGGACGGCGTGCGCCACCTCATTGCCCGACGCCTGCACGACCTCACGCCGCTGCTTGACGGGCTCGATGTGAAAAGCCGGGATTTCCACTAGGCAGACGCTCCATACCACGAAGAGCCGCATCCAAACGGATGTCTATTTCGCCGAAGATACCGACGCTTTGGCGGATTTTTCAGGGACGAACTCATTTGCCAAGGGGCGCATCGCGCCCCCGTTCTACAAGAAGTTCAGTGCGGAGTAATCGGAGAGTCTTTCGCTTTGTGCCGCCGGAACGAGCGGGAGGAGTGGGGCGGCGAAGGCCGGCCGTGGTGATGGTGGTGATGGTGGGAGATCCTGAGCATGGCCCACAGCAGCGCGACCGCTGCCAGCAGCCAGCCCATGATCATCAGGGCTATGAAAAATTCGGGACCCATTGCAAACCGCCTCTGGCGCCAAAGTGAAGGACGCACAACCGGAGTCTAGCCGCGACATTGTGACGGTCACTTGAAGCCGGCTGCCTTTGGTCGGCTGGCACGATGGAATCAGACGAGACGCCTATCCGCACTCCTGGTCCATGTTGCGCTTGGCCTTCTCGGTGGGTGCGTTTCGGTACTGCTCGGTCCAGAACTGACATTTGGCATCGTTCAGCCGACGCTGCTCCTCCAGGCGTTCCAGGCGCTCGTTGTCCGCGCGCTGGGTAGTGTTGTAGCGCTCCTCGTATTTCTGCAGGCGCTCTTCGCCCGTGCTCGGTGGTGTTGGCGCCGGCTGCGGCGATGCGGGTGGTGGGGTGAAGGCCTGGGCAACCGGGGTCTCCCTATCGGCCATATAGAACTGGTAGCCGAGGTAGGCGGTCAGGCTGATGGCGATGAAGCCGAGCCAGACTCCCAGTGCGACGCTGAGAGTCAGGACCGCGGGATTGAAGCTGATGCGCAGGATGCGACGTGGGCGAGCCATGGAGCCTCCGAGGCGATGGGCGGCTTTTTCAGTGTACCTCCAGCACCTCGAAGGTTTGGCTGCCGTTGCCAATGGTCAGCGTCACCTCTGCGCCTTCGACTTTGCCCAGCAGGGCCTGGCCCAGGGGCGAACGGGGGCTGATCACCGTGATTTCCTCGCCGTCGTCCACCACTTTCAGGCCAGCGGCTTCGGGGCCGAGGAACAACCGCTGCTCGCTGCCGTCTTCGGACGCCAGTAGCACCAGGGCGCTGAGCTGGATGCCGCGTGCGGGATCGAAGGGGCGCAGATTGAGGTTTTCGAACAGCCCCAGCGCCAGCTTGATCTCTGCGGCCCGGCGGGCCTGGCCGGTGGCCAGGTAAGAGGCTTCCAGGCCAAGGGTGTCGTATTTGTTTTCCGCGATGTTCTCGGCGTGGGTCGCCGCCTCGTAGGCAGTCTGTGCCGCGCGTTGCAGCACGTGCAGGTCGGCGGCGAGCTTGTCGAGGATCAGGCGATGGATATGGGCTTTGTCCATGGGGAACGTCGAGGTCGAAGGGGCAGGCGAAGCATTCTAAGGGGCCAAGCGCGGTGGCGGGAAACAGGTCCGTACAAGAAGGGACGAACCTGTGCACAGAGTTGGCGCAAAAGTACGGTCGTACCAGCTTGGCGAAAGACCTGGCGGCCCCATTTCATGCCATTCGTCGTCGTCTGGAACACCCGTGCAACATAGGTTCTAGCCGCTTCTCCGAGGAAAATGCCCCGTAACGGGGCGGGCAGGGTATTGACAGTTTCAAGTTGTGCACAGTCGCGAAGCAGCCTCGCAAACGGCTACCGAAATCCCCTGTAAACGCTTGATTCTCTATGGCGAATTCGTAAGTGCATGAAAAATAAGGATTTTTATAATTGGTGAAAAAATCATCAGTTTGAGCGGAAGCCACGGTGCATAAGCACTTGGTGACGTTTCGAGCATCTTCTTCACAGAGTTATCCACAGCTTCTGTGGATTGTCCCGAGCACTTGCTCTAGAACGCGACCTGCAGCAATTGCAAGACTTTACCTGCCGCGAAAAAGGAGTAGAGTTGCGCGCCTTTCCGGCCACCTGCCTCTTTTCATGAAGTACCGCGTTCCCGCCGACTCCATTGCCAATCAGCAAACCTTGCCGACCCGTGTTGCCCTCTGGCTGCTGGACAGCCCGCGCCTGGGCCAGACGCCGAGCGTGAAGCGGTTCGCCGGCAAGCTGCTCAAGCAGCCGGCACGAGAAGGTGTGGTGGCGGCCCAGAGCCGACTCGGGCAAATGCTCTGCCGCGACTGCGGCAACCAGCGTGACCGCCGCATCGGCCTGGACATGCTGCGACAGGCCGCCCGTGCCGGTGATCGCCGTGCCCAGCTCGAGTTGGGTCGCCTGTGCAGCCAGCCGCGCATCAACGAGCCGGAACAAGCCCGCCACTGGCTGGAACAGGCCGCTGCCCAGGGATCCCACGAAGCCAAGCGCCTGCTCAGCCGCCTCCCGCTGCAATCCTGATCGCGCCGCGCGCCGCTGGGTATACTCGCGGCATTCCAGCGCGGAGCCGCTCATGCCCCTAGATATCCCCAACCTGTTGCTTGGTCTGCTGGCCGCCGCCGTGCCCCTGCTGGGCCTGGCCTGGCAGCAGCACCGCAAGCTCACCGCTCTCCAAACCGAACACATCCTGCTTGAAGAGCGTCTGGCCAATGCCCAGCTGGCCCAGGACGGCCTGGCCGTCCAACTGGATGACAGCCGCGACGAGAACCGCGAGCTCAGCCAGCTCAATGCCGCCCAACAGGCCGAGTTGGCGGCCCTGCGCCGCGAGGCCGAATTGCTCGGCGTTGAACGCCAGAGCGCCCGCGAAGCCTTGCTGGCGTGGAACCAGGAACGTGAGCGCAAGGATGCCGAGTTGCGCCGCCTGGATGCCGATCGCGCCGGTCTGGAGGCCGAATTGCGCGAGCAGCGTGAGGCCCACGAACAGCGCCTGGGCGACCTGCAGGCCGCCCGCGACGACCTGCGCGCACAGTTCGCCGAACTGGCGGGGAAGATCTTCGACGAGCGCGAACAGCGGTTCGCCGAAACCAGCCAACAGCGCCTCGGCCAGTTGCTCGACCCGCTCAAGGAGCGCATCCAGGCCTTCGAGAAGCGGGTGGAAGAAAGCTATCAACAGGAAGCCCGCGAGCGCTTCTCTCTCGGCAAGGAGCTGGAGCGCCTGCAACAGCTCAACCAGCGTCTGGGGGACGAAGCCACCAACCTCACCCGCGCCCTCAAAGGCCAGAAGACCCAGGGCAACTGGGGCGAGCTGGTGCTGGAACGGGTACTGGAGCATGCCGGCCTTGAGAAGGGCCGCGAGTACCAGACCCAGGTCAGCCTGAAGAGCGCCGAGGGCGAGCGCTTCCAGCCCGATGTGCTGATCCAGTTGCCGGGTGACAAGCAGGTGGTGGTGGACGCCAAGGTCAGCCTGACCGCCTACCAGGCGCTGGTCGCCGCCGACGACGAGAACACCCGCAGCCAAGCCCTGAAACAGCACGTATTGTCCCTGCGCAGCCACCTCAAGGGGCTGTCGGTGAAGGACTACCAGCGCCTGGAGGGCCTGCACAGCCTGGACTTCGTGCTGCTCTTCGTGCCTATCGAAGCGGCCTTCGCCGCTGCCTTGCAAGCGGACCCAGGGTTGTTCCAGGAGGCCTTCGAGCAACACATCGTGATCGTCAGCCCGACCACCTTGCTGGCCACCCTGCGGGTGATCGATAGCCTCTGGCGTCAGGAGCGGCAAAGCCAGAACGCCCGGGAAATCGCCGAGCGAGCGGGAGCGCTGTACGACAAGTTCGTTGCCTTCGTCCAGGACCTGGACGAGATGGGCAGCCGTCTGCAGCAACTGGACAAGGCCTATGCCAATGCCCGCAACAAGCTCGTGGAAGGCCGCGGCAACCTGATCAGCCGGGTGGAAAACCTCAAGCTCCTCGGCGCCCGCGCCAGCAAGAGCCTGCCCAATGACCTGCTGGAGCGGGCGACGGGGTTGCCGCTGCTGGATGAGCAGATAGAGGGCTGAGGTTGTTGGGCAGATCTCCGGTCTGCTTGGCGAATGAATTGGCTATGTCTGCATTAAGTGTTGCAAGCACCTGCATCGCCCGTAGGAGCTGGCTTGCCAGCGAATGGCCGCGTTTCGCCGGCAAGCCAGCTCCTACAAGGCTCTTGGCCCGATGGTCAATCTCTCGCAACAGCTAACGCAGACATAGCGTCTGAATTCACGCCCACATGGTTAACTCGTCGCTTCCGCCGCTGCCCTTTGTGCGGCCGGTGAGCTGGCCAGGTAATCCAGCGCCACCTGCAGATCGCCTTCGCTGCGCGGGTGAAAATCCGGTTTGAAATACCGCAGCACCGCTACGCCGATGCTGCCCATGGCAGGCAGCAGGTCGCGCTTGCCCAGGGCGTGCCAGAGCCGCAGGAAGCCCCAGTGGTAGCGGGTGGCCGGGTCCTGGCGCATCAGGGTGTGCATGGAGCGGCTGAACAGGAAGATCAGCGCGCCGCTGGCCACGAGCATGTAGAACCAGCGCATCAGCAGGCTGCCTTTCAGGTGCACGTGCAGGTCGTGGGCCACGCAGCGGTGTTCTACTTCCTCGGCACCGTGCCAGCGCAGCAGGTCGAGCATCACCGGGTCGGCGTTGTCCAGGCTGCGGGTGGTGATGATCCAGTTGCCCAGCACGCAGGTGAAATGTTCCACCGCGGCAATCAGCCCAACGCGCTGTCGTAGCCACCAGGGCTGCAGCCAACGGGTGACGGCGTTTTCGCCGAGCGGGTAGTCGCACAGCACCTTCTCGAACAGCCAGTAGATGCCCTTGGTGAACGGCGTCGGGTCGATGCCGTGGCGCTCCAGGTAGGGCGTGAGGGCGCTGTCGTGCGCGCGGGCGTGCTGCGCTTCCTGGCGCACGAAACCACGCACGTCATCGTGCAGGCGCTCATCGGTAATCAGCGACAGGGCCTTGTTGTAGACCCGGCAGAACCAGAATTCTCCAGCCGGCAGGATCAGGTGCAGGGTGTTCATGATGTGCGAGGCCTCTGGCTCGCCGGGCACCCAGTGCAGCGGGGTGTCGGCGAAGTCGAAACGCACCTTGCGTTGTTCCAGGCGGTGATGCTCATGGCTCATGGAGAGGTCCTCAGGCAGAAAGGTTCATGCGCGCCAGCAGGCGCGACAACCAGGGAGCGAAGCGCCATTGGGCGACGCTGAGATGGGCTTCGCTACCCACTGCCTGCACGGCCTTGTTGCGCTCCACTGCATCGGCAATGCGCGCCGCCACGGTTTCGGCGCTAAGGTTGCGGCGCCGGTAGAGCCGCTGCACCTTGGCCTTGCGCTTGGCTTCGGCGTCGCTGTCCAGGCCGTTGAAGCGGGTAGCCTGGATGATTCCGGTGTTGACCAGGCCGGGGCAGATGGCGGTGACGCCTATGCCCTTGCCGGCGAGTTCCGCACGCAGGCACTCGCTGAGCATCAGTACCGCGGCCTTGCTGGTGGCGTAAGCCGCGTAGTTGCGTGATGGCACGAAGGCCGCTGCCGAGGCGACGTTGACGATGTGCCCGCCCTTACCGGCATCGACCATCTGTTGGGCGAACAGGCGGCAACCGTCGATCACGCTCCACAGGTTGACCCGCAGCAGGCGCTCCCAGTCCTCGGCTCGGGTGTCGAGCATGGCGCCGGCCATGCCGATGCCGGCGTTGTTGATCACCAGGTCGGGGCAGCCGAACTCTGCCTGTAGCGAATGGGCGAAGGCCTCCATCTGCGCGCTGTCGCTGACATCCAGTTGCCACGCCCAGGCCTCGGCGCCTAGGGCGCGGGCCAGTTCGGCACTGCGTTCGGCTGCGGCCAGGTCGATATCCGCAGCCAGAACGCTGGCGCCGCGTTCGGCGAACTCCAGCAGGGTGGCGCGGCCAATGCCGCCACCGGCGCCAGTTACCAGCACCAGCTTGCCGGCGAAGCGGCCACTGCCGGGCCGTATCTTCGCCAGATCCAGGGCACGGCTGGTGCTGCCGCCTTCGAGGTGATCGACGAACTCCCGAATCCACCCGGCCAGACGGCTCGGGTCGGCCATCAGTTGCCAGTGCCCGGCGGCCACCTCACGACGCCACAGGCGTGGAACCCATCGGTCCAGGTCCTGGAACAGCTGTGGGCGCACAAAGCGGTCGCGGGTGGGGACGATCAGTTGCACCGGCACCTCGGTCGGGCGCTGGCGCGGGCGGAACAGGCTGGTGATGAAGTTGGCGCGATAGAGCTTTACGCCGTGTTGGCCATCGGATGCCTGGGTGGGGTTGGGGCGTGATTCGCGCACGCCCTCCAGGCGCCGCAGCAAGGTCGGCCAGGCGCGGGCGAGCCCGACACGCCAGAGCAACTCCGGCAGCAGCGGGGTGTGGAAGAGCGCGATATACCAGGAGCTGGCCAGCTGACCGATCACTTGGCCGAGCGCGCGTGGGCGCTTTTCCTTCAGGCGCGCGCGCATCCAGTGGCCCACGTGGTCGAGGCAGGGGCCGGACACCGTGGTGTAGGAGGCCAGCAACGGCTGGATACGTGACTCGGTCACCGCTTCCCAGGACTGGATCGAACCCCAGTCATGGGCCACGAGGTGCACCGGGCGATCCGGGCTGACGGCCTTGATCACGGCCTCCACGTCGTTGGCCAGCTTCTCCAGGCGGTAGTCGCGGGTCTTGCGTGGGATATCCGAGGCACCGGCGCCGCGCACGTCGTAGGCGATGATCTGGTAGTCGGCGGCCAGTTCGCGGATCAGCGGCAGCCAGATTTCGTGGTTATCGGGGTAGCCGTGTACCAGCAGCAGGGTTGGCCCGGCGGCATTGCCCCAGCGGTAGGCGGCCAGTTCCACGCCATCGCCTTTCACGGCCAAGCGCTGGGGTTCGAGCATCAGTGGCGCATTCATGCGGCCACCTGCCTGGCCTGTTGGCGGGCCTGCCAGCGGCGGACATGGGGCAAGTCATCGTCCAGCCAGAAGGCGCCGTCCCCGGTCACCACCAGCAGTTCTTCGAACTTGGCGCCGACACCGCGCAAACCCAGGTGCGGCTCCACCGCCCAGAGGCCGGGTGTCGGTGGGTGCTCCGAGCGGCTGTTGCTCGACCACAGTGGCGACCAGCCTTCGCGGCGACCGGTCACCAGCGCATTGCGGGTCAGGGTGTAGATGTTGCGCACACCGAAGCGGGCGATGGACAGGCCTTGCGGGCGTTCCCCCAGCTTCTCTACCCGGTGGGCCAGCACCTCGAACGGATAGGCCTTGTGCCGGGGCAGGGTGCCCTGGCGTGCGCAGAGGTCGTCCACCGCCTGGCTGACCCTGGCCAGCGGCAGGCGTTGACGCACCAGCTCGAGGATCAGTTGGCGATGGTCCATCAGGTCATCCATCAGGCGCTCTGCCAGCAGGTTGCTGCCCAGGGCACCGGAGTAGCCGATATCCGCCGTATAGGCACCCAGGGTTGGCGCGCAGTCGAGGATGAAGGGCATACCTTCCTCCAGCCGCTGCTTGCCCGGATAGAAAGCCAGATTGAAGCCGCCCAGGTGGCGCAGCCCGTCGAAGCCCTTGAACGCGGTGCGCGGGCCGAACCAGGCGAAGGGCTGGTGGAACCAGTCCTTCACACCATGATCCAGCAGCCAGGTTTTCATCAGCGCAGCGGCTTCTTTCTCGCTGATGCCAGGTTTGAGTTCGCCGGCGATGGTTTCCGCGCAGCGATAGGCCAGTTGCTGCACGTTGCGGAACTCGGACAGGTCTTGGGCGCTGAGGGCAGGGGAAGGCATGGTGATCTCCGTGTCGTGACTGTTACATCAGTCAATGTCACGGTCATTCTTGAACAAGAAATCCGACCCTGACCATAGCCGCGCCCTGCTTGGTGTACGTGCTGTTACCGCGTTACCGCCGGGCGACAAGGCCCGGTATAGAGCGGTTGCGATGAGGTTTTTGCGTTGTGCTGGATCGCGCCCTGCGGCAAGTCCAGCCAATGGTTGGGCCAACCCAGGCGCTGTTGTTGGGGGAAGAGAGGCGGCGATATGATCCGGGCCATGAAAAGTATCCCCTCCTTTCTCACTAAGTTGCTCAACCAGGCCGCCGAGTCTCCGGTGCCGCCGGATGTCGAATACACGGTGGATGAACTGGCTGTCGAGGCCGGTACCACAGTGCGCAACCTGCGCGCCTATCAGGATCGCGGCCTGTTGCCGCCGCCGGAGCGGCGTGGGCGCGTGGGGATCTACAACGGCGAGCACTTGGCGCGGTTGCGGCTGATCGGCCAGTTGTTGGAACGCGGCTACAGCATCGCCAGCATCCGCGAGTTGCTGGAGGCCTGGGAGCAAGGGCAGGACCTCGCCCATGTGCTGGGGCTGGAACAGGCCATAGTCGGCGCCTGGAACCTGGTGGAGCCGACGCGGTTGGGCTTCGACGAAGTGCAGGCGCTGTTCGGCGCCGACCTCACCGATGACAACATGGACCGCGCTCGCGAACTGGGCCTGATCGAGTTCGCTGGCGACCATCTGCGGGTGCTCAACCCGCGCGTGTTCAGTGCCGGGGTGCAGCTTTACCGCTCGGGGATTCCACTGGATGCGCTGCTGGAGCAGTTCTCGGCCATTCGGCGCCAGGTGGAGCCAGTGTCGGCCGGCATCGTCCGGATGATCGTCGAGCACCTGGTTAACCCGCTGCTCTCCAGCAGCCTGCCCCACGTCAGCGAGCTGGATGACCTCAATCGCCAGTTGCTGGCCCTGCGCCCGCTGGTGGAACAGGTGGTGGACAGCGAATTGGCGCGTGGCCTGCAACTCTCGGCCAATCAGGAGTTGGGAGAGCGCGTAGGGGAGTTGCTCAAGGGGTTCCTGAAGCGCTGAACCTTCAGACCATCAACAGGACAACGGTACCTGCCAGCAACCCTCCACCGATAAAGGGGAAGGTGCGCAGCGCCAGTCCTTTGCCGCCGATCACCGCAATCAGGCCCGCTTTCACCAAGCTATTGCTCAGCACCGCCAGGAAGATGCCGCGCACGGCCACTTCCGCCCCCAGCTCGCGGTTGGCGCCGCCGGCCAGCGACAGGGTGATGGCGTCCACATCCGTGAGCCCCGAGAGCAGCGAGACCAGGTAGACGCCCATATCCCCCAAGTAGCGGCGCGCTGCCTCCACCAGGAACAGGATCAGCGCCAGCAGCGCGGCGAAGCGCAGGGCCGGGCCCAGCTCGAAGGGGTTCTTCAGGGGCGGCTCGGCATTGGGCGATTCATCCTCGGCGGCCATTCTCCAGTAGAAGAACGCACCGGCGGCGTAGACCAGCGCCGCAATACCCAAGGGCCAGCCCAGCCTGGACAGCAGCGTGGGGTTCACCAGACCGACCTCCAGCAGCACCCGGGGAAACATCAGCGCCGACGTGGCCAGCAGGCCGGCGGCCAGCAGCGGGCGCAGGGACTTGTGCCCGGTGAGGTGGGACAGCGTGATGGTCATCGCTGTGGAGGACACTGTGCCGCCCAGCAATGCTGTCAGCAGCAGGCCGCGCTGGGTGCCCACCAGGCGGATGGCAAAGTACGCGGCGAATCCCAGCGCGGCGATCAGCACCACCATCCACCAGGTCGCGTAGGGGTTGAAGACTTCCCACGGTCCGTAGCCTTTATTGGGCAACACCGGGAGCATCACCACAGAGATGAACAGCAGCTTCAGGGCCGCTGAAAGTTCCGTCTCCTGCAGACGGAACAGCGCCTTGTGCAGTTCATCCTTGAGGCTCAACAGCAGCGCAACGACCACCGCTCCAGACGCGGACAACGTGTGATAGCCAGACACCGCCAGGCTGCCGAGAAGAAAGGTGATGAGCAGGGTCAACTCGCTGGAGAGTCCCAGGTCGCCCACATAGACGAGTTCGCCGAAGTACGACGCAATAACCAGCACGGCGAAGCAGGCGAAGATCGCTACCCAGACCGCGGTGCCGAACTGCTCGCCAAGAAAGGCGGCGAACCCGCCGAGCAGCCCGGTGAGGCCGAAGGATCGGATGCCCGCCACCAGCCGCAGGGCCTCCTTGTTGCGCTCGCGCCAACCGCGCTCGGCGCCAATCAGCAGGCCGACGGCAAGGGCGCTGGCGAAATCGAGCAGGACATCCGTAGCTTCGGGCATGGCGCTTCCTTTCATCGGGATAGGAAGCAGTCTAGACCGGGGTGGGGGCGAAACCTTGATTTGGGTCGGCGCCGAGAAAAGCGCGAGCTGACCGTTCAGGACGCTTCCGTTGTCGGCGTCACCCCATCAATGCCGCCCGCCGTCCTCGATCCAGTCGCACGGTAGCCAGCAGCAGCAGGCCGGCCACGAAGTAGCTGCCGGTGATGAGCATGGCCAGGCGGTGGTCGCCACCAGACAACCAACTGGCCAGGCCGTAAGTCATGGGGCCGAGGATTGCGGAGAGCTTCACCGCCTGGCCCCAGAGTCCGAAGAACTCTGCCAGCCGCGTGGGTGGGGCGAGCAGGCCGACTATGGCGCGCCCTGCCGACTGGCTGGCGCCCATGCACAGGCCGGCAATATTGGCGGCGGCCCAGAACAGCGCCGGGCCGCTGGCCAGCCAGACCATCCCCACCATGGCCAGCCAGCCCAGCAGGGTCAGTGCCAGGGTGGGGCGGTGGCCGATGCGGTCTTGCAGCCAGCCGAACAGCACGGCGCCGACGGAGGCGGTGATGTTGACGATGAAAATCAGCAGCAGAGTGTCCTGGGTGGTGAACCCCATCACCTGATTGGCGTAGATGGCCGCCAGGCTGATCACCGCGGCGATTCCGGCCTGGTAGCAGACGGTACAGGCAAGAAAACGCATCAGGTCGCGGTAGCGCCCGGCGTCGCGCATTGTCTGGGCAAAACGTGTCCAGGGCCCACCTTCCGCTGCCGGTTGCGGCTGGCTGCGCTCCTTCAGGTAGAGAAAGGTCGGGGTGCTGGCCAGGGCGAAGAGCAGGGCGGTGATGAGCACGCACACCGGCACGAACTGCGCGGCGGTTTGCCCCTGGCCCTGCGCCCAGCTGACATAGCCCAGGCAGGCGCCCAGGCTGACCAGCCCGCCGATATAGCCCAGCCCCCAACCCCAGCCGGATACCCGCCCCAGCGCATCGTCGCGGGCAAGCTCGGGCAGGAAGGCGGCAATCAGGTTCTCCCCGGTGCCGAAGAAAAAGTTCGACAGCACCACGAACAGCACCGCCAGTGCCAGGGCGCCAGGGCCGGCCAGGGCCAGCGCGGCGGTGAAGACCACACAGCCCAGAGCGCTGAACAACAGGAGGCGTTTCTTGCAGGCGGCAGCGTCGGCATAGGCCCCGATCAATGGCGCGGTGAGGATCACCAGGGCGTAGGAGATGGCGAGGGTGCTGGTCCAGGCCAGGGTGCCCCAGGGTTTCCCCTCGGCGACCACGGCAACGAAATAGGCGTTGAAGACAGCGGTGATGATGACCGTGGTGTAGCCGGAGTTGGCGAAGTCGAACATCGCCCAGGCCCAGATTTCCCGACGCGTCACGCCGGTGGCAAGGCTGGATCGCATGGCACTTTTCCCCTGTCGAGCGTCCCGGAGAGCCTAGTCCCACCCGCGCCATCACGCGACCGTGGCGCTTTTGCGGGCTGTGTCTGCGTTGGACGGAATGACGCGGCGCGGCGCGGGACTTGGCCCCCGGCTCAGTCCAGGCTGCTTCGCAGGGCCTCGATGCGTTTGTCGATCAGCGGCGTGAACAGGGCATAGAGTTGAGCGGGCTGGAGTGCCAGGCTGCGCGTGCTGAACAGGTTGCGGGCCAGTTGTGCCAACGCTTCGCGCAGCTCGGTATCGGCGCTGCCGAGCAGGCGATCGTGCAGGTACTGCAGCTGGATGCGCAGTTCCAGCGGACACTCCGGCAGGGCGGCGGCCCGAATCGACAGGCCGCGCAGACGGCCCAGGTCCTCCACCTGCCAACAGCGATCGGCGATGCCTGGCGTGCGCTGGAGCAAACGGCACATGTGCAGTTCCAGGAACCGGATTCGGGCGAGCAGGGACTCCAGGAGTCGGCAGTGGCCTTCGAAGTCCGCCGGAGCCTGGAGCAGTGACCGCCAGGCTCGCTGGTGGTCGGCATCTGGCCAGGCCTGCCAGCTGCGTTCAAGTTGCAGTTCCAGGCACTGGCGGTCCCGCTCGGCGTCCTGGCCCGTCTGGCCGCCCAGTGCACGATGGCGCTGCACGCCCTGCATCAACTCAAGGCCCAGTAGCAGGTCACGGTTCAGCGCCTGGACGACACGGCGCTGCCGGCGCTGGCTGAGGTTCCAAGGGAGTGCGCAGGCGGCCAGCAGGCAGGCGACTATCAGCAAGGCGTGCAGGATCATCGCGCTACCTCCCCGCTCAGTCGCGACAGGTAACGGGTCAGACCGTGGAGGCTGCGCGTCTGGCCGCTCTGGGTTTCGAGGCTGTCGCTGATCTGCTGCAGTTGCTCGCAAAGCGCCTGGTTCGCCTGATGATGCTCACCAAGGGCTTGCTGCATGCTGCCGAAGCGTTGCAGGTTCTCCCGGCTCTTCCCCGCCAGCCGGTCCAGGCTCTCCGCCAGTTGGCCGCTTTGCCCGCTGCCCTGTTCCAGCAGTTCGCGGTGATGGGCGACTTCCCGGTCGACCTGGCCGACCGCTGCAGCGATGGCCGTGGCCGCCGCGGTGATGCCGCGTGTGGTTGCATCGGTGGCGGTGGCCATTCGCCGTACCTCTTCGGCGACTACGGCGAAGCCGCGCCCATGTTCGCCGGCGCGGGCCGCTTCTATGGAAGCGTTCAGGGCCAGCAGCTGGGTCTGCTTGGCCAGGTCCTGGATGCTTTGCACCGACTGCTCGACCAGTGCCGTGCTGTGCAGCAGGTTTTTCACGGCATTGGCCGTATCGCCCAGGCTGTCGCGAATGTCGCCCATGCCTTCGCCAAGCGCTTCGGCCGCGCGACAGCCGTCTTCGCCCTGGCCCAGCGCGGCGGAGAACGCGG
This sequence comes from Pseudomonas sp. BN415, assembly GCF_029871195.1. NCBI lineage: Bacteria > Pseudomonadati > Pseudomonadota > Gammaproteobacteria > Pseudomonadales > Pseudomonadaceae > Pseudomonas > Pseudomonas sp. BN415. The sequence goes on from NZ_SSOK01000066.1 coordinate 218,239, forward strand.
TGCGAGCGTCGCTGGCCAGTTCGTCGACGCTGGCCAGGCTGCGTTCGATCTGTTCGCTGGCGGCGGCGATCATGGTCACCCGCTGACTCTGCTCGCTGCCCTGGACATGGGCCGTCTGTGCCAACTGTTCAAGGGCCTGGCTGGCGAAGCGGACCTCACTCTGCAGCCGCTCGGCACCGCGCAACTGCTGGTCGCAGCTCACCAGCAGGGTGGCCGGATCGCAGCCCGGCGGGGCATCCAGGAGGCGGGCCAATTCGTCGAGCCAGAACGCATCGCGGCGTCGCTGGTGACGCTCCAGCAACCGCAGGGCGAAGGCGAAGTAGAGGGTGCAGATCAGCAGCCCGAGGGTAACCGGCGCCAGTCCAGCGAGTGCGCTGGTGGTTGCGCAGAGAGCCAGGCCCAGGGGCAGCCATAGGCCCGCACCGGTGGCCGCCAGCAAGGCGCTGCCCGGTTCGAATCCCTGCCAGATGCGCGAAGGCGGCAGGGGCGCGCTGGGTGCATCGGGCACCTGGCCGGTGCGTTGCCCTGCCGGAAGCGGAATGTCTTTCATGGTCGGCTCCTGTATCGCGCCTGCTTTTCCCGCGGACCGGGACGATACGGTGCGCCGCATGGCGGCGGCGCACCGAAGGCCGGCCCGCTATGGGCCGGATTCACTCAGTAGCTGTACTGCGCCTGCAGCCAGAACTTGTCGGTATCCACCGTACGGCTTCGATCATCCGAGTCGTAGGCGGCGTACTTGATCAGCCCGACCAGGCCCTTCACCCCGGGAATCGGATGGGCATAGGACAGGTCGATTTCGCTGCCGTAGCTGTCGCCGTTCCGCTCGGTCTCGAAGTCGTGGTACCAGGCGTGCAGGCTGCCGCCGGCCAGTGGCGCGGTGACGCCGAAGTAGGCGTCCTCGATGCCGTCGGTCGGGGTGGTGAGGAACTGGTCGGCCCAGCCCTGGAACAGGTGTTTGGTCGCCAGCGGCGTCTGGAAGGCGCGGTTGCCCGGTCCGCTGTCTCCGCCCAGCACCTCGTAGCCGGCTTTCAACTGCAGCCCATTGAGGGTGTAGCCCAGCTCGGCGAGGTAGTACTCGCTGTCCAGGTCCTGCGGGTTGTCGGCGTAGTCCTGCTGGCGCGCGTACTCAAGGACATAACTGAAACCGGCCAGGGCGCCGTTCAAACGCAGGCCTCGGGTTGCGCTGGACAGACTGCCCAAGGGAGCGCTGGCGGTGACGGCGATGTTGTCCAGGCCGAGCAGGTAGCTGTAGGCGGTCACCGTGAGTTCGGGCATGACCAGGTACTGGGCATTGAGCAGGTGGCTGTGGCCTTCGATATTGGCCGGGTTGGTGCGGTTGTCGAAGCGGCCGTTGTCCGGGCCGAAAATGCTGTTGATGTTGTCGAGATAGGCATAGGTCAGGGTCAGGCCTTCGAGAGGCTTGAGTTGGCCGAGGGCCGCGTCGTAGGTCTGCTCGTTCTGCCGCCAGGCCGAGCCACCGACAAAGCGTTGGTTGTCCAGGTTGATGCGCTGACGGCCCAGTACGGCGCTGCCGAAAGCCTGGTCGTAGCGCAGCAGGGCCTGGTTGACTTCACTGCCGTCCGGGTCGACCACCATGGCGTAGTCGGTCTGGCCGTTGCGACTACTGTTGTAGGCGGCATCGCCCAGGCGGCTGACGTTGTCCACTTCCACCAGGCCCGAGAGGCCGTACCACTTGCCGGTCTGGAAGCCGACGCGAGTGCGCAGGGTCTGGGCATTGGCGTCGCGCAGGTTGTTGTTCTGGTCGACGTTCTCAAAGCGGTAGCGGGCATCGAGGATGGCCTTGCCCCCAGTGAACAGGTTGCTAACGTCCTCTGCGGCCAGGGCGGCGTGACTGGTGCCGGCAACGGCCAGCGACAGCAGAGCGGGTTTCAGCATGTGCATAGCGGTCTTCCTAGGTCTGGAAAGCGCAAAAAAAAACGTCACGGTGCCCGCGCTCCGGATGGAGAGGGGGTTCCGCGACGTCGTTGTCGGTTGAGTGGCAGACACGCCGTTGTGCTGACCGGGGAAGGTCTTAGCAGGCACTGTGCCAGTTTGTTCAATGCATTGATTTAAAATGTTTTTATGTCAGGAGAAGACCATTTGGCCATAAGGCCCTGCACATTCGCGAGCAAGGTTGCATTGGTGGGGTGCGAAGCCAGGTACGGGGGCCCTTGCATGGGGCAGGCGGGCCAGTGAAAACACGAAAGCCCGGCACGGGGCCGGGCTTTCGCGAAGGGCAGGGCGGATACCTAGGCGGCGGGGCGCTGCTGGCGTTGGTAGAGGAACTCCAGCACCGCGGTGCGGTATTCGTGGTAGCGGGCGTCGTTGGCCAGAGCCAGGCGGTCGCGTGGGCGCGCCAGCTCGACTCGGACGATATCGCCGACGGTGGCCGCCGGGCCGTTGGTCATCATCACGATGCGGTCGGAGAGCAGCACGGCCTCGTCCACGTCATGGGTGACCATCACCACGGTGCTGTGGGTCTCGCCGACGATGCGCAGCAACTCGTCCTGCAGGTGCGCGCGGGTAAGCGCATCCAGGGCGCCAAAGGGCTCGTCCATCAGCAGCACCTTGGGCTCCATCGCCAGCGCGCGGGCGATGCCTACACGCTGTTTCATGCCGCCGGAGATTTCGTTGGGGTGTTTGTGCGCCGCATGGTCCAGGCCGACCATCTGCAACGCCGCGGCGGTGCGTTCCTTGAGCCGGGCCTTGCTTTCGCGGGCGCCGAAGACCCGCTCCACGGCGAGGTGGACGTTGCCGAAGCAGGTCATCCAGGGCAGCAGGCTGTGGTTCTGAAACACCACGGCACGCTCCGGGCCAGGGCCGTCGATTTCCCGGCCATTGCAGATCAGCCCGCCTTCGCTGGCGTCCAGCAGGCCGGCGATCAGGTTGAGCACGGTGGACTTACCGCAGCCGGAGTGACCAATCAGCGAGACGAACTCGCCACGGGCGATGCAGAGGTTGACGTCGCTGAGGGCTTGGAAGCGTCCCTTGCGCGTATCGAAGTGTTTGCTGACACCGGTCAGCTCGACGAACTTGTCCATGGTCTCTCTCCGGGTCAGTTGCTGTAGTCGAAGCGCTTGGCCAGCCATAGCAGGCTCTGTTCCAGGGCCAGGCCCACCAGACCAACGATGATGATGGCGATGAGGATGTGCTCGACGTTGAGGTTGTTCCATTCGTCCCACACCCAGAAGCCCAGACCGGTACCACCGGTGAGCATTTCCGCCGCCACGATCACCAGCCAGGCGACGCCGATGGCCAGGCGGATGCCGGTCATCAGGTGTGGCAGTACGGCGGGGAAGAGGATGCGGGTGAGCACCTTGAACTCGGAGAGTTTCAGGACTCTCGCCACGTTGAGGTAGTCCTGCGGCACGCTGGCCACCCCCGCGGCGGTGTTGAGGATGATCGGCCAGATGGAGCTGATGAAGATCACCCAGATCGATGCCGGACCGGCGGCTTCGAATACCAGCAGGCCAATGGGCAGCCAGGCCAGCGGGGAAACCGGTCGCAGCAAGCTGATGATGGGCGAGAGCATGCCGGCCAGGAAGGCAAAGCGGCCGATGGCGAAGCCCAGTGGAATCCCCACCAGCGCGGCCATGCCAAAGCCCAGGCCGACCCGGCCCAGCGAGTGCAGGATGTTCCAGCCGATGCCCATGTCGTTGGGGCCGTTGTCGTAGAAGGGATCGGCGAACAGTTCCAGCGCCGAATGCCAGGTCGACAGCGGCCCCGGCAGCCCTTCGCTGCGGGCGGCGACCAGAGCCCAGAGGCCGATGAACAACAGCAGGCCAAGCAGTGGTGGGACCAGCGTGAGTGCGAGGTTGCGCAAGACCTCCGCGCCGGGCCGGGCCGGGCGCGCGGCGTCATTGGGAGCGGCCCTGCTGGCCGTTGGCAACGGGGTGTTCAGGGGTGCATTCATGGTGGCCTCCCAAGTCAGACTTTGATGGCAAAGGACTGGGCGTAGGCGGCCGGGTTCGAGCCATCCCACACCTTGCCGTCAATCAGCGTGTTGCTGCGCATCTGGGTGGCCGGCACCGGCAGGCCGAGGGCGCCAGCCGCTTCGCTGAACAGCCGGGTCTGGTTGACCTGGGCAGCGACGGCGGCGTAGTCGGGGTCCTCCTTGATCAGGCCCCAGCGGCGGAATTGGGTCATGAACCACATGCCGTCGGAGAGGTACGGGAAGTTCACCTGGCACTCCTTGCAGAAGGCCATGGCGTGCGGGTCGTCCCATTGGTTGCCCAGGCCGTCTTCGTAATGGCCGAGGAAGCGTTGTTCGATCACGTCCACCGGGGCGTTAACGTAGGCCTTGCCGGCGATCAGCTTGGCAGTGGCTTTCTTGTTTTCCGTGCTGGCTTCGATGAAGCGGCTGGCATCGAGCAGGGCCATCACCAGCGCCCGTGCGGTGTTGGGGTTCTGTTCGACAAACTCGCGCGAGCATCCCAGGACTTTCTCCGGGTGGTCCGCCCAGATCTGCTGGGTGGTGGCGGCGGTGAAACCGATCTTGTCGAAGATGGCCCGCGCGCCCCAGGGCTCGCCGACGCAGAAGCCGTCCATGTTGCCGACACGCATGTTGGCGACCATCTGCGGCGGCGGCACGGTGATGGTCTTGACGTCGGTCATGGGGTTGATGCCGTAGCTCGCCAGCCAGTAATAGAGCCACATGGCGTGGGTGCCGGTGGGGAAGGTCTGGGCGAAGGTCAGCGGGTTACCGCCTTTGCGGATATGCGCGGCGAGCTGTTCGCCGTTGGTCACACCTGCCTCCTTGAGTTGGCGGGAAAGGGTGATGGCCTGGCCGTTCTGGTTGAGGCCCATGAGCACCGCCATGTTCTTCTGCGGTCCGGCGACGCCGAGCTGGGAGCCGTACATCATGCCGTAGAGCACGTGGGACGCATCCAGCTCACCCGTGTTCAGCTTGTCGCGCACACCGGCCCAGGAGGCTTCCTTGCTGGGGGTGATGGACAGGCCGTACTTGGCGGCGAACCCCTGGGTGGCGGCTACGACCACCGAGGCGCAGTCGGTCAGCGGAATGAAGCCGACCTTCAGTGCGGCCTTCTCAGGGGCATCCGAGCCGGCAGCCCAGGCGGCGCTGCGCAGGAGGTCGGGCGCGGAAAGCCCGAGGGCGGCCACACCTCCGACGGTGCTGGCGATGGCGATGGACTGCTTGAGGAAGTTGCGACGACTGTTGTTCACCGGCTCTTTGGAATCACGTTCGCTCATGGTGTTGTCCTGATTGGAGGGCAAAACAAAAACGGCGTACGCCAGAGCTCCCGATAGGGGAAGGAGCTCTGACGGACGCCGTTGTCCGTGATCCGCGGCCCACCGCCGTTGGCGCGCTACGCAGGAATCTGTTGAAGGATTTGCAAAGGCCTTGCCAGTATTTTTCCGTGCCGCGCCAGAGGGCTGCTCAACGCTGCAGGAAGCGGCGAAAAGCTAGCTGAATCAGTGGTTTGCTGAGCATCAAGCAGACGGGGTGAGCGGCCGCCAGGATTGAGCCCGTGGGCCATATGGGTGCGCGGCGATGGGGCACTGAACGGTATCGGGTCGCCGGGGTGGGTTGCTGCAATGGCTCGGCAGGGACTGATGGGTAATGCGGAGGGGGCAAGCCAGCGTCCCCATGGCAGGTCGCTGGCTCGACGCAGGGGCAATCGGCGTTGTGCCGTCAGACCCCCAGCATTTCATGAGTGGCGATGATCTGCTCGGCGACCTGGATCAGCTTCTGCTGCCGGCTCATGGCCTGGCGCCGCATCAGGGTGTACGCGTCGTCCTCGCTGCAGGCCTTCATCTTCATCAACAGTCCCTTGGCGAGCTCAACCCGCTTGCGTTCGGCCAGCTGGCTATCCCGCTCGAGCAGCTGGGCACGCAGGGCCTGGTCGGCCTCGAATCGGGCCATCGCCACGTCCACGATCGGTCGCAGGCGCTCGGCGAGGATGCCTTCGACCACGTAAGCACTGACCCCGGCCTGGATCGCCTGGCGCATCAGGCCGGGGTCGTGATCGTCGGTGAACATGACGATGGGGCGGGGCCGGTCGCGGCTGACCATCACCACCTGTTCCATCATGTCGCGGCCGGCGGATTCGGTGTCGATCAGCACGACATCGGGGCGCGTCGCCTCGATGCGCTCGGGCAGATCGATGGTCAGTCCGGTCTCGTCGATGACGTCGAAGCCTGACTCGACCAGGGCCTGGCGCAGGCGGCCGACCTTTTTCGGCGTGTCATTGATCAGGAGGATGCGAAGCATGCTGCGGTCATCTCCAAGCGTCATGGGGAAGGGACGGCAGCCCTGGAGCTGCGGGCGTGGATGGCAAAGCTGCGGGCATAGCCGGCTGGATCGCTGCCATCCCAGATTTGGCCGTCGAACAGTCTGGCGCTGCGCATGGGCTGCTCCGGTACGTCGATGCCCAGCGCGTCGGCGGCTTCCCGGTAGAGCGCGAGCTGGTGGAGTCGACCGGCCACACCGAGATAGTCCGGGTCTTCCCTGAGCAGCCCCCAGCGGCGGAACTGGGTCATGAACCAGATGCCGTCGGACAACCAGGGCATGGTCGCCTCGCCGCCGGCGAAGAAGCGCAGCGGGTGGGCATCGCGCCAGGCGTAGCCGAGGCCGTCTTCATAGTGTCCGAGGAAACGCGGCTCGATCGCTGAAAGCGGTGTATCGAGGTACTCGCTGCCGCTGATCAGGCGGGCAGTGCTGCGCTTGTTTTCTTCGTTCGCATCGATGAAGCGGCTGGCTTCCAGTACGGCCATGGTCAGCGCGCGGGCGGTATTGGGGTACTGCTCCACGAACGCGCGGGTGCAGCCAAGTACCTTCTCCGGATGGTCGGGCCAGATCATCTGGCTGGTGGCTAGGGTGAAGCCCTGCTTTTCGTCCACGGCCAGCGCACCCCAGGGGCCGCCGGCACAGAAACCGTCGATGCGACCGGCGCGCAGGTGCTGGACCATCTGCGCGGGCGGCACTACTACGGTATTCACATCCTCCAGGGGGTGGATGCCGTGGGCCGCCAGCCAGTAGTTGAGCCACATGGCATGGGTGCCGGTGGGGAAGGTCTGGGCGAAGGTCAGTTTCCCGCCGTGCTGGTGCATATGGGCGACGAGGGCCTCGGCGCGTGTCACGCCAGCCTGGCGCAGTGGCTCGGAGAGATTGATCGCCTGGCCGTTCTGGCACAGCCCCATGAGGATTGCCATCTCGGTGGGAACGCCCGCCAGGCCGAGGTGGATGCCATAGATCTGGCCATAGAGCGAATGGGCGGCATCCAGTTCACCGCACAGCAGCCGGTCGCGCAGGCCGGCCCAGGACGTTTGCCGCTTCAGCTCCAGCGTCAGGCCGTAGGGCTGGGCGAAGCCCTGGGTGGCCGCGACGATCAGCGAGGCCGCGTCGGAAAGGGCCATGAACCCCAGGTTGACTGTGCGCTTTTCCGGGGCATCGCTGCCCGCGACCCAGGCGAGGTTGTCGTTACGAGTGCAACTCTTGTCGGTCATGTCGTTTGTCCCGCCACTGAACGAAAAAGGCGCCGCTCCCGCCACCACGGGGGTGGTGACGGGAAACGACGCCATCGTCTTTGAACCGACTCCGCCGTTGGAGCGGGTTCTGTGGCAGGAGTGTTAGCAAGCGATGTGCCAGGGTGCCTGATCGATTGGCGAACGTGCCCTGGTACTACGCCCCGCTCTGTACGACTCGATAGCACGGCACGTAGGCCGCGCCGCCCGGCAACTTCATCCGGTGCTGGCGGACGAAGGCCTGGAGCAGCTCGTCCAGCGGCTGCATGACCACGGCGTCGCCGTGGATCTCGTAAGGACCGTGTTGCTCGATCAGGCGGATGCCCTTGTCTTTGACGTTGCCGGCAACGATGCCGGAAAACGCTCGGCGCAGGTTCGCGGCGAGTTCGTGGGGCGGCAGGCTACGGCTCAGGTTGAGGCTGGCCATGTTCTCGTGGGTGGGTTCGAAGGGGCGCTGGAAGCTTTCGTCGATCTTCAGCAACCAGTTGAAGTGGAAGGCATCCGCGCGCTCGCGGCGGAACTGCTTCACCGCCTTCAGGCCCTGGGCCATTTCGACGGCCACTTCCGCCGGGTTGTCGATGATGATCTTGTAGCGGCGCTGCGCGTCTTCACCGAGTGTGGCGCCGACGAAGGCGTGCAGTTGCTCCAGGTAGGCGGCGGCGCTCTTCGGCCCGGTGAGCACCAGCGGGAAGGGCAGGTCGTGGTTGTCCGGGTGCATCAGGATGCCCAGCAGGTAGAGGAACTCCTCCGCCGTGCCCACGCCGCCCGGGAAGATGATGATGCCGTGGCCGACGCGGACGAAGGCCTCCAGGCGCTTCTCGATGTCCGGCAGGATCACCAGCTCGTTGACGATGGGATTGGGCGCCTCGGCGGCGATGATGCCCGGCTCGGTCAGGCCCAGGTAGCGGCCACCGTGGGTGCGTTGCTTGGCATGGCCGATGGTGGCGCCCTTCATCGGGCCCTTCATCACGCCGGGGCCGCAGCCGGTGCAGATGTCCAGGCTGCGCAGGCCCAGTTCGTGGCCGACCTTCTTGGTGTACTTGTACTCATCGGTGCTGATGGAGTGGCCACCCCAGCACACGACGATTTTTGGCTCCACGCCCGCGCGCAGGGTGCGGGCGTTGCGCAGCAGGTGGAAGACGTAGTCGGTGATGCCCTGCGAACTCTCCAGGTCGATGCGCAGGCTGTCCAGTTCGTTCTCGGTGTAGACGATGTCGCGCAGGGCGCTGAACAGCATCTCGCGGGTGCTGGCAATCATCTCGCCATCGACGAAGGCGTCGGCCGGGGCGTTGATCAGCTCCAGGCGCACGCCACGGTCCTGCTGGTGGATGCGGACTTCGAAATCCTTGTAGGCGTCGAGGATGGTCTTGGCGTTGTCGATCTGCGCGCCGGTATTGAGGATGGCCAGGGCGCACTGGCGGAACAGCTGGTACATGCGGCCGGAACCGGCTTCGCTGAGCTGTTGCACTTCGAGTTGGGAGAGGGTTTCGAGGCTGCCCTTCGGGCTGACCTGGGCATTGATGACGTGTCTTCTGGCCATTCGAGATTTCCTTGGAGCGATGCCGGTGGGCCGGACGGCCACACGCGGCGGAATGCGGGGCGCCGTTTTCCATGGCGCGGGCTGAGGCGGTGATTCTTATCTGTGCATTGCGAGGTTACGCAATTGTGTCGCAGAGATCCTTCCCGCGCACGGAGTCAGGTAATAGCGAGATTACTGGCTGTCTGACAAGGAGTTTCTTGGCGATGTTCAGTGGCGCGGCGTGGTGGACCGTTGGCGTATGGTCCACCTGCGGCTTACTTACGGGCTTCCAGAATCAGGTTGAACGGCGTTTCCGTGGCCCGGCGGAAGTGGGTGAATCCGGCCTCTTCGAACACTTTGCGCAGGCGTGCCTCGCCGGCCTGGGCGCCGAGGCCGAGACCCACTTCCTGGGACAGCGAGTTGGGTGTGCAAATGAAGGTGGAGGCCGAGTAGAACAGGCGGCCTACCGGGGTCATGTTGTCATCGAGATCATCGTTGGCGTAGGGCTCCACCAGCAGCACGGTGCCATCCGGTTTCAGCGTCTGGTAGGCATGCCTGGCGGCTCCCACCGGGTCGCCCATGTCGTGCAGGCAGTCGAAATAGCAGATCAGGTCGTAGCCGTCGCCTGGGTAGTCCTTGGCACTGGCCTGGGCGAAGGTTGCACGATCCGCCACACCGCCTTCCACGGCGCGTCGATTGGCCGTCTCGATGGACGGGCCGTGATAGTCGAAACCGATGAAGCGCGAAGCCGGGAAAGCTTGAGCCAGGATCACGGTGGAGGCGCCGTGACCGCAGCCGACATCGGCCACCTTGGCGCCGGCCTTCAGCTTGTCGACCACGCCGTCCAGGGCCGGCAGCCACTCGGCTACCAGGTGCGCCCGGTAGCCGGGCCGGAAGAAGCGTTCGGTGCCGCTGAACATGCAGGGGTGGTGGTCGCCCCAGGCCAGCCCGCCGTCACCGCGCATCGCTTTCACCAGCTTGTCCTTGTCGTGGAAGAGTGAGGCAATCACCGAAGCGCCGCCGGCCACGTAAACCGGCGAGTCTTCCCGGGCCAGCGCCAATGCCTGTTCTTCCGGCAGGCGGAAGCGTCCGTTGTCGTGTTCCATGTAGCCGGAAGCGGCGTGAGCGCTCAGCCATTCGCGCAGCAGGCGTGCATTGCAGCCGGTTTTGGCGGCCAGGTCGTCCGGGCTGATCGGCTGGCTGTCGGCCATGGCGCGATACAGGCCGAGTTCTTCACCGAGAACGATGTTGGCGAGCATGGCGGCGCCGCCCATATCAGCGACCAGCTTGCCCATGAAATCGTTGAGTCTGGATTCGTCCACTGCCTGTCCTCCTCTGGCAAGGGGGCAACCATCTGGCCGGGGCGACAGCGAAATGCGGCGGCGGGGGAGATATGGCGAAATGGTGGAAGGAGCCGCGGCAGCCGAGTCGTGCGAAGCTGGAGTGGCTCCTTCCTTGTCCCGCAATCACAGGACACTCTTAGTTTAGTGGCCCACCGCTGGCCAAATGCTGGCGAGCACTGGTAGCCGATAAGCGGTGCAGTCGTTCAGACGTAGATGCTGACCCCGCCCTTGGCCTGCAACCAGTCGCGGTAGGTGGTCAGGGAGGTGGTTTCCTTGTCGCCGTCGTAGCCGATGAAACCGATGCCGCTGTCTTTCTCGTCGAAACCGGCATCGATCAGCTTCTGCACCTTGTCTTTCAGCTTCAGGGCATCGTCGCGGTCCAGTTCGGACACGTCAGGCAGCTCGATCTTGCTGGTGCCGGTGTTCGACTGAGTGTTGTCCGTGGCGCGCGTACTGCTGGGCTGGCTACCGCTGATGGCTCCGCCACCGCTCATGGCGCGAAACAGGCCGCCACGGCTCTGGGCGATCAGGGCGTTGGCATAGCGGCGCAGGTCGGCGACCGGATCCTGGGTGCTGGTCGATTTGTCTTCGGCCTTGCTCGTGCTGGTGCCGCCGGTGTTGCTGGTGGCGGTGCTGCTCCTGGAGGCGAGCCCCAGGTAGCTGGTCAGGGCCGATTGGCTGGAAATGGTGGTCATGGCAGGTCCTCTGCTCGATCTGGCCACCGGATCAGCAGGAATCGGGCCAGCTCGCTGAAGGGCTTGTGGTTGTTGGTGGTTGCTGGACGTTAGTGCCAGTCTCTCGGCAGGGTCTTGCCGCCTCCGGGCAACGGCCTGCCGCTGGAGGCGGGCGACCATCGGTCCGTCCCCCTTGAGCCTCTGCCGGGGGCCAACCATAGTGAGGGCCATGACCTTGACCCGCCAATCCGACCCGGCCGCACTGGAAGGCTTTCATCCCGCCGTCGCTGCCTGGTTCCGTGCCAGCTTCCCCGCCCCGACGGCGGCCCAGGCCCGCGCCTGGCCGGCCATTCGAGCGGGCGCGAGCACCCTGGTGGCGGCGCCCACCGGTTCGGGCAAGACGCTCACGGCCTTCCTTTCCGCCATCGACGAACTGATCCACGAAGGGCTGGAACAGGGCGGCCTGCCGGACCGCTGCACGGTGGTCTACGTATCTCCGCTCAAAGCATTGTCCAACGACATCCGCATCAACCTGGAAGAGCCCCTGGCCGGCATCCGGGCCGAGCTGGTACGCCAGGGCCTGGCCGATGTGGATATCCGCACCGCGGTGCGCACCGGCGATACGTCCCAGGCCGAGCGCGACGCCATGCGCAAGCGCCCGCCGCATATTCTGGTGACCACGCCGGAGTCGCTCTACATCCTGCTCGGCTCCGAGTCGGGTCGCGCCATGCTGGCCGGCTGCCGCAGCCTGATCATCGATGAGATCCATGCTATCGCCGGCAGCAAGCGCGGCAGCCACCTGATGCTCAGTGCCGAACGTTTGGAGAACCTGTGCGGACGCGCGTTGCAGCGCATCGGCCTGTCGGCCACGCAGAAGCCCATCGAGCGGGTGGCGGAGTTCCTCGTGGGCCAGGGGCGCAAGGCTTGTACCCTGGTGGATGTGGGGTACAGCCGCCAACGCGATCTGGCCATCGAGGTGCCGCCCGTACCACTGGAGGCGGTGCTGAGCCATGAGGCCTGGGAGAAGGTCTACGACCGCCTGGCCGAGCTGGTGGCCGCGCACCGTACCACCCTGGTCTTCGTTAACACCCGACGTCTGGCCGAACGTGCGAGCCGCCACCTTTCCGAGCGCCTGGGCAACGCTGCGGTGGCCGCCCACCACGGCAGCCTGGCGCGGGACCTGCGCCTGGATGCCGAGCAGCGTCTCAAACGCGGTGATCTCAAGGTGCTGGTGGCCACCGCCTCATTGGAACTGGGCATCGACATCGGCGAGGTGGAGCTGGTCTGCCAGCTCGGTTCGCCACGCAGCATTGCAGCATTCCTGCAACGGGTCGGCCGTTCCGGCCACAGTGTTGGCGGAACGCCCAAGGGGCGGCTTTTTCCGCAATCACGCGACGACCTGATCGAGTGCGCGGCGCTGTTGGATTGCGTACGCCGCGATGAGCTGGATGCCCTGGTCATCCCCCATGCGCCGCTGGATGTGCTGGCTCAGCAGATGGTGGCCGAAGTGGCCTGCGAGGAATGGGGCGAAGACGCGCTGTACCAGTTGATGACCCGCGCCATGCCCTATGCGGATCTGGCGCGAGAGCAGTTCGATGCCTTGGTGAAAATGCTGTCCGAGGGCTACAACGGCCGCCAGGGCGTACGCGGTGCCTACCTGCATCGTGATGCGGTGAATCGACGTTTACGCGGTCGCCGCTCCGCACGCCTGACCGCCATCACCTCCGGTGGTGCCATTCCCGAGACCGCCGACTACGCCGTGGTGCTCGAACCCCAGGGCGTGCCAGTGGGCAGCGTGCACGAGGATTTCGCCGTGGAAAGCCTGGCTGGGGATGTGTTCCAGCTCGGCAACCAGTCCTATCGCATCCTGCGGGTCGAGCCGGGCCGGGTGCGGGTGGAAGACGCCCAGGGGCAGCCGCCGAATATTCCGTTCTGGCTGGGCGAGGCGCCGGGACGTACCGACGAGTTGTCGGCGGGTGTGGCGCGGTTGCGTGGGATGGTGGAGGACGTTCTGGTGGCGTCCGAGCCTGCTGATGCAGCCCTCACCCCCACCCCCTCTCCCAGGGGGAGAGGGGAGCCGCCCGCGCGAGGGGAGGGTATTGCGCGGGCGATCGACGCTTTGTGCGAAGACATCGGCCTCAGCGAGGCAGCGGCGCGGCAGATAGTCGAGTACCTGGCGCGGGCACGGGCTTCGTTGGGGGCCTTGCCGACCCAGCAACGGCTGGTGATGGAGCGATTCTTCGATGAATCCGGGGGCATGCAGCTGATCATCCATTCGCCCTTTGGCAGCCGGCTCAACCGTGCCTGGGGCCTGGCCTTGCGCAAGCGCTTCTGCCGCAGCTTCAACTTCGAGCTGCAGGCGGCGGCCACCGAGGACGCGTTGATCCTGTCGCTGTCCACCAGCCACAGCTTTCCGCTGGAGGAGGTCTGGCGCTACCTGCATTCCAACAGCGCCGAGCACCTCTTGATCCAGGCGATTCTCGATGCGCCGCTGTTCGGCGTGCGCTGGCGCTGGAATGCTTCGGCCGCACTGGCCCTGCCGCGCTACTCCGGGGGCCGCAAGGTGGCACCGCAAATCCAGCGCATGCGCAGTGAAGACCTGCTGGCCAGCGTGTTCCCCGACCAGGTGGCCTGCCAGGAGAACCTGGTGGGCGAGCGCGAGATTCCCGATCACCCGCTGGTGGCCCAGACCCTGGATGACTGCCTGCACGAGGCCATGGATACCGAGGGCTGGTTGGCCCTGCTCCGGCGAATGGAGCGGGGCGAAGTGGAACTGGTTGCCCGCGACCTGCCGGCGCCTTCGTCCCTGGCGGCGGAAATTCTCGGCGCGCGACCCTATGCCTTTCTCGATGACGCACCGTTGGAGGAGCGCCGTACCCAGGCCGTGCAACAACGTCGCTGGAGCGATCCGGCGTCCGCCGACGATCTGGGCGCGCTGGATAGGGAGGCCATCGCGGCCGTGGCCGAAGAAGCCTGGCCACAGGTGCGCGATGCCGATGAGATGCACGAGGCCCTGCTGGCTCTGGCCTGCGTGACCCAGGCGGAGGTCGACGCCAATGCTGACTGGGCAGGCTGGCTCAGCCAACTGGCCAAGGCGCGCCGCGCCGCGTGCATGCACTTGGACGGCGAGCCCACCCTGTGGCTGGCGGCCGAGCGCGTAGAACAGTTCCGCGCGCTCTATCCAGAAGCCGTCCGCAAACCAGCCATTGCCGCACCGGAGGGTTTCACCGCCGCGTGGGAGGCCGAGGCCGCCCTGGTGGAAGTGGTGCGAGCCCGTCTCGGCGGGTTTGGTCCGCTGACTTTGGCGAAGCTGGCGGCCGATCTGCACCAGAGCCCTGCGCCGCTGACCTTCGCCCTGGCGAGCCTGGAGCGTGAGGGACAGGTGCTGCGTGGCCGCTTCACCCCCGGCACGGCAATGGATGAGTGGTGCGAGCGCCATCTGCTGGCACGTATCCATCGCTACACGGTGCGGCGCCTGCGCCGCGAGATCGAACCGGTGGAGCGAGCCGATTTCATGCGTTTCCTGTTCGACTGGCAACGCGTTGCCGCCAGTGCCCAGGTGCGCGGTGCCGAAGCGCTGGCCGGGGTGCTGGGCCAACTGGAAGGCTACGAGGCGGCGGCTGGCGCTTGGGAAAGTGAAATTCTTCCCAGCCGGGTGGCTGACTACGGCATCAACTGGCTGGACGACCTTTGCCGTGCCGGGCGGGTGGTCTGGTGTCGCCTGGGCGGGCGCGGCAAAGCAGCCGCGGGGCCGGTGCGCGGCACCCCCATCCTGTTGCTGCCGCGCAAGGGCCTGGCGCTCTGGCGTGCCTGCTTGCAGGAAGGGCCGGCACCCGAGCCCTCTGCCCGCGCCGAACGCGTGCGCCAGGTACTGGCCAGCCAGGGTGCGCTGTTCTTCGATGAGCTGATGGACGAGGCCCACCTGCTGCGCAGCGAGTTGGAGGATTGCCTGGGCGAACTGGTGGCTCTGGGCCTGGCCAACGCCGACAGTTTCGCCGGCCTGCGTTCGTTGCTGCTTCCGGCGGCGCGCCGTAGCCGCCATGACCGCCGCGCGCGCCTGGCCCTGGCCAACATGCAGGATGCCGGGCGTTGGGCGCTGTTGCGCGGCAAGCCGGAGGAGGGCAGCGGCAAGGTCCCGGCCGAGGCCCTGGAACATGTCGCGCGCACCCTGCTGCGTCGATATGGCGTGGTGGGCTGGCGTTTGCTGGAGCGCGAGGCCGACTGGCTGCCGCCCTGGCGCGACCTGTTGCGGGTCTTCCATCGCCTGGAAGCGCGTGGCGAGATTCGTGGTGGTCGTTTCGTGGCGGGCAACTCCGGCGAGCAGTTTGCCTTGCCGGAGGCCGTCGGCCTGCTGCGAGAGGTGCGCAAGCGCCCGCTGGAGGGCAGCCTGGTCGGCCTGTCCGCTTGCGACCCGCTGAACCTGGTGGGCACCCTGCTCAACGGCGCCAAGGTGCCGGCGGTGGCAGGTAATCGCCTGCTGTTTCGTGACGGCGTGCCGGTTGCAACGCTGGTGGCGGGCAAGGTGCACCTGTTGCAGGACGTCGATCCGTCCACCGCCAATGAATGGCGCGCGGCGCTGATACGCCAGCCGGCAGCCACGCCGCTGGGGCAGCAGTCGAGACGGGCACGGATGCCGTTGTAGGTACGGGTTGGGCACTTACCGTGTAGGGGCGAGTTCATTGGCTCTGTCTGCATGACGTGTTGCAAGCGGATGCATTACCCGTAGGAGCTGGCTTGCCAGCTCCTACGGGTAATGCCCGCTGGTAAATCTCTCGCCCCTACAGAAGGTCGCCTTCTACCAGCTGTGCACCTAAACGCTTGTAATAGCTCAGAAATTGACCCGACCCAAGGGGCCCCCGCCGGACCTGGCGCATGGCCATCTCCCGACAGCTTATCCACAGTTTCATCCACCGTTTTTGTGGGTATGCGCCGATCAGCCGTCGTCGGACTTATCCACAGACAGCAAGGGGGCCAGCAGGGCGCACATGCTGCGCCAGTGGGAGCCCTCCCAGTACAGGCGGTCGCAGGTATCGCAGCTGAGAAAGCGCGAATAGAGCGCACCGATGCGCGGCGGCAGGCGAGGGCGAGCGAGTTCCGGAGTGATTTCCTGCAGCGGGTGATTGCAGTGCAGGCAGAGGCTGAAGGGGTTGGCGCTGCGGGCCAGATCGAGGCGCTCGAACAATTCGCGAAGCTGCAGCGAGGGTTTCAGGGCATGCACGTAGCAGCCGTGGGTGATGATGCGACGCTTGAGCAACTCGCGGTCGCGGGTCAGCACGATGCGCCCTTCGTGAGCGGAGATCTCGGCAATCTGGCCGTCCTCGAAGCCGTTGTCGTAGAGGGTGTCGAAGCCGCACATGCGCAGCAGGCTGGCGAGGCCGCCGAGGTGGGCGTCGGCGATGAAGCGTAGTACTCGCAGCGGTCGGGCACGGACCTTGAGCAGCGGGCTGATATCCAACGCCTCGAACTTGGGATAGACCGCCACCCGGTCGCCATCGAGGATCACCCGCTCGAAGCCCACCGACTCGCCATTGAGCAGGACCAGCTCCACCTCGGTGTGAGGCACGCCCAGTGCCTCGATCATGTGCTTGACGGTGGCCGCCCGGGCACAGGCGCACGTGAATGCCTGCCGGCGCCGTTCGGCGGGCAGGAAGTCATTGAGCTCTTCGTAGAATCGGAATGTGGCCCTGACCATGGGGAAGAGTATGGCAGGCGCTGGCGCGCCCTCCCGGAAGAGGGCGCGCGGCCATTCACTTGGGCTGGGCGACGACCCGCAGGTAGGGCTTCAGGGTCTTGTAGCCGTCGGGGTACTTCTTCTTCGCATCTTCGTCCGATACCGAGGTCGGGATGATCACGTCATCACCCGGACGCCAGTTCACCGGCGTCGCCACCGTGTGCTTGGCGTTGAGCTGCAGCGAGTCCAGCAGGCGCAGCACCTCGTCGAAGTTGCGACCGGCGCTCATGGGGTAGACCAGCATCGCCTTGACCTTCTTGTCCGGGCCGATGATGAACACCGAACGCACCGTGGCGTTATCCACTGCGGTGCGCGGGCCCGCGCTGGCATTGGGGTGGATCATGTCGTAGAGCTTGGCCACCACCAGGTTCTCGTCGCCGATCATCGGGTAGTTGACCGCGTGCCCCTGCGTTTCCTCGATGTCACCGACCCACTTGCGGTGATCGCTGACCGGGTCCACGGACAGGCCGATCACCTTGGTATTGCGCTTGTCGAATTCGGGCTTGAGCTTGGCCATGTAGCCCAACTCGGTGGTGCAGACCGGCGTGAAGTCCTTCGGGTGGGAAAACAGAATGGCCCACTGGTCACCGATCCACTGGTGGAAATTGATCGTGCCTTCGGTGCTGTCCACGGTGAAATCGGGCGCTTCGTCACCAATGCGGATTGCCATGTAAGTCCTCCTTTCTGTCTGGCTGGAAGGGGCCGCCAACCCACGGCGGCTATCACGGCGGGTCCATCGGCCTACCGGGGCTGAAAGTATAGGTCGACCTCCCGGGCCTGCCCGGCGGACATTGGATCAGTGGTCATGCATCCCGGTCCGGGAGTGCTATTCCTACTTTGTGGAGGTCGTCGGAAGCTCGCTGTCGACAGGGCCGGTGGCGCATTGCGCCAGCTGGGCATGCATGGCGGGAAGAGTGGCGGCCATTTTCCGGTGCAGTGATTTCCGCAATCCCGACCGTCGCTCTGCAACTCAACAGGAGCGAGCGTATGGCTACGTTCATCACGCTGGCGACCTTCACCGATCAGGGTATCCGCAGCGTCAAGGACTCCCCGGATCGGTTCGTCGCCTTCAAAGGGTTGGCCGAGCAGCTCGGCCTTTCGGTCAAGACCGTCTACTGGACGGTAGGCAGCTACGACCTGGTGCTGATAGTCGAGGGGGATGAGGAAGCGGCGACCACCCTGCTGCTCAAGACGGGCCAGTTGGGCAATGTAAGGACGCAGACATTGCGCGGCTATTCGGAACAAGAATTCCGGCGCCTGCTCAGCGGCCTGTAGCAAGTCCCGCCCTCGAACGGGGAGCTGCACCGGTGGCCGCTCCCCTTGGGCTCAAAGCGCGGCAGCGGCCTTGAGCAGGTACTGTCTGGTGGGCAATGCGTCGAGTTTGCCGAAGTCGATATCGTCCGCCCGGACTAGCGGATGAGTGGCCGGTGACATGGGCGAGGCGGTGCTAGCGTTAGAGGAGGGGAGGTGCTGGCCGTTGGGGGCTGCGCCATGCCCTTGCAGCGAGGCCTTCCGCCCACAACCTTTGTTCTCGAACCCGGTGCCGATGGCACCGCCGGAGCGCGTGCGGCCCTGCCATATCCCATAACCCGCACGGAGGTGATTGTCATGGCCCGCACGACCCCCATCAGCCATTACCGCAATATCGGCATAGTGGCCCACGTGGATGCTGGCAAGACCACCACTACCGAACGGGTTCTTTACTACACCGGGGTCAACCACAAGATGGGCGAGGTGCACGACGGTGCCGCGACCATGGACTGGATGGTGCAGGAGCAGGAACGCGGCATCACCATCACCTCGGCGGCCACTACCGCGTTCTGGAGCGGCTCGCGCAAGCAGCTCGACAAGTTCCGCATCAACATCATCGACACCCCCGGTCACGTCGACTTCACCATCGAGGTGGAGCGTTCCCTGCGCGTGCTGGACGGTGCGGTGGTGGTGTTCAGTGGCGCTGACGGCGTGGAGCCGCAGTCCGAGACGGTCTGGCGCCAAGCCGACAAGTACCATGTGCCGCGCATCGCCTACGTGAACAAGATGGACCGCGCCGGCGCCGACTTCCTGCGCGTGGTGGAGCAGATCAAGAAGCGCCTTGGCCATACGCCGGTGCCGATCCAGTTGCCCATTGGCCAGGAAGAGAACTTCAACGGCCAGATCGACCTGATCCGCATGAAGGCCATCTACTGGAATGACGCAGACCAGGGCGCCAGCTTCCGCGAAGAGGAAATCCCCGCCGAGCTGCAAGAAGTGGCCCGGCACTGGCGCAACGTGATGCTCGAAGTGGCCGCCGAGGCCAACGAGGAGTTGATGACCAAGTACCTCGACGAGGGCGACCTGAGCGAGGAGGAAATCAAGACGGGCCTGCGCATCCGTACCTTGTCCTGCGAAGTGGTGCCGGCAGTGTGCGGTTCCTCCTTCAAGAACAAGGGCGTACCGCTGGTGCTGGATGCGGTGGTGGAACTGCTGCCAGCACCCACCGAGATTCCGTCCATTCGCGGTACTCACCCGGACGACCCGGAGAAAGAGGACGAACGCCACGCCGATGACACCGAACCCTTTTCGTCATTGGCTTTCAAGATTGCCACCGACCCCTTCGTCGGCACCCTGACCTTCGTTCGCGTCTATTCCGGTGTGTTGAACTCCGGTGATGCCGTGCTCAACTCGGTGAAAGGCAAGAAGGAGCGCGTCGGCCGCATGGTGCAGATGCACGCCAACCACCGTGCCGAAATCAAGGAAGTACGCGCCGGCGACATCGCCGCACTGATCGGCATGAAGGACGTCACCACCGGCGATACCCTTTGCGATCTCAACAAACCCATCATCCTCGAACGCATGGATTTCCCCGAACCGGTGATCTCCATCGCCGTCGAACCCAAGACCAAGGCCGATCAGGAAAAGATGGGCATCGCCCTTGGCCGGCTGGCCCAGGAAGACCCGTCATTCAGGGTGAGGACGGATGAGGAGACCGGGCAAACCATCATCTCCGGCATGGGCGAGTTGCACCTGGACATCATCGTCGACCGCATGAAACGCGAGTTCAACGTCGAGGCCAATACCGGCAAGCCTCAGGTGGCTTACCGCGAGACCATCCGCAAGACCTGCGAGATCGAAGGCAAGTTCGTTCGCCAGTCCGGCGGCCGTGGCCAGTACGGCCACTGCTGGATTCGCTTTGCCCCCGCGGACGAAGGCAAGGAGGGGTTGGAGTTCATCAACGAAGTGGTCGGTGGCGTGGTACCGCGCGAGTTTGTCCCGGCCATCCAGAAAGGCATCGAGGAGCAGATGAAGAACGGCGTGCTCGCCGGTTATCCCCTGATCGGCCTGAAGGCCGCCGTGTTCGACGGCTCTTACCACGATGTGGACTCCAGTGAGATGGCCTTCAAGATCGCCGCCTCCATGGCCACCAAGCAGCTCTCGCAAAAGGGCGGTGCCGTGTTGCTGGAGCCGGTGATGAAACTGGAAGTCGTGACGCCGGAGGATTACATGGGCGACATCATGGGCGACCTCAACCGTCGCCGTGGCCTGATCCACGGCATGGACGACGGCGTGTCCGGCAAGATCATTCGCGCTGAAGTTCCCTTGGGCGAGATGTTCGGCTACGCCACCGACGTGCGCTCCATGTCCCAGGGCCGCGCCAGCTTCTCCATGGAGTTCGCCCGTTACGCCGAGGTGCCGGCGAGCATCGCCGAGGCCATCGTGAAGAAATCGGGCTGAAGCGGCGGAGCTGGCATTTTTGTGGGAGCGAGTTGTGGGGGCGAATTCATTCGCTGAGCAGGCCGCAGGCCTGCCTTATGGCATCCCAAGTGGCAGCTGCGCTGCCATTAGCGAATAAATTCGCCCCCACAGGAAAAGCCCCCCACCGTTGTGCCATCCCAAAAGAAAAACGGGCCCGAAGGCCCGTTTTGCATTCCTCACTCCGCGGCTCAGGTCAGTCCGTTCTGTTTGCGGAAGTAGGGAATCACGTGTTCGCCGATGTTCTTCAGGGTTTCGAGCTGTGCCCATTGGGGCACGGTGCCCATCTGGCAGATGAAGAGGATTTCGTCGGCGCCGGCGTCGATCAGGCGCTGCACGTAGCCGATGCAGTCCTTGACGGTGCCGTAGGCATGGTTGGGGTTCATCATCGCCATGGTCGGGTCGGAGAAGTCCACGGTGACTTCCTCGGAGGCGAAGCGCGACTTGATCACGGCCTGGCCGTTGCCGTCGATGAAGGTGTCGTCCTTCCACTTTTCCGGGTCCGGGCGTTCGCCGCCGGCGTACCAGTAGGCCAGCGATTCCATGAAGTAGCGTTGGCCGCGGATGCCGATGTGGCGGGCCTGCTCGTTGTCGTCGAGGACGATGGCCGGGCAGAGGGCGGCGATGTGGCGGTTGGGGCGGAAGCCGACCTGGTTGTTCGCGTCGCGGTTGTCCCAGGCCTGGTGGTAGACGGCGACCTTCTTGGCGATTTCCTCGGGGCCGCCGAAGCCCAGCACCAGGGCGCCCATGCCGCGGCCGCCGGCGTTCTTCAGCGACTCGGTGTTGGTGCAGGCCAGATACATCGGCGGGTGCGGGTCCTGGTAGGGCTTGGGATGGATCGGGCGCTTGGGGATCTTCACGAAGTCGCCGTTATGCTCGATCTCGTCCTGCACGAACATTTTCGGGATCAGGTACATGGCTTCGTCGATCTGCGGCTGCAGGGTGGCCAGGTCGTAGCCGAAGGTGCCGGCTTCCTGCTGGGTGCCGCCCTTGCCGACGCCGAAGTGCACGCGGCCCTTGGAGAGCAGGTCGAGGGTGGCGATGCGCTCGGCGACCTTCACCGGGTGGTTCATGGCGGGCGGCAGGCAGACCACGCCGTGGCCGATGCCGATGCGTTCGGTCTTGCCGGCGACGAAGGCGAGCATGGTTTCCGGTGCCGACATGTGCGAGTAGTTGGTCAGCGCGGTGTGCTCCACGCACCAGAAGGTGTCGAAGCCGAGCTGGTCGGCGAGCACGGCCTGCTCGACGGTTTCGTCGAAGATGCGACGGTCGCCTTCGCGGCTGCTGTCGATCGTCTGTGCCTCGTAGATCAGGGAGAATTTCATGCGCGTGGCCCTTCTTGTTCTTGATTCGGTCAACCCGGATTGCCGGGTGTTGGGCGCATGGTGTGGGATCGAAAAACCGCCTGAATCCTCCAAACAGACTAATCATCTTGCGCCGCTGCACAGCACGACGCCCGCGCGGGGCGGGCGTCGTGGCGGGGTGGTTTCGCCAGGTCCGTAGGATGGCTAGAGCGGCGCGAAACCCCTCGACAAGGGCTCAGAGGAAGAAGTCGGTGCTGTCCAGCCCCATCCCCACGCCGCCCAGGTTGAGCGCGTACTTGCCTGGGCAGTTGGCCACGTGGGCGCGGCCGGTGTGGATATCGCGGAAGGCGCGGTTGATGCCGTGGTGGCGGAAGATGGTGGAAGCGCCGCTGTTGTACATCAGCGCTTCCACCGCCTGGGCGCACTTGTCCGGGACGATGGCCGAGTCGTAGCGCATCTTCACCCGTTCCGCCATGCTCAACGGCTCGCCGGCCCTGGCGCGCTGGGTCATCAGCGCGAAGTTGCGCAGCAGCACGGTGCGGCATTCGTCCACGGTGACCATGGCCTTGGCCAGGGCGGTCTGCGCGCCGGGGTCCTGGATGATCTTGCGGCCATCGTTGACGCCGACGCGGCCCTTGTTGGCGTCGATGAACAGGTCGATGGCGCCCTGCAGCGCCCCGATGGTGGAGGACGACACGGCGCGCACGAAGATCTGCCCGAATGGCAGGCGGAACAGCGGCGCGGTGTTCACCGCGTTGCCCGGGCTGTTCTGCAGGAAGCCGTCGAGGGCGCGGTGGGTGCGGTACTCCGGCACGAACACGTCGTCCACCAGCACGTCGTGGGAGCCGGTGGCTTCCAGGCCCATCACGTCCCAGTTGTCGAGGATGCTGTAGTCGTGACGCGGCACCAGGAAGGTGCGGTAGTCCGGGGCCTCGCCGTCCTTCTCCGGCGGCACCATGGCGCCGAGGAAGGCCCACTGGCAGTGCTTGCTGCCGGAGGAGAAGCCCCAGCGGCCGCTGAGGCGGAAGCCGCCGTCGACACGGGTGACCTTGCCCACCGGCATGTAGGAGGAGGAGATCAGCACGCTCGAGTCCTGGCCCCAGACCTCCTGCGCGGCGCGGTCGTCGAACAGCGCCAGCTGCCAGTTGTGGATCGCCACCACGCCGAGCACCCAGGCCGAGGACATGCAGCCTTCGGCGAGGGTCATCTGCACCTCGAAGAAGTCAGCGGGCTCCAGCTCATAACCCTCCCAGCGCGCTGGCTGGAGGATGCGGAAGAAGCCCGCCTCCTGGAAATCGCGAATCGTCTCCGCGGGGAGCAGGCCGTGCTTGGCGGCCAGCGGTGCGCGCTCGCGCAGCACCGGCACCAGCTCACGGGCGCGTTGTTTCAGGCGTTGGCGGATCAGGTCGTGGTCGAGCATGTTGTTGTTCTCCGGTTGAAGGCTTTTCCACCTATCGCCGGGCATTCAAGCAACGGGCAAGGGGGCGGGCATCCCTCAAACGGACCATATGTCCGGCAATCCAACTAGTCCCCTCGGACGATGTTGCTCGGCCGGGGCTGGCGAAAAATCGGCAGCACTTGAGCACAACAAGAGGGCAGTGCGATGAGCCAGGCCGATCTGAAAGCCGCGATGCTCCAGGCGATGCGTCGTCTGGCCAAGTCCGTGACCATCATCACCACCAGCAACGGCCAGGAACGCTTCGCGATGTCCGCCACGGCGGTGGATTCGCTGTCCACCGAGCCGCCGTCGTTGCTGATCTGCGTGAACCAGAGTGCGTCGTTGCACGGGGTGCTGGATGCCGGCGCGGACTTCTGCGTGAACATCCTCGGGCTGGAGCAGGAGGAGCTGTCGCACCTGTGCAGCGGCCCGGTGAAGGGCGAGGCGCGCTTCCAGCGGGGCGACTGGCGCAGCAGCGAAGGCGGCATTCCCTACCTGGGCGACGCCCAGTCGGCGATTCTGTGCCAGCAGGACGGCAAGTTCAGCTACGGCACCCACACCATCTTCATCGGCCGGATTGTGGCGATCCACAACAGCGTGGAGATCAGCCCGCTGGTCTACCTCGACGGCACCTACACCACCACCGCGCCGACTCTGGCCGCTGCTTGCTGAGGGCG
>NZ_SSOK01000067.1:0-28379 GCF_029871195.1 Pseudomonas sp. BN415
TTCCGCTCGGCCTCCTGAAGGGGCGTAGTCGCTGCCTCACCTTGCCTGCCTGGTATCAGGCCCATGTGGGCTTCAGGATGGTTCGTGCCTCGCCAGCGCGAGTCACCCCTCTCCCTCCGGGAGAGGGGCTGGGGAGGGCCGCGTTCGGGTGAGGGTTATGTCCGGCTGGCGCGGAAGCCTCGAAGGTCTGCACTAGAGCACCTCCTTCATCGTTGCAACAACTAACGCAGACATAGCCAATGAATTCGCCCCCACAGGCTGTGTGCCCCTGACAGGGGTTGCCCTGGATCAGCCCGGCGGCCGCCGCGTCTCCCCCGACCAACGGTGCCACCGTTCGCCCCTTTAGGTTGTGGGCTCTAGCGCGGGCGGCCGATGCTCGCGGCGACCCATGCCTCCAACAAGAACAAGGCACGTGCAGTTCCATCCACTACTGCCCGATCGAACCAGGGGTGATCCCCCGGGGAGGAGCCATGCGAATTCGTTGTTTTGTGCTCGGTTGTCATTGGACCGAGGGTTTTCGTACCGAAGTGGGCACCGTGCCCATGATCTGCCAGCGCTGCCTGCGCTGCGGTGCCCATCGCTACGTGAGCCTGCCGGAGGAGGACGCAGAAACAGCCGGATGAACGGCGCAGGCAGCCGACGGGTAGCCATTTGACAGCACGCTGCGACCCTCTAGCTTTAACCAGCGTTGCCGATGGCTTTCAAAGCGCCGCATTTCGGTTCAACCATCCTGGCAAGGGAGTGCTCCATGTCGCATCCGTCGTCCGCCAACCCCTTCAAGGGCCTGGCCCTGCATTCCCTGATCTGGCTGGCCTGCGCCGGCATGGTCGCCGTCGGCCTGCCGGCCTGGCTGGCCTTCACCGGTGGCTGGCTGGCCAGCCTGTTGCTGGTCTGGCTGCAACGGGAAGCACGCGTTCATGCCGCACAGGCCCATGCGCAACCAGTGGTGGCGACGCCCGACTGGCGGCAAACGCAGGATGCGCTGGATGAGCAGCTCGGTACCCTGAAGGCCCATGCCGGACAGGTCGATGGCCTGCTGCAGGATGCCATCGGTCGCCTCAGCGACAGCTTCCACGGCCTGGCCGCGCGCATCGACCAGCAGCGTGCGCACTCCCACTCCCTGATCGAACGCTATGGCAACCAGCAGGGTGTCGATGACGGCATGAACTTCCAGGAGTTCATTGCCACCACTCGCAACACCCTTGGCCTGTTCGTCGAGGCCACGCTGGAAACCAGCCAGACCTCCCAGGAACTGGTCAAGCGCATGGACCGGGTGACGCAGAAGATCGCCGATATCCTGAAATCCACCCACGATATGGACGCCATCGCCAAGCAGACCAACCTGCTGGCGCTGAACGCAGCCATCGAGGCCGCCCGCGCCGGCGAGAGCGGCCGGGGTTTCGCCGTGGTGGCCGACGAGGTACGTGCCCTTTCCACCCGCTCCACCGGGTTTTCCGAACAGATTCGCGAGCATGTGGATGTGGTCTACCGCGAGATCCAGGATGCCGAGTCGGCCATTGCCCAATTGGCGGACAAGGACATGGGCATCGCCCTGGAATCCAAGCAGCAACTGCATCACATGCTGGAAGACCTGGAAGGCATGAACCGCCACACCCTCAAGGTGATCCAGGAGCTGGACCGAATCTCGCTGGAGGTGGGCGCGGGTGTCGACCAGGCCATTACCGCCCTGCAGTTCCAGGACATGAGCAGTCAGTTGATCGGGCAGATGCGCAAGCACTTCGCCAAGCTCGGCAGTTTCGCGACGGGTATCGGCGGGCTGCATGCGGTAGCGCCGGAGCACTGGGCGGTACGGGTCGAAGAGGAAACCGCTGAACTGAGGAAACCGGTCGCCAACCCCGTGAGCCAGAGCAGTGTCAATGCGGGCGAGGTGGAGCTTTTCTGAGTCGATAGCCCTCAGCCATTTGCCGCTCATCCGCGCGACGAATGACTGACGCCAGTGGCTGGACGCTCGATAGGCGCCCATCTACACCTAACCATGGCCACTAGCCAGCAGACGGATGCAACACCTTGCAAAAGGGGCGAATTCATTCGCCAAGGGCGACGAAGGTGCGCCTAAAAAAACAGAAAAAAGCGGCATGGAGAGCGGCACTGATGAGCAAGCAGATCCTGATAGTCGACGATTCGGCATCCATACGGCAGATGCTGAGCTTCACCCTCAAGGCCGCCGGGTACCTCGTGGACGAGGCGGTCGATGGCAAGGATGGCCTCGGCAAGGCACAGAGCAAGGCCTACAACCTGGTATTCACCGACCAGAACATGCCCAACATGGACGGGCTGAGCCTGATCCGCAGCCTGCGAGGGCTGCCTGGCTACCGCGCCACCCCGATCCTGATGCTGACCACCGAGTCCAGCGACACCATGAAACAGCAAGGCAAGTCCGCCGGCGCCACCGGTTGGCTGGTCAAGCCCTTCGATCCGCCGAAACTGCTGGAAGTCACCCGCAAGGTCCTCCCCTGACCCCTGCACAAGGCGCTTCCCATGAGCGACGGGATGAATCAATTCCTCCAGGTGTTCTTCGAGGAAACCGAAGAGCACCTGGCCAGCCTCGAACTGCTGCTGCTCGGTCTCGACCTGCAGCAGCCTGACGCGGAAGAGCTCAACGGCATCTTCCGCGCCGCCCATTCCATCAAGGGTTCGGCCGGCATGTTCGGTTTCGATGACCTGACCGCCGTGACCCACGAGCTGGAAACCCTGCTCGACCGCATTCGCAGCGGACAGATGGCCCTGCACGGCGAGATGGTCGACCTCTTCCTGCAGGCCCGTGATGTGCTGATGCGTCTGCTGGACGCCCATCGCCAGCAACGCTCGGACCCGAGTGTGCCGGTGGCCGAGACAGTCGCCCGCCTGCGCGAGTTGCTGGAGGCCGCACCGGCCGCCCGTGAAGAGGCAAGCTTCGGCTTCTTCGATGAAGTGCCGGAGGCGGAAGCCGGCGACGGCTTCGGCTTCTTCGACGATACGCCCAGTACGCCCGCCCTGGCCGAATCCAGCGACTTCGGTTTCTTCGATGACGCGCCCGGCGTACCGGTCCAGGTCGCCGCCGAACCGCCCAAGCCAGTGCCGGCGGCAATACCGGCCACCAGCAAACCGGCAGCTGCTGAAGGCGAATCCAGCTCCATCCGCGTCAGCGTCGAGAAGATCGACAGCCTGATCAATCTGGTGGGCGAGCTGGTCATCACCCAGGCCATGCTCGGCCAACTCGGTGGCGAGTTGGACCCAAGCGTCCACGAACGTATTCACCAGGCCCTGGCGCAACTGGAACACAACACCCGCGACCTGCAGGAATCGGTGATGTCGATCCGCATGTTGCCCATCAGTTTCATCTTCAGCCGCTTTCCGCGCCTGGTGCGCGACACCTCGGCGCGGCTCGGCAAGCAGGTTGAGCTGGTGCTGCAGGGCGAGCACACCGAGCTGGACAAGGGCGTGATCGAGCGCCTCAGCGACCCGCTCACCCACATCGTGCGCAACAGCATCGACCACGGTATCGAGTTGCCTGAGGCGCGCCTGGCCGCCGGCAAGCCGGCCAGCGGCACGGTGCGCCTGGGAGCCTTCCACCAGGGCGGCAGCATAGTTGTCCAGATCAGCGATGACGGCCGTGGCCTGGACCGTGAGCGCATCCTCGCCAAGGCCCGCGAGAAGAACCTGGCGGTGCATGAGGGCATGAGCGACGCCGAGGTCTGGCCATTGATTTTCATGCCCGGCTTCTCCACTGCCGAAGTGGTCACCGACCTCTCCGGGCGCGGCGTCGGCATGGACGTGGTCAAGCGCAACATCCAGTCCATGGGCGGGCGCATCGACATCGACTCGGTCGCGGGCCTGGGCACCCGCATCAACATCCGTCTGCCGCTGACGCTGGCCATCCTCGACGGCCTGATCGTCGCCGTGGCGTTCACCCATTATGTGATTCCGCTGACCTACATCGTCGAATCGCTCCAGCCCAAGGCAGCGGACATCCGTGGCCTGGGGGGCGAGGAAGGCGCGGTGATCCGCGTGCGTGGCGAGTACCTGCCGCTGCTCTCGCTGCACGACCTGTTGGGCGAATCCACCCCGCCGCTGCCGGCCGAGCAGTCCATCGTGGTCATCCTCGAAGCCGACGGGCGCCACTTCGCCCTGCTGGTGGATGACCTGGTGGGCCAGCAGCAGGTGGTGATCAAGAGTCTGGAGCAGAACTTCCGCCGGATCGAAGGCATCGCCGGCGCCACCATCATGGGCGACGGCAGCGTCGCCCTGATCCTGGATGTCGACGCCCTGCCGGGCCTGGCCCAACAACAAGGAGCGGTACTGCATGAACTCACCTAATACGGAACAGGCCGGACAGCTGGCCCAGGAGTACCTGACCTTCACCCTCGGTCGCGAGGAGTACGCCATCGACATACTCCGGGTGCAGGAAATTCGCGGCTATGACCAGGTGACCGCCATCGCCAACAGCCCGGCCTTCATCAAGGGCGTGATCAACCTGCGCGGCGCCATCGTTCCCATCGTCGACCTGCGCATCAAGTTCAACCTGGCCGACGTCACCTACGACCCATTCACCGTGGTGATCATCCTCAACATCGGCCGGCGCATCGTCGGCGTGGTGGTGGATTCGGTGTCCGACGTGATCGCCCTGTCGGGCGAGGAGATCAAGCCACCGCCGGAGTTCGGCGCCAGTTTCGATACGGAGTACCTGCTGGGCCTTGCCACCGCGGCCGAGCGGATGTTGATCCTGGTGGATATCGAGAAGCTGATGACCAGCCGCGAAATGGGCCTGGTCGAAGCAGCCGCAGCCTGACACGCAAGGGGATAATCCATGGGTCTGTTCAACGGAAAAGCACAAGCACAGCTTCGCGCGCAGCACCTGGCCGGCCTTATCCAGGGCCTGGCCGACGGAAATCTCGACCAATCGATCGGCGCCGGCGACGACCCGATCTGGACGCCGGTCTACGACAGCCTCGCCCGCCTGCAGAAAGGCCTGCGCCAGCAACAGACGGAAACCACCCAGACCGAGGCGCTGGACAGGGCCCTGGTGGAAATGACCCGTCAGCATAGCGACGGCTGGATCGACGAAGTCATCCCGGTGGCACAGTTCAGCGGCACCCAGGCGCGCATCGCCAAAGGCGTCAATGACCTGGTGGCCGCCCACATCGCGGTAAAGATGCAAGTGGTGCGCGTGGTCACCGCCTATGGCGATGGCGACTTCAGCCAGGACATGGACCGCCTGCCCGGCAAGAAGGCGCAGATCACCCAGGCCATCGACAAGGTCCGCGACCAGTTGAGCAGCGCTGCCCAGGCCGCCAGCGAGAACATCCGCATCAAGAGTGCCCTGGACAACTGCAGCACCAACGTGATGATCGCCGACGGCGAGCGCAACATCATTTACATGAACAAGACCGTCACCAGCATGCTGCAGAACGCCGAGGCCGACCTGCGCAAGGCCTTGCCGAGCTTCTCGGTGAGCAAGCTGCTGGGCGGTTCGATCGACCAGTTCCACAAGAACCCGGAACACCAGAAACGCCTGCTCGCCACCTTCACCAGCACCTTCCGTGCGCAGATCGAGGTTGGTGGACGCACCTTCGGCCTGGTCGCCAACCCGGTCATCAGCGACAACGGCGAGCGTCTCGGCTCGGTGGTGGAATGGGCCGACCGAACCCTGGAAGTGAACGTCGAGCGCGAAGTGGCCGGGCTGGTCGGTGCCGCCGCCAACGGCGACTTCTCCAAACGCATCAACGAAGAGGGCAAGACCGGCTTCATCCTCAACCTGGCGACCGGTCTCAACCAGTTGGTAGACACCGCCGACAAGGGCCTCAAGGACGTCTCGCGGATGCTCAGCGCCCTGGCCAAGGGTGATCTTTCGCAGAGCATCAGTGCCGACTACCAGGGCACCTTCGGCGAACTCAAGGACTACTCCAACGAAACCGCGCAGAGCCTGTCGCGCATGCTCGGACAGATCCGCGAAGCCGCCGACACCATCAACACCGCCGCCGGAGAAATCTCCAGCGGCAACGCCGAGCTGTCCACCCGCACCGAGCAACAGGCCTCCAGCCTGGAAGAAACCGCCTCCAGCATGGAGGAACTGACCAGCACGGTGAAACTCAACGCCGAGAACGCACGCCAGGCCAACTCCCTGGCGGTGAACGCCTCGGAAGTGGCCACTGAAGGCGGCAACGTGGTGCAGAAGGTGGTCAGCACCATGACCGCCATCAACGAGTCGGCGCGGAAAATCTCCGACATCATCGGCGTCATCGACGGCATTGCCTTCCAGACCAACATCCTCGCCCTCAACGCTGCGGTGGAAGCCGCCCGCGCCGGTGAGCAGGGGCGAGGCTTCGCCGTGGTGGCAGCCGAGGTACGCACCCTGGCGCAGCGCTCGGCGGCGGCAGCCAAGGAGATCAAGACGCTGATTTCCGACTCGGTGAGCAAGGTGGAGAACGGCAACACCCTGGTGGCCCAGGCCGGCCAGACCATGAGCGACATCGTGATCGCCATCAAGCGGGTCACCGACATCATGGCGGAGATCGCCGCCGCGTCCGCCGAGCAGAGCCGTGGCATCGAGGAGGTCAACGGCGCGGTCAATCAGATGGACGAGATGACCCAGCAGAACGCCGCCCTGGTGGAAGAGGCCGCCGCTGCAGCCGAAGCCCTGCAGGAACAGGCCGGGCTGATGGCCCAGTCGGTGGCGGTGTTCAAGCTGGACCCGGCCCATGCCGGCCAGCCCGACGCAGCCCGCGGGGCCACTCGGCACAAGTCGCCCGCGAGGCCGCAGCGCACGGCCGGCCGCGTCGGACGAAGCAAGGAAGAGGAATGGGAGGAATTCTAGTCCCAGGCCATAACCCCGGCGCTTGCGCCGGGGCTTTCGAGGTGACGCGATGAACGCGCTGGTACTTGGCGAACACGAGTTCGGCTACAACGATCACGACTTCGAGCAGGTGCGCGAGCGGCTCTATCGCCGCGCGGGCATCAGCCTGGCCACCAGCAAACAGCAGATGGTCTACAGCCGTCTGGCACGTCGCCTGCGCCAACTGGAACTGCACAACTTTTCCAGTTACCTCGCCTACCTCGACCAGCACCCCGAGGAATGGCAACCCTTCATCAACGCGCTGACCACCAACATCACCGCGTTCTTCCGCGAGCGCCACCACTTCGACCAGCTCACCACCCTGGCGCGCGAACACCAGCACCGAGGCCGTCCACTGCGTTTCTGGTCAGCCGCCTCCAGCACCGGGGAAGAGCCCTATTCCATGGCCATTGCCCTGCACCAGGCCTTGGGCGGGCGGGCCCAGGGCGTGCAGATCATTGCCTCCGACATCGACACCGGCGTGCTGGAAATCGCGCGCCGTGGCGTCTACCCGCTGGAACGCATCGAGCAGTTGGACCCGGCATTGAAGAAGCGCTATTTCCAGCGCGGCACCGGTGCCAACGCCGGACTGGCGCGTATAGTGCCGGAGCTGCGGCAGATGGTGGAGTTCCGCCGCATCAACCTGCTGGATGCCGACTGGCACCTCGGCGGCGGGCTGGACGCCATCTTCTGTCGCAACGTGATGATCTATTTCGACAAGCCCACCCAAGTGCGCCTGCTGGAACGCATGGTGCGCCTGCTCAGGTCCGACGGCCTGTTCTTCGCCGGTCATTCGGAAAGCTTCGTGCAGGCCAACCATGTGGTGAAGCTGGTCAGCCGCACGGTCTACCAGCCTGTGCCGGGAGTCCCGACATGAAAGGTGAAACCGCAGGCGCCATCGCCGCCACCCGCTATTTCGACCCGGACCACCAGTTGCCGGCCGTCAAGCTACTGCCCGGCGAGTACTACGCCACCACTGAAGACCAGGTGCTGGTCTCGGTGCTTGGCAGCTGTGTGGCGGTCTGCCTGTTCGACCTGCAGCGCGGCATCGGCGGCATGAACCAGTTCCTGCTGCCCGAGCCCGGCCCCGGCAGCGGCCTGGCCAGCGCGTCCACGCATCATGGCGTGCGCATCATGGAGCAGCTCAGCGAAGAGCTGCTGCGCCAAGGCGCCCGCCGCCACCAGTTGGAAGCCAAGGTCTTCGGCGCCGGCAACCTGCCCAACGACCTGCTGCGGGTCGACACCACCCTGCGCACCGTGGAGTTCGTCCATAGCTACCTGGATACCGAAGGCATTCCCCTGCTGGCCGAGGACGTGATGGGCGCTGAGGCGCGCAAGGTCTACGTATTCCCTTCCAGCGGCAAAGTGCTGGTGAAGAAGCTCAAGAGCCTGCACAACGACACCATCCTGCAACGCGAGCTGGAATACATCCTCTACCTCAAGCGCGGGGAGGCGCTGGGGCCCTACGACCTGTTCAAGGAGTGAACACGTGCCCATCAAGGTACTGGTGGTGGATGACTCGGCGCTCATCCGCAGCCTGCTCAGCGAGATCGTCCGTGCCGACCACGAACTGCAACTGGTGGGCGTAGCGCCCGACGCCTATGTGGCCCGCGACCTGATCAAGCAGCACGCGCCGGACGTCATCACCCTGGACGTGGAAATGCCGCGCATGGACGGTCTGACCTTCCTCGACAAACTGATGAAGGGCCGGCCGACGCCCGTGGTGATGATTTCCTCCCTCACCGAGCGCAGCTCCGAAGCCACCCTGCGGGCCCTGGAACTGGGCGCCATCGACTTCATCGCCAAGCCCAAGCTGGGCATCGCCGAAGGAATGCAGGCCTATGCCGAAGAGATTCGCGCCAAGCTCAAGGTGGCCGCACGCGCGCGGATGGTCCGCCGCATCGCCGCGGAACGTCCGGCAGAGCGCGGCCTGCCCATCGTCGGCACCGAGAAACTGATCGCCATCGGCGCCTCCACCGGCGGCACCGAGGCCATCAAGGAAGTACTGCTGGGCCTGCCGGCGGACAGCCCCGGCGTGGTCATCACCCAGCACATGCCCGCGGGCTTCACCCGCTCCTTCGCCGCGCGCCTGGACAAGCTCTGCCGCATCAGCGTCAGCGAAGCCCGCGACGGCGACCGCATCCTCCCCGGCACCGCCCTCCTCGCCCCCGGCGGCCTGCACATGGAAGTGACCCGCTCCGGCGCCAACTATGTCGCGCGACTGTCGGACGCACCGCCGGTCAACGGCCACCGTCCGGCCGTGGATGTGATGTTCAACAGCGCCGCCCGCTGCGCCGGCCGCAACCTGATCGCCGCCCTGCTCACCGGCATGGGCAAGGACGGCGCCCGTGGCCTGTTGGAAATCCGCGAATCCGGCGGCTACACCCTGGCCCAGGACGAGGCCAGCTGCGTCGTGTACGGCATGCCCCGGGAAGCGGCGGAAATCGGCGCGGCGGAAGAAGTGCTGCCGCTGGAGGAGATCGGCCCGGCGCTGCTGGCGCAGGCGAGGAGAAGGGGGAGTGGGAATCGGGTGTGACGACACATCA
The DNA here is from genome assembly GCF_029871195.1 of Pseudomonas sp. BN415. Classification (NCBI taxonomy): domain Bacteria; kingdom Pseudomonadati; phylum Pseudomonadota; class Gammaproteobacteria; order Pseudomonadales; family Pseudomonadaceae; genus Pseudomonas; species Pseudomonas sp. BN415. The sequence goes on from NZ_SSOK01000067.1 coordinate 9,379, forward strand.
GACCTTGTAGATACCGTCTTGCGCCCTAGTGGGCAAGAACCAGTTTCGAATCGTATGGCCGACCCGATTTCAGTACCCCATAGGCGATGTGCAGCAGCTTGCGCATCGCCGAAGCATCCATACACTTCGAAAAATCCAGCCGCTCCGAATACCCCTCGCTCCCGGCCAGAGCCCTGGAATGCCCTCACCAGAAGGGATCACTCGTCGAACTGGCCGCTGTCCTGCCGCAACGTGTTGGCCAGGACCTTGAAGCCCTCCAGAAGCAGTTGATCGTCGTGCGAGGCATTGCTGACGCTGGCCCGCACGAACTGCGGCACCGCTGCCCGACCGATGGCGAAGGCTTCCGCCGTGGCGATCAGATAGCTCTTCAGCTTCAGGTCGGCCTCCACATCTGATGCACGCCAGGGCTCGGGCACTTCGATCCAGAAATGGGGGCACTGCGGATGGGTTCGATAGTTCAAGCCTTCCAACTGCCCCTGCACCAATTGCTTGCGCCGGGCGATCTCGGCGATCTGCTGGCGCAACAGTTTCTTCGCGATGCCGTTTTCGATCCAATTACTGGCCAACTCCATCGCCAGCGGTGTGGCCATCCAGCAAGTGGCGCGAAGGGCGGCACCTATGCGGCTGATCAGGGTCGTCGGGGCATGCAGGTAACCCACCCGCAGGCCAGCGGCTACCGCCTTGCTCAGGCTGCTGATCAGCACCGTGCGCTCCGGCGCGTAGTGGCTCAGGGGAGGCGGGCGGTTCTCCACCAGCACGGCGTGCGCCTCGTCTTCAATGATCAGCAGGTTGTGTTCGCGGCAGATGGCGACTATCGCCTCCCGGCGCTGCGCGGACAGCACGCCGGTGGTCGGGTTTTGCAAGGTCGGGCTGCAGTAGATGGCGCTGACCCGGTTGTGTCGGCACAACTCATCGAGCGACGCCGGGATCAGCCCCTCGTCGTCAATCGCCGCGCCGAGCAGTTTGATGCCAAGCATGCGCGCGACGGTGATCAGCCCCGGATAGGTGAGCTGCTCAGTAACCAGGGTGTCGCCGGCGCGCAACAACGCCATCAGCGTGCAGAGCAGTCCGTGCTGGCCGCCATTGACGCACAGCACCTGCTCCGCCTGGGGCTGGAAGTCGCCGTGGGCGAGCCACTGCGCGCCGGCTTGGCGGTAGTGCGGCAGGCCCGCGTCAGGGGAATACAGGGTCAATTCGGTGAGGGTGCTCGGGTCGCGGGCGAGGTCCAACAGGCTCTGCGCCAGGAGGCGGGTTTCCGAGCCGGGAATGTGCATGTTGCGGCTCATGTCGTACTGCTCCGGCCGCTCCTCGACAAAATTGCTGAAGCCAGCGTCGCGCTTGCGCTCCAGCTCTCGCTGGCGGACGAAGGTGCCATCGCCCACCCGTGCCACCACCAGGCCCATGCGCTCCAGTTCGGCATAGGCGCGGCTGACCGTGCCTATGGTCACGCCAAGGCGGTCCGCCAGGATGCGATGGGGCGGCAGCTTCCCCCCCTCTTCGATGCTCCCCTCCAGGATGCTGATTTCCATGGCACTGGCGAGGCGCTTGTACTTGGCACCGTACCCCGAGCTTAACGCCTCCCCGAGCATTGGCACCGTGTCAATAATTGTTTTGACAGCCATCATTCGCCCAAATAGCCTAATTAAACAGTATCAATATAAGTTGATGATCTGATATTCGGCGCTCAATTTATCAGAAAACAAGGATTGTCATCATGCCAATTCCAGCGGCAGTTGATAACACCAGCCAATCCAGGAAGCAGTGGCTGGCGGCGCTCGTCACTTCCCTGTTGTTCCTGACGGTGTGCCTGAGTTGGGGTACCACCTGGCTGGGCATCAAGATTGCCGTGGAAACGGTGCCGCCACTGACCGCGTCCGGCCTGCGCTTCCTGATCGCCTTTCCACTCTTCCTCAGCTTCGCCCTGATCCGCGGCGACTCGATATTCTTCCCGCGCCACCACCTCGGCTTCTTCGTCTTCGTCACCCTGTGCTACTTCAGCCTGCCCTACTACCTGCTCAACTACGGCGAGACCCATGTTTCCTCGGGTCTTACCGCGTTGCTGTTCAGCTGCATGCCGGTGTTCATCCTGATCTTTTCCGCATTGTTCCTGCGCGAACGCATCTACCTGTCCCAGGTCATAGGCATCGCCATCGGCTTCGGCAGCCTGTTCATGATCCTGCGTGGCCAGGGCCTGAGCCTGGCCCACGACGAGTTCGCCGGGGTGCTGGCGATCCTCTCCGCCGCCGTGATGCACGCGTTGTGCTACGTGGTGACAAAGCAGAAAGGCGCCGCAATCAGCGTTATCACCTTCAACACCCTGCCCATCGGCCTGGCCGGGCTGATGTTGTTCCTCGTTAGCCTGGGCGTGGAGCAGCCGGACTTCGCCGCCATCAGTGCGCGCTCCTGGTGGGCGCTGACCTACCTCGGCCTGTTCGCCTCGGTGGGCGGCTTCATAGTTTATTTCTTCCTGCTCAAACGCCTGAGCCCGGTGATCCTGTCCTTCGTCTTCATCATTTTCCCAGTGTTCGCCGTGATCGTCGGTTCCTGGTACGAGGGGCTGCCGATCTCCCGCGACCTGGCGTTGTATTCCGCCCTGCTGCTGGCCGGTTTCGCCATCACCAAGATGCCGATGGAAAAGCTCCTGGCGAGGAAGGCTGAGCCATGAACGAACACCACCTCCTCGAGCGTCAAGCCCTGCAGGCCATCTATCGCCACGCCGCCAACGCCTACCCCGAGGAGTGCTGCGGATTTGTCTTCGCCAATGCTGGGGTGCACTGCGGCGAGAACATCCAGAACGCGCTCAACCAACTCAACCCTGAGGTGTACCGGCGCAGCGCCGCCAACGGGTACACCTTCGCGGTGGCCGACACCCTGCTGCTCAACCGCAGCCTAAGCGGCGACAACCCTGTGCGGGTCATCTACCACTCGCACCCGGACGTCGGCGCTTACTTCAGCCGTGAGGACGAGGACAAGGCGTTGTTCTTGGGCCAACCGATCCTCCCCGTGGCCTATCTGGTGGTGGACGTGCGCGCTGGCGAGGTGCAGGGCGCCAAGCTGTTCGAATGGAGCGGTGAAAGATTCGTCTGCAGCCGGGAGTTTCCCGGCTGCCCTTAATGGACTATTTCAAAAGGAGTTTGGCTATGAGAATGGTGATTTTCCCTGAGGTGCTGGCGCGCGTCGCCAAGTTGCCTGCCGCGCGAATGGAAGGCGCAGGGGGTACGGTGCGCGAACTGGTGGAGAACGTTTGTAGTCGTCATGCCGGATTACGCGATCATCTCTTTTACGGCAACCAGCAGTTCAAGGAGCACTTCCTCCTTACCTCTGGCGGCGAGTTGGTATACGCAGATAGTCGGCTGCCGGCAGGCGCCAAGCTGGAGATCATGCTCGCCACTTCTGGCGGGCTGGACTGCGACGAGCTGAGCAACGACGAGGTGCGCCGCTACGTCCGCCATATCACCTTGCCCAACGTCGGTCGCCAGGGTCAGCTGCGCCTGAAAAATGCGCGTGTGCTGGTCATCGGTACCGGTGGCCTGGGCTCGCCAGTCAGCCTGTATCTGGCTGCCGCCGGCATCGGCGCTCTCGGCCTGGTGGACTTCGACCGGGTCGAGAGCAGCAACCTGCAACGCCAAGTGGTGCACGGCACCAGCACCCTAGGCCTGGCAAAGGTGGAGTCGGCGCGCCAGCGCCTGCAGGACCTCAACCCCGACATCCGCGTCGTCGCCCACGACTGCGCGCTGACCCTCGACAACGCCCTGCAGCTGGTGGGTGACTACGACTTGGTGGTGGACGGCACCGATAACTTCGCCACCCGCTATCTACTTAACGACGCTTGTGTGCTGCTCAAGCGTCCGCTGGTGTATGGCGCACTGCACCGTTTCGACGGGCAGATGAGCGTATTCAACCACCAGGACGGCCCCTGCTACCGCTGCCTACACCCCAAGAGCCCACCCGCCGAGCTGGCCCCCAACTGCAACGCTGACGGGGTGATTGGCGTGCTGCCCGGGGTGGTCGGGCTGATCCAGGCCACCGAGGCGATCAAGCTGATCCTCGGTATCGGCGAGCCTCTGGTCGGCCGCCTAATGCGCTTCGACGCTCTGGCGATGAAGTTCACCGAAGTGCGCTTCAAGCGCCGCCCCGATTGCCCCACCTGCTCGCCGGCGCGTAGTAGCTGCGAACTGCAGGTCGAGGCGCCCTTAGCCTGCGCCGCCACCGCCGCGCCCGGCGTCGCAATGCTGAAGGAGCTGCTGATCAGCCCTCAGCAGTTGCAGCTCGACCTAGATCGCGGCGAAGACCTGCAACTGCTGGACGTACGCGAGCCCAACGAGCTGGAAGTCTGCCACCTGCCCGGCGTCATCAACGTCCCGTTGGGCGAGCTGGCCGAACGCCTGGACGAGCTGGAGCGCGATCGACGTCTGTGCCTGATCTGCTATGGCGGCCCGCGTGCCGAACGCGCCGCCCGCCAGTTGCTGGATGCCGGCTTCACCCGGCTGCAGGTGCTGCAGGGTGGGATGAAGGCCTGGGCACGCGACGTCGACCGCGACATGCCGCTGTACTGAGAGACTGCAGATGATCCACGAATCCCTACTGCAGGCCATTGGTGAAACACCAGTGGTGCGCTTGGCGGCCTTCAGCGCCGAAACCGGGCTGGAGGTTTACGCCAAGTTGGAATCGCTCAACCCCGGCGGCAGCCATAAGGCGCGCATAGCCCTGGCCATGGTCCGCGACGCCGAGGCCCGCGGCATTCTAATGCCGGGTAGCGGCCAGACGATCATCGAGCCGAGCGGCGGTAATACCGGCATCGGCCTGGCCATTGCCGGCAATATCCTCGGCTACCGAGTAGTGCTGGTGATCCCCGACAACTACAGCCCGGAGAAACAGAAGCTGCTAAGCCTCTATGGCGCCAAAGTTGTGCTGTCCGACAGCCGTCGCGGCAACAACTCCCATGGCGAGAAGGCCCTGGAACTGCAGCTGGAGAACCCGAGCTACGTGATGCTCAACCAACAACGAAACCCGGCCAACCCTGAGATCCACCGGCGCACCACCGCCCAGGAGATTCTCCGCGACTTCGCCGAACATCCCCTCGACTATCTGGTTGCAGGCATCGGCACTGGCGGCCACATCACCGGCCTGGCCGAGACGCTTAAGATGCGCTGGCCGAGGCTGCGGGTGTTCGGCGTGGAGCCAGAGAATTGCGATCTGCTAGCCGACTGCCACGCAACACACGAGATCCAAGGGCTGTCCATCGGCCTGGTGCCCGCCATCCTCAACCTAGACGTACTCGACGGCATGCTCAAGGTCTCCAAACGGGACTGCCTGGAGCGGGTGCGCCGCACAATGCGCGGCGACGGCGTCAGCCTGGGGCTGTCCTCGGCGGCCAATCTGGTGGCCATAGCCCAGTTGACCGGCGATCTGCCACGCGGCACACGGGTGCTGACGCTGATCTACGACGGCGTCGACAGCTACCTGCCCCATTTCGACTGAAGCACTGTGGAGAACAATAGGATGTGTGGACGTCTCGACAGGTTGACGCTGTATGACGGAATGCTGGAAAACCTGGTATCTGCGCTCAATCCGGGAGACATCAGCCGGCTGATGCCGCACCTGGACGGCATTATGGACAGCGCATTGCAACAGGCGACCGAGGACCTGCAGGCCTTCGCCGAACGTGATCCCGCCTCGTGCGGACACACCGAGCTGATCCTCGGAACCTACGCCTCATTCAAGGCGGTGCTGTTACATCGCCTGGCGCATCAGGTCTGGCTGCGCGACAGCCTGCAGAATCGCACGCTCATTGCCCACCGTCTGGCCAACGTCGGCAAGCTGCAGTCCGGTGTGGAGATCCACCCGGCGACGCGCATCGGCAGACGCTTTGTGCTGGACCACGGTTTCGGCACCGTGATCGGCGAGACCTGCGAAATAGGTGACGACTGCTACTTGCTCAGCGGCGTGACCCTGGGTGCTTCCGGCATTGCCAACAACCCTGGGGGAAAACGCCACCCGAAACTGGGCAACGGCGTAGAGGTGGGGGCCGGCGCGCGTATCCTCGGCGCGGTGAACATCGGCGACAACGTATTCATCAGTCCCGCCTGCGTCATCACGCGCGACGTGCCAGCCAATACCCGCGTGAGCATCGTCAATCAACTGCAGATGCAGCGCGCCACCCATACCTCCAGCCGAGGTTTCCTCGGTGCCTTCGCCCTAGGCGAGCGCCTGCACCTAGTCGGCGAACTGCCGGAAACGGGTGCGATCAGAGTGCTAGATGCCGAGCACCGCAGCCTCAGCAAACTGATCCTGGAATGCACGGTGCAGGAGCGTCATCACCGCCAGTATCGCATGCGCAAACTTGGCCTCGTGGTGCCCGCGCCACTTTATCCGGTGCATCTGCGGGTTGATGGCCCGGCCCACAACGTGACCCTACTAGACCCGCCAGGCCTGAGCAGCCTGGTCTGCTCGGTACTCACCCCCACCTGCTCAGCATAAAAGACTGACTCATGACCCTGCAGACCCGCTCCCTGTTCGACGAATCCCCCTACCAACACACCTTTACTGCTCGCGTGCTGGCCATCGGCGAGCTGGGCGTGGCCCTGGAGCAGACGCTGTTCTACCCCACCGGCGGCGGCCAGCCCGGCGATCAGGGACATCTCCTACTGCCGGACGGCTCAGCGGCCACGGTGCTCGGTACCCAGCGCGACCCGCTGCTGCGCTCTCTCATCTGGCACCAGTTGGAAAACCCTGCGGCACTCCAGGCGGGCCAGGAAGTGCAGGGCTGTCTCAATTGGGAGCGGCGATACCAACACATGCGCATGCACACTTGCCTGCACTTACTGTGCAGCATCATTGATGCACCGGTGACAGGCTGCAGCATCGGTGCCGAAAAAAGCCGCCTTGACTTCGACCTACCGGAGTCGACTCTGGATAAAGAGCAGATCACCCGCAGCCTCAACGAGCTGATCAACGCCGCATTGGACGTACGGGCGCATGAACTGCCGGCCAGCGAGTACCGACGCCTTCTCGAACTCAGCGGCAACCGCATACCTCCGCCGATGACTCATGGCAAAGTGCGGGTGATCGATATCCCAGGAGTGGATCTCCAGCCCTGTGGCGGCACCCATGTACACAACACCCAGGAGATCGGGCCAGTGGTCTGCGACAAAATCGAGAAGAAGAGCCGGCACAACCGACGCTTGATCCTGCGCTTTGCCTGCGTTTCGTGACCGGATCTTGTCCGCCGCTTTCCCGCCTACGCACTGGCCCCTTGCCCAACCTGATGTCTGTAGAGACGGAAAGCCCTCTCCCAGAGGGAGAGGGCGCAGTTCGCGCATGAGATCAGCCTTGAGTCACCCCTCCCCCCTGGGGTGAAGAGGCACGATTTCGGAAACACCGCTTCCGGTGCCGATAAACGCCTGAGCGCGAAGCGATCAGGCTGGGGCGCAGAGCGGGACCGGGGCGCGCCGCGTTCGGATGAGGGACGTCGGGCACCGCTCGGTGCCAGACCTCAAGTCGGCAACACCTCGCGCTGACGCGACAGGGTCAACGCCAGGTCTTCGATCATGTCTTCCTGCCCACCCACCGTACCGCGACGGCCCAGCTCCACCAGCAGTTCGCGGGCCTGGATGCCGTACTTCTTCTCGGCACGCTTGGCGAACAGCAGGAAGGAGCTGTAGACCCCGGCATAACCCAGGGTCAGGGCATCGCGGTCGACGCGGATCGGCTGGTCCATCATCGGCACCACCAGGTCCTCGGCCACGTCCATGATCGTGTAGAGGTCGATGCCGGTAGCCACGCCCATGCGCTCCAGCACCGCCACGAACACCTCCAGCGGGGTGTTGCCGGCGCCAGCCCCCAGGCCCGCTACCGAGCCGTCGATACGCGCGGCACCCGCCTCGATGGCGGCCAGGGAGTTGGCGATGGCCATGCCCATGTTGTGGTGGCCGTGGAAACCGACCTCGGTGCCGGCATTCAGCCCGTTACGCAGCACGGCGATCTTCTCGGTCACTTCATCGGGCAACATGTAGCCCGCCGAGTCGGTGCAGTAGATGCAGTTGGCGCCGTAGCGCTCCATCAGCTTCGCCTGCTCCAGCAGTTTTTCCGCGCTGACCATGTGCGCCATCATCAGGAAGCCGACGGTGTCCAGTCCCATCTTCGCGGCCATGCCAATGTGTTGGCCGGAGACGTCCGCCTCGGTGCAGTGGGTGGCGACGCGGATGGTGGAAACGCCGAGGTCATGGGCCATTTTCAAGTGGTCGACGGTGCCGATGCCCGGCAGCAGCAGCGCCGAAACCTTGGCCTGCTTGAGCTTGGGGATCACCGCATCGAAGTACTCCTCGTCCGAGTGGGCCGGGAAGCCGTAGTTCAGCGAGCTGCCGCCCAGGCCATCGCCATGGGTGATCTCGATCAGCGGAACGCCGGCGGCATCGAGGCCGGTGGCCACGGCGACCATCTCGTCCAGGCTGATCTGGTGGCGCTTGGCATGCATGCCGTCGCGCAGGCTCATGTCGTGCAGGCGCACGTGCTTACCTTGCAGGTTCATGGGGTATCTCCACTCAACGGACGGGCAGTTGCAGGGCGCCCTTGTGGGCTTCTTCGGCGAACATCTCGGCGGTGCGCAGGCCGGCGGCGGTCATGATGTCCAGGTTGCCGGCGGACTTGGGCAGGAAGTCGCCCAGGCCTTCGACCTCGATGAAGATCGACACCTTGCGACCGTCGAACACCGGGCCGTTGATCAGCTTGTAGCCCGGCACGTAGCGCTGCACTTCCTTGACCATGTGCAGCACCGAGGTGCGAATTTCCGCCTGGTTCGGCTCGCCTTCGGTGAGGCAATGGATGGTGTCGCGCATCATCAAGGGCGGCTCGGCCGGGTTGATGACGATGATCGCCTTGCCGCGCTTCGCCCCGCCGATCTTCTCCACGGCACCGGCGGTGGTGCGGGTGAATTCGTCGATGTTCTGCCGGGTACCCGGCCCCACCGAGCGGGACGACACCGTAGCGACGATTTCGCCGTACTCCACCGGCTGCACGCGGGAAACCGCCGCCACCATGGGAATGGTGGCCTGACCGCCGCAGGTCACCATGTTGACGTTGAGCGCCAGCTTCTCGGCGTGCTCCTTGAGGTTGACCGGCGGCACGCAGTAAGGGCCGATGGCTGCCGGGGTGAGATCGACCATGATCACGCCCAGCTCATTGAGCTTGCGGCTGTTCTCGGCATGCACATAGGCCGAGGTGGCGTCGAAGGCAATACGGATGTCGTCGTCCAGCACGTGCGGCAGCAGGCCGTCGACACCCTCGGCCGTGGTTTTCAGGCCGAACTCGGCGGCGCGCTTGAGCCCCTCCGAGGTCGGGTCCACGCCCACCATCCACACCGGTTCGATCCATTCCGAGCGACGCATCTTGATCAGCAGGTCGGTCCCGATATTGCCCGGCCCGATAATGGCCGCCTTGAGTTTCTTGCTCATCACCACTCCCCCGGAGTCAGGCACAGAAGGACAACCGGGCACTGCCCAGGCCGTCGATGGTCAGTTCGAATCGGTCACCAGCTCGCGCCGGCTCCAGTGGTACCAGCGAGCCGGAGAGGATGATCTCGCCGGCCAGGAAGGGGATGCCCAGTTCACCCAAGGTGTTGGCCAGCCAGGCCACCGCCGTGAGCGGGTTGCCCTGTACGGCCGAGCCCAGCCCTTCGCTGATCTGCACACCGTTCTTGAACACAGTCATGCGCAGGTTGGGCAGGTCCAGTTCACGCGGGTCCACCTGCTCGCGACCGAGGACAAAGACCCCGCACGAGGCGTTGTCGGCGACGGTGTCCTGGATGCGGATCTTCCAGTCGTGGATGCGCGAGTCGACGATCTCGAAACAGGGCATCACGCATTCGGTGGCGTCCAGCACATCCTGCTCGGTCACGCCTGGCCCCTTGAGGTCACGCTTCAGCTTGAAGGCGATTTCGCCTTCGGCGCGCGGCTGGATCAGGCGGTTGGCGGACAGGGAAATCTCCGCGCCATGGTCGAACCCCATATCGCGGGTGATGAAGCCAAAGTCCGGCTGGTGCACATCGAGCATCCGCTGTACAGCGGCAGAGGTGACGCCGATCTTCTTGCCGACGATGGCATCACCCGCCGCCACCCGACGCTCGATGGCGTGCAGGGAAATGCGGTAGGCGTCGTCGATGGTGATCGCCGGCCAGCGGTGGGTCAGGGGCTCCAGGGTGCGCCCGTCCTGCAGGGCCTGGTAGAGCTCTTCGCCGTACTGGCGATGCAGTGCGTCGCTCATGGCCGGCCCTCCGCGAGGAAGTCCAGACAGGTACGGTTGAACAGTTCGCGGTGCTCCACCATCACCCAGTGGCCGCATTCGCTGAGCATCACGAAACGAATGTTGCGACAGGATTCGAGCATGGTCTGGGCGCCAGAAGACGGGCAGAACTTGTCGTTCATGCCCCAGAAACCGAGGATCGGGCAGGACAGCTCGGAAAGGCGCGCCGCCATGTTCGGCACCTGCATGGTGCTGAGCACGCAGCGCGGCTGCTGCTGCACCACGGCGACCCGCTCGTTGACGGTCTCGTCGCTGATCAGCGAGGCATCGTATAGCTGCAGGCCGAGCAGGCGACGCATGCCATCGGCATCGTTCAGCTCGCCATTGGCGAAAGCCGCGCCCATTTTCTGGATGCCTTCCATCTGCAGGTAGTACTGCTCCTTCTCCATCAACCCGCCGGGAGCCATCAGCACCAGGCGACTGACGCGCTTGGGCGCATCCAGCGCCAGCTTGATGGCGATGGCGCCCCCCAGGGAGTTACCCACCAGCACGCAGCGCTGAATGTCCAGGGCGTCCAGCAGGCCGGTCAGGGCATTGACGAAAAAGTCCAGGCTGTAGGTGGTTTCCGGTTTGTCGGAAGCGCCGTAGCCCGGCAGGTCGGGCACTATCACCCGGTAGCCGAAGCTGGCGAAGGTCGGGTAATTCTGCTTGAAGTTGCTATGGCCGCTGGCGCCGGGGCCACTGCCGTGGATGAACACCACCGGCTCGCCCTCGCCCGCTTCGATGTAGTGCAGTCGCAGGCCATCCGGCAGCGTGACGAAACGCCCTTGCGGTAGCGCGCCCATGGGACTCTCCTCGGCTTGTTGTTTGGCCGGATTATTCGGCGCGCCCCGGTGGGCAACATCGTCCGAGAGGACTAGCAACCCATGCAGTGATCCCGCTTTTCTGTGGGGGCGAATTCATTCGCTATGCAGGCCGCAGGTCTGCCCGACGGGGCGACAAGGGGCAGCTGCGCTGCCCTAAGCGAATGAATTCGCCCCCACAAGGAGTGCCCCCACAGGGTCGGTACCGCGCATTACCCTAGTCCTCCCGGACGTAGGCGCCCCGCCCCGCTCACCCTAGCCTCTGCCTATCGACATTTCAGAGGAAACGACCATGGGTGATGCATTGGATTTCAGCGGCAAGGTGGTGTTGGTAACCGGCGGCGGCAAGGGTGTGGGCCGGGGCATCAGCCTGCGCTTTCTGGAGCAAGGCGCCGAGGTGGTGATCTGCGGGCGCAACGCCCCGGAAAGCCTGCCATCACACCACGGACGCAACGCGCACTTCCTACCCTGCGACGTGCGCGACCTGGAGCAGTTGCAAGCCATGCTCGACAGCATCGTGGAACGCTTCGGCCGCCTCGACGTGCTGGTGAACAACGCCGGTGGCGCCCCCCATGCCGAGGCGGCCACGGCCTCGCCGCGCTTCTCCGAATCCATCATCCGCCTCAACCTGCTGGCCCCGCTCAACCTCTGCCAGCTGGCCAATCGGGTGATGCAGGCGCAGTCGGAAGGCGGCGCCATCATCAACATCTGCAGCGTCAGCGCCACTCGCCCCTCCCCGGGCACCGCCGCCTATGGCGCGGCCAAGGCCGGGCTGCTCAACCTCACCCGCTCGCTCGCCGTGGAATGGGCGCCGAAGGTACGGGTGAACGCGGTGACCGCCGGGCTGATCCTCACCGAGCAGGCCGACCTGCACTACGGCGATGCCGAAGGCGTGGCCCGCGTGGCGGCGGGCATACCCCTGCAACGCATGGCCAGCCCCGAGGACATCGGCGACACCTGCCTGTACCTCGCCTCACCGCTGGCCAGCTATGTGAGCGGCGCGGATATCTGTGTGCATGGTGGCGGGGAGAAGCCGGCGTTTCTGGACGCGGCGGGGGTGAATTGAGGGGCTGATGGGTATCGCAAGCTCCACCCATCCTACGGACAGACTTCGTAGGATTGCGGTGGAGCGGAGCGATACCCATCAAGTGGTAGCGGCGGACTCCACCATCGAATGCGCCCTGAACACCGTCTCGACGATCTTCCAGGCGCCATCGATGCACCGATAGCGGTCCTGGTAGAACCCGCCCAGCTGCCGCGTGGCGCCGGTTTCAGCGTCGAGGTAGAAGTAGTACAGCGCCCAGCGCCCCACCGCCTCTTCCTCGCCCACCAGCGCGATCTCCGGATTGGCGCCGTGGTGCAGGTCGATCACCCGCGCGTTGCAGGCCAGGGACTGGTACAGCGCGACAAAGCTGTCGCGATCCCGGAAGGTCCCCACGGGGCCGTAGTCGATGGCGACTTCACCCTCGGCAAAGCACGCGCGGATCGCCTCCACGTCCTTCAGGTCGCAGGCGTTGAGGTAGCGGTGCTTGAGCTGGCGGATGGCCTCGATTGCCTCCAGCCGCGCCAGGCGCTGCTCCAGGTTCATGGCTGCTCCCGTGGCACCAGGTTGGCCTCGCCCCAGAAGGCCTTCATGGACACGATGCGACCCTCGGCGTCGAACTCCATCACGTCGATCACCTGGATGGAACAGGCGCGGCCGTTCCAGTCCAGGTCAACGCAGAAGGGAACCGCGCCGCTGCCGGCGTGGCTGGCGGACACCGGCCCGGTTCGCCGGGCGCGGGCGTTGGCCTTGCCCAGGCCCTCGCGGTAGAAGCGGTCGATGGCGTCGATGCCCACATGCAGCGGGCTGCCCACCGGGTCTTCCACCGTGGCGTTGTCGGCGTACAGCGCGCGGATGCCGTCGATATCGCAGGCATCCACCAGCTCGATGTAGCGAGCCATGGTCTGTTGAACCTGTTGCGGACTGATCATTGCGTTCTCCTCATGCCACTTCGAACAGAGCGGCGGCACCCATGCCGCCACCGATGCACATGCTCACCACCACGTAGCGCAGGCCACGGCGCTTACCCTCGATCAGCGCATGGCCGACCATGCGCGCGCCGGACATGCCGAACGGATGGCCGATGGCGATGGCGCCGCCATTCACGTTCAGGCGCTCGTCGGGAATCCCCAGGGTGTCGCGGCAATGGATCACCTGGCAGGCGAAGGCCTCGTTCAGCTCCCACAGGCCGATGTGGTCCATGGAAAGGCCGTGGCGCTTGAGCAGCTTGGGAATGGCGAACACCGGACCGATGCCCATTTCGTCGGCATCGCAACCGGCCACCGCCAGGCCACGGTAAAAGCCCAGGGGCTCCAGGCCACGGCGTTCGGCCTGTTGCGCGCTCATCAGCACCGAGGCACTGGCGCCATCGGAAAGTTGCGAGGCGTTGCCGGCGGTGATGAAGCGCCCAGCACCGGTCCACTGCCCGCCCTGCCAGACCGGTTCCAGGGTGCTCAAGCTCTCCCGGGTGGTGTCCGCGCGGTTGCACTCGTCGCGGCCCAGGGTCACGGTTTCGTGGCGGCTTTCGCCGGTGGCTTTGTCCATCACCAGCTTGCGCACGGCCAGCGGCGCCAGTTCGGCGTCGAACCGGCCGGCGCCCTGGGCCAGGGCGGTGCGCAGCTGGCTCTGGTAGCTGTACTCGTCCTGCGCCTCTCGGGAAATGCCATAACGCTCGGCAACGATTTCTGCCGTCTCGATCATCGGGATATAGGCGCGTGGGTCCTGCGCCAGTACCGCCTCGGACTGGTTGCGGTAGCTGTTCTTGTGCTTGTTCTGCACCAGCGAGATGGACTCCAGGCCACCGGCGACGGCGATGTCGATTTCATCGCACATGATGCTCTTGGCGGCCAGGGCGATGCTCATCAGCCCCGAGGAGCACTGGCGCTCCACCGCCATGCCCGACACGCTGGCCGGCAACCCGGCGGCGGTCGCACAGAGGCGGCCGAGGTTGTAGGCCTGGGTGCCCTGCTGGGCGGCGGCGCCCATGATCACATCGTCCACTTCGCCCGGCTCGACGCCCGCGCGCTGCAGCGCCTCGCGCACCACATGGCCGCCCATCAGCGGCGCCTCGGTGTCGTTGAAGGCACCACGGAAGGCTTTACCGATGGGCGTGCGGGCGGTGGATACGATTACGGCTTCTTTCATTGCGTTGTCCTCGAAATTCGTTGGCCGGCCATGGCTTCTTTGTGGGGGCGAATTCATTCGCTATGCAGACCGAAGGTCTGCCCTGTAAGGCCTGAAGGGGGCAGCTGCGCTGCCCTTTAGCGAATGAATTCGCCCCACAGGGAAAGCGGGATCAGGCCGGGTAATACCGACTGATGGTGTCCACCACGCAGCCCGGCCGCTCTTCGCCCTCGATCTCCACGCTGACGCGAATGGTGGCCTGGATGCCGCCCTTCACTTCTTCGGCCGCGACCAGCTGGGCGCTGCCGCGTACGCGGCTGCCGGCGCGGACGACGTTGGGGAAGCGCACCTTCTCGCAGCCGTAGTTCACGCCCATGGAGATGCCGCGCACCTCGACTATCTGCGGCAGGAACAGGTTGACCAGGGCCAGGGTCAGGTAGCCGTGGGCGATGCAGGCCCCGAAGGGGCCACCGGCAGCGCGCACCGGGTCGACGTGGATCCATTGGTGGTCGCCGGTGGCTTCGGCGAACTGGTCGATGCGCGACTGCTCCACACTCAGCCAGTCGCTGTGGCCCAGCTGTTCGCCAATGCGCTCCAGCAGGGCCACCGGAGTATCGAAGATCGTTGCCATGCTCAGGCCCTCTGGCTGGAAACCGACAACACTTCGCCGGTCATGTAGGAGCTGTAGTCACTGGCCAGGAACATCATCACGTTGGCCACTTCCCAGACTTCCGCGGCGCGGCCGAAAGCTTCGCGAGAGGCGAGCTGGTCCAGCAGTTCCTTGGGCGCGGACTTCTTCAGGAAATCGTGCAGGGCGATGCTCGGGCTCACCGCGTTGATGCGGATGCCGTGCTCGGCCGCTTCCACCGCTGCGCAGCGGGTCAGGGCCATGACACCGGCCTTGGCGGCGGCATAGTGGCTTTGTTCCCTCTGCGCGCGCCAGCCGAGCACCGAGGCGTTGTTGACGATCACGCCGCGTTGGCGCTCGATCATCTTCGGCAGCATGGCGCGGGTCATGCGCATGGTGCCGGTGAGCGTCACGTCGAGGACGCGGTGCCATTCCTCGTCGCTCATCTCGACCAACAACCGCGAACCGCCCAGGCCGGCGTTGTTGATCAGCACATCGACGCCGTCCAGGTCGCGTTCGGCGGCAGCCACCAGGGCCTGCACCTGCTCCTCGGACGTGACGTTGCATTCGCGGGTGTAGACCCGGTCCAGCCCGGTGACCTCGCGGATCTTCAGTGCCGCTTCCTGCAGGCGGCCTTCATGGATGTCGCTGATCATCAGCGCCCGGCAGCCTTCCTCGGCAGCGCGCAGGGCGGCGGAAAAGCCGATGCCGGCCCCCGCGGCGGCGGTGATCAGCACCGACTTGCCGCGCAGCAGGCCATGGCCGGGAACGTAGGTTGGAGTACTCATGCAAGGTCCTCGGATCAGGCGCGCACGCGCGGCTCGCGGGGCATGCCCAGCGCGCGTTCAGCGATGATGTTGCGTTGGATTTCGTTGGTGCCGCCGTAGATGGTGTCGGAGCGGCTGAAGAGGAACATCGATTGCAGGCGCCCCAACTGGTAGGGGCCGCCCTCCAGCAGTTCGGCGTCCGGGCCGAGCACGTCCATAGCCAGCTTGCCGAGGGCGACGTGCCAATTGGACCAGCACAATTTGTAGATCATCGCCTCGCGGCGCAGCGAACCGTCCTGGGCGCCGGAGAGCATGCGCAGGGAGTTGTAGCGCAGGATGCGCAGTCCGCTCCAGGCGTCGGCGATACGCTGGCGCAGCAGCGGGTCGCGGGCCGCGCCGTTTGCGCGGGCGATGCGGATGATTTCCTCCAGTTCGTTCTGGAACAGCATCTGCTGGCCAAGGGTGGAGACGCCGCGCTCGAAGCCCAGCAGGGCCATGGCGATCTTCCAGCCATCGCCCGGGGCGCCGAGGATGTTACTGGCGTCGGTGACGGCCTCGTCGAAGAACACCTCGTTGAATTCCGAGGTGCCGGTGAGCTGCTCGATGGGCCGCACCGTAACGCCAGACTGGTGCATCGGCACCAGCAGGAAGGACAGCCCCTGGTGCCCGACACTGCCCGGCTCGGTGCGGGCGATGACGAAGCACCATTCGGATTCGTGCGCCAGCGAGGTCCAGACCTTCTGGCCGCTGATGCGCCATTGGCCGCTCTCCAGCACCGCGCGGGTCTTCACGTTCGCAAGGTCGGAGCCGGCCCCCGGCTCCGAGTAACCCTGGCACCAGAACTCGGTGCCGGCGACGATGCCCGGCAGCAGGCGGCGTTGCTGTTCTTCGGTACCGAAGGCAGCGATGGTGGGCCCGGCCAGGCCTTCGCCGATGTGCCCCATGCGGCCGGGGCCACCGGCACGGGCGTACTCCTCGTGGAAGATCACCTGCTGGCTGATGGATAGGCCGCGTCCGCCATGCTCCGGCGCCCAGCCCACACAGGTCCAGCCGCCTTCGGCCAGCTTGCGCTCCCAGGCTTTGCGTTCTTCGGGAAAGCTGTGCTCGTCCCCCGGGCCACCGCGAAAGCGCAGGACCTCGAACTCGCCGCGCAGATTGTCGGCAAGCCAGCCGGCCACGTCACGGCGGAAGCATTCATCCGCCTCACTGAAACTGATCTTCATGCGATCTCCCCCAGAAGGGCCGCGGCAATCCGCTCCCGGTGCCAGGACGGCGCGCCGAACAGGGCTTCACTGGCCCGGGCGCGCTTGAAGTAAAGGTGCGGGTCGTACTCCCAGGTGAAGCCGACGCCGCCATGCAACTGGATGGACTCCGCCGCACAGTGGAAGAAGGCTTCCGAGCAACGCGACTTGGCCAGGGCGGCGGCCAGGGGCAGCTCAGCAGCGACACCCTTGTCACCATTCGGGGCCAGGGCTTCCTCGGCCACGCAGGCGGCGTAGAGTGCCGCCGAACGCGCGCACTCCACTTCCAGCATCATGTCGGCGGCGCGGTGCTTGATGGCCTGGAAGCTGGCGATGGAACGACCGAACTGTTGACGCTCGGCGGTGTAGGCCAGCGTCAGGTCCAGGGCTTGCTGGGCGCCGCCGGTCTGCTCGGCGGCCAGGGCCACGCAGGCCAGTTGCAGGATCTTCTCCAGCAGCTCACCGCCCTGCCCCGGCTCACCCAACTGGGCATCGGCGCCGACGAAGACCTGACTGAGCTCCACCTCGGCCAGCTTGCGGGTCTGGTCCAGGGTCGGGATAAGGCGGCAGCGGACGCCAGGCGTGTCGGCGGGTACAGCGAACAGGCAGACACCCTGCCGACCGCGCGCGGCCACTATCAGCAGGCCCGCGCTGTGGCCGTCCACCACCTGGCGCAGGCAGCCGTCGATCACGACTCCGCTGCCCTCGACGCGATAGCTTGCCTGCACCGCATCGCGGCCATTGAGGTTGTTGCTGGCATAGGCCAGGGTGGCGGTCAGGCTGCCATCGGCCAGTTGCGGCAGCCAACGGGCCTTCTGTTCCTCACTGCCACCCAGCAACAACGCCGGGGTTGCCAGGCAGGCACTGGCGAAGAACGGCGAACAGAACAACCGGCGACCCATTTGCTCAAGCAGGATGGCCAGCTCGACGAAGCCCAGTCCGAGGCCGCCATATTGTTCGGGGATATGAATGGCCGGCCAGACCATCTCGTTGCACAGTCGCCGCCAGAGGTCCGGGTCATGGCCCAGCTCGGTGGCCATGGCCGCCCGCACGGCGGCGGAATCGGAAACGTCCGCGAGAAAGCTCTCGGCGGACTCGCGGATCATCTCCTGCTCATCGCTGAACGCGAATTCCATAAGGCTGCCTTTTTGTGATTCCTGGGGCTGGCAAGGAGTCTGGCGACTTGCGCCGGGCGGGGAATCGTCCGGATGGACGACGAAGGGAAAGGCCGTTGTGGCGAGGTAAATGTGTAGGGCGTAGCGAACCCCAACGCGGGGCCAGAAAGTAATGACGACTTGCTGGCTTGCACGGTGGGTATACCCCTAGGCGGGGCATTTATTGACGTGCGAAGAGACGGGTTGGCTCGATCTGGTGGCGTGGCCTGAGATTGTCTCGGCAGACGGCTATCGGCCAAGCGCTTCACCGGCAAGTACGAGTACCGGCTGATCTCCGGCGGCATCGGCCACAACCTGCCTCAGGAAGATCCGCAGGCCTTCACCAAGGCCGTCATCGACGCCGACAACCCCTGAAACGCAGACAGGTCAAGCTCGTTGCCACCGGCGCGCCGGGTGGCGGCGAGGGCCTCGATTCAGCAGACGCTCATAAAATGAGCAAATTCACCCTGAATTCATCTAGAAAATTGATTATTCCAGCTAACGGAAAAAGCCCTTCCACTTAACGCGAATGCGCCCTTATAACGCACATAAGTAATTGTTTTTAATTGGAATAAATGAACCATCAATAGCGTCGATGGTAACCATTACTCAGCATCACTTCTTCATCGAAACCGCATCAGTAACATGGGCCCCGTAGACGAATTCCAACCCCCTTCCAACCAAGGTGACCAAAATGAAAAAGCAAATCTTCGCCAGCCTGTTCATCGCCAGCCTGTCCGCCTCCGCTTTTGCACTGTCGGTTGCCGAGGGTGGTGCCGACCGCACTTCCATCCACCGCGTTGCCGAAGGTGGCGCTGACCGCACCAGCATCCACCGTGTCGCAGAGAATGGCTCCGACCGCTCCCAGTCCCTGCGTGTGGCTGAAGGTGGTTCCGACCGTACCAAGGCCTTCGATGTTGCCGAGAATGGTTCCGAGCGCTCC